>NZ_JBHVYE010000007.1:0-236563 GCF_042881135.1 Streptomyces sp. NPDC058284
TGCGGAGCATGCCCTGCGGGCTTGCGTCGCTTGCTGTAATCGATGGCCATCGCGTCCCCTGAGCTGGGGTGTTGCAACGACCACTAGAACTCAAGGATGGTGGGGGCCCATTCGCTTGCGTACGGCAGACTCAGACAGGTACCGACAGACTCAGACTCAGACGGTCCGGAACGCCAGGACGACGTTGTGGCCGCCGAAGCCGAACGAGTCGTTCAGCGCCGCGATCCTGCCCTCGGGCAGCGGGCGGGCCGTGTCACGGATGACATCGGCGTCCACCTCGGGGTCGAGGTTCTCGATGTTGATCGTCGGCGGGGCGATGCGGTGCTTCAGCGCGAGGACCGTGGCCACGGTCTCCACGCCGCCCGCGCCGCCGAGCAGGTGACCCGTCATCGACTTGGTGCTGGCGATCGCCATGTGGTCGACGTCGTCGCCGAACGCCTTGCGCAGCGCCTTGATCTCCGCGACGTCACCCTGCGGCGTCGAGGTCGCGTGCGCGTTCACATGCACGACCTCGGCGGGCTTCAGGTCCGTCGTGTCGATCAGGTTGTGCAGCGCCGCGGCGATGCCGTTGCCGGACGGCTCGGGCTGCGTGATGTGGTGGGCGTCGGCCGAGATGCCCTGGCCGACGGCCTCCGCGTAGATCTTCGCGCCGCGGGCCTTGGCGTGCTCCTCGGACTCGAGGACGATCACGCCGGCGCCCTCGCCGAGCACGAAGCCGTTGCGGTCGGCGTCGTAGGGACGCGAGGCGCCCTGCGGGTCGTCGTTGTTCTTCGACATCGCCATCATGTTGCCGAACGCGACGATCGGCAGCGGGTGGATCGCCGCCTCCGTGCCGCCCGCGACGACGACGTCGGCGCGGCCGGTGCGGATCATCTCCACGGCGTAACCGATGGCCTCCGCGCCCGAGGCGCAGGCCGACACCGGGGTGTGGACGCCCGCCTGGGCACCCAGCTCGATGCCGACGTTGGCCGCCGGGGAGTTGGGCATCAGCATCGGCACGGTGTGCGGGGAGACGCGGCGTACGCCCTTCTCCTTGAGCACGTCGTACTGGTCGAGCAGGGTGGTCACGCCGCCGATGCCGGAGGCGATGACCGCGCCGAGGCGGTGCGGGTCCACGGAGGAGTCCTCGCCCGCCTTGGCGGTGTAGCCGGCGTCCGCCCAGGCCTCCTTGGCCGCGATCAGCGCGAACTGCGCCGAACGGTCCAGCTTGCGGGCCTGCGGCCGGGGAATGATCTCGCCCGGCTCCACGGCGATCTGACCGGCGATGCGGACGGGCAGCTCGGCTGCCCAGTCCTGCTCCAGCGCGCTGACGCCGGAGCGGCCCGCGAGCAGGCCCTCCCACGTCGACGCGGCGTCGCCACCCAGCGGTGTGGTTGCGCCGATACCGGTGACGACCACGGTGCGATTGGTCGAGTTCACAGGAAATTTCTCCACGATGTTGAGGGGATCAGCGGCGCCACCGCCGGGTGGCGACAGAGCAGACAGAGCTGGGTCAGTTCTGGTGCTCGAGGATGTACTTGGTCGCGTCGCCGACCGTCTTGAGGTTCTTGACGTCGTCGTCCGGGATCTTGACGTCGAAGCGCTCTTCGGCGGCGACGACGACCTCGACCATGGACAGCGAGTCGACGTCCAGGTCGTCGGTGAAGGACTTGTCCAGCTGGACGTCCTCGACCGGGATGCCGGCGATCTCGTTCACGATCTCCGCGAGACCGGCGACGATCTCTTCCTGAGTGGCGGCCATGTTGGCGCTCCTTCTTATGTATCCAGAGGGTGTGGCGCCCGCCGCGGCAGCGGCAGGTTGGTTTTACAGCCGTACGGACCGGGTGATCCGGACGGTATGCCTAGGGGAGGGTAACGACCGTGGCGGCGTACACGAGACCCGCCCCGAAGCCGATGACGAGCGCGGTGTCGCCGCTCTTCGCCTCGCCGGTCGCCAGGAGCCGCTCCATTGCGAGCGGGATCGAGGCGGCCGAGGTGTTGCCGGTGGTGCGCACGTCACGGGCGACCGTGACATGTTCCGGCAGTTTCAGAGTCTTCACCATCGAGTCGATGATCCGCTCGTTGGCCTGGTGCGGAATGAAGACATCCAGGTCGTCCGCGGTGATTCCGGCCGCGTCCAGCGCCTGCTGGGCGACCTTCGCCATCTCGAACACGGCCCAGCGGAAGACCGCCTGGCCCTCCTGCGTGATCGCAGGGAACTTGGCGGGCGCACCGCCGTTGCGGTACACCTCCCAGGATTCGGTCTGCTTGATCGTCTCGGCCTTGTCGCCCTCCGAGCCCCAGACCGTCGGGCCGATCATCGGCTCCTTGGCGGGGCCCACGATCACGGCGCCCGCGCCGTCACCGAAGAGGAACGCCGTCGCACGGTCGTGCAGGTCGGTGAGGTCGCTCAGCCGCTCCACGCCGATCACCAGGACGTACTCCGCGGAGCCGTCGACGACCATGCCCTTGGCCAGCGTCAGGCCGTAGCCGAAGCCCGCGCAGCCCGCGGAGATGTCGAACGCGGCGGGCTTGCCCGCGCCGATCTTGTCCGCGATCTCGGTCGCGATGGCCGGGGTCTGCTTGAAGTGCGAGACGGTGGAGACGACCACGGCACCGATCTGCGCGGGCGTGATGCCGGCGTCGGCGATCGCCTTGCCCGCCGCCTCCACGGACATCGCGGCCACGGTCTCCTCGTCGGAGGCCCAGTGGCGGGTCGCGATGCCGGAGCGGGAGCGGATCCATTCGTCGGACGAGTCGATCGTCTCCAGGATCACCTCGTTCGGCACGACGCGCGTGGGACGGTAACCGCCGACACCCATGATCCGCGCGTACGGATGGCCCTGACTGGCCTTGATCTTCGACATGCGCTACGGCTCCTTGTCAGCTCTCGGCTAGGAATGCTCGGCGACGAGCGCACGGGCCGCGTCGAGATCATCGGGGGTCTTCACCGCGAGCGTCGTGACGCCCGGCAGGGCGCGCTTGGCGAGACCGGTGAGGGTGCCGCCGGGGCACACCTCGATCAGCGCCGTTACGCCCATCTCCTTGAAGGTCTCCATGCACAGGTCCCAGCGGACCGGGTTGGCGACCTGGCCGACCAGGCGGGAGATCACTTCGGTGCCGTCGGCGACCGTCCTGCCGTCGCGGTTGGAGACGTAGGCGAAGCGCGGGTCGGCGACGACGAGGTCCTTGGCGGCCTCCTCCAGCGCGGCCACCGCGGGCGCCATGTGCTCGGTGTGGAACGCGCCCGCGACCTTGAGGGCGATCACCTTGCGGACGCCCTCGGGCTTGTCCTCCGCGAGGGCGGCGAGCTGCTCCAGGGTGCCCGCGGCGACGATCTGGCCCGCGCCGTTCACGTTCGCCGGGGTCAGGCCGAGCTTCTCCAGGTGCGGGACGGTGACCTCGGGGTCGCCGCCGAGCAGCGCGGCCATGCCGGTCTCGGTGACCGCGGCGGCCTCAGCCATGGCGAGGCCGCGCCTGCGCACGAGACGCAGCGCGTCGTCGTCACCGAGCACACCTGCGTACGCGGCGGCGGTGATCTCACCGACGCTGTGTCCGGCGACGGCGCCCGGCGTGATGTCACCGAGTGCCGCGGCGGAGAGCAGTCCGGCGGCCACGAGCAGCGGCTGGGCCACCGCGGTGTCGCGGATGGCGTCCGCGTCGGCCTGGGTGCCGTAGTGGGCGAGGTCGAGCCCGATGGCGTCGGACCAGGCGGCGAGGCGGTCGGCGGCGCCGGGGAGGTCGAGCCAGGGGGTCAGGAAGCCGGGCGACTGAGCGCCTTGGCCGGGAGCGACGAGTACGAGCACTCTTACACTCTCTCTTGTGGACGGTGGGGGCCGCCCGTGGGGACAGGGACGAAGAACGGCTGGGGGAATTGTAGGGGGCCGACAAAACCCTACGACTGAGGATCCGCGTCGGCCAGACGCCCCAGGATGAGGGCGATGCGCAGCGTGAAAGCGGAGCGCACATCGGAAGGTGACCAGCCGGTGACGTCAGTCACACGTCGGAGCCGGTAGCGCACGGTATTGGGGTGGACGAAGAGCATCCGGGCCGCGCCTTCGAGGCTGCTCGCCTGCTCCAGATAGACGCTGAGCGTCTCCAGGAGCGCGGAGCCCGCCTCCTCCAGCGGTCTGTAGATCTCCTCCACCAACTGGACGCGGGCCGCCGGATCCCCCGCCATGGCGCGCTCCGGCAGCAGATCGTCCGCGAGGACGGGGCGCGGGGCGTCCTGCCAGGCGGCGCACGCCTTGAGGCCGGCGGCCGCGGCCTGTGCCGAGCGGGTCGCGGCGAGCAGGTCGGGGACGATCGGCCCGGCCACCACGGGCCCGGCCGCGTACGGCCCGATCAGCGACTTCGCCACGTGCAGCGGATTGTCGTTGCCGCCCGCGATGACGACCAGGCGGGTGCCGAGCACACCGGTGAGGACCTGGAGCTTCGCGTGCCGGGCGGCGCGGCGGATGGCCTCCACGGTGAGCTCGCTGTCGCCGTCGGGTGCGGTGCCGAGGACCACGCAGACGTGCTCGGGGGAGTTCCATCCGAGGGCGGCGGCGCGTGAGACGGCGCCCTCGTCGGCCTCCCCGGAAAGCACCGCGTTGACGACCAGCGACTCAAGGCGGGCGTCCCAGGCACCGCGTGCCTCGGCGGCCTGGGCGTACACCTGCGCGGTGGCGAAGGCGATCTCACGGGCGTAGACGAGGAGGGCCTCACGCAGCACCGACTCGTCGCCGGGCGCCGCGACCTCGTCGATCGCGGACTCCATCACCTCGATCGTCGTACGCACCATCTCCACCGTCTGGCGCAGGGTGATCGCCCTGGTCAGCTCGCGGGGGGCGGTGCCGAAGACGTCGGTGGAGATGGCCTGGGGCGCGTCCGGGCGCCGGAACCACTCGGTGAACGCGGCGATACCGGCCTGCGCGACCAGGCCGATCCAGGAGCGGTTCTCCGGCGGCATCGCCCGGTACCAGGACAGCGTCTCGTCCATCCGCGCGATGGCCTGCGCCGCCAGGCTCCCGGACGACTTCTCCAGGCGCTTCAGGGTCGCGGCGTGGGCGTGAGCGGTCCGGCGGGCGTCCCGACCGGGCTCCCGGTGGGGCTCCTGGGACTCCTGCGGGGTTTCGTTCGCTGAGGGTTCGGGCACGGGACAAGACTGCCTTATCGGGACGGGGACGTGCGGTGCCGGGGCCCGCACAGGCCCTACCGTGGGGTACGTGATTGATGTACGGCGCTCCGGCGACCGGTACCGCGGCGGGGAGAGCGCGGCCGGTATCGAGTCCTTCCACGCCCTGTCCTTCGGGCCGCACTACGACCCCGACAACCTCCGCTTCGGCGCGATCCTGGCCTGCAACGAAGAGCGTCTGGCGCCCGGCGCGGGCTTCGACGAACACCCGCACAGCCACACCGAGATCGTGACCTGGGTGATCGAGGGGGAGCTGACCCACCGCGACTCGACGGGCCACGAGTCGCTGGTCCGCCCCGGCGACGTACAGCACCTGTCCGCCGCGGGCGGCGTCCGCCACGTCGAACGCAACGACGGCCCGGCCCCTCTGGTCTTCGTCCAGATGTGGCTGGCCCCGCTCACCCCGGGCGGCGACCCCTCCTACGAGGTGGTCCGCGGCATCGCCGACTCGACCCCGTACGCGGTACCGGCCGCGGGCGCCCTGCTGCACGTACGACGCCCGACGGCGGGCGAGCGCCTGGCACTCCCGGACGCACCGTACATATACGTACACGTGGCAACCGGCGAGCTGACCCTGGCCGACGACCGTTTGGGCCCGGGCGACTCGGCACGGATCACCGAGGAAACGAGCCCGGAAGGCCTGGCATCAGCCGACACGACACTGCTGATCTGGGAGATGACGAGCGCCTCTTAGAGCCTGTCTTTGAACCCCCGCCTGCGCCCCGGCGCCCGGCACGCACGCTCGGCGCACGGAGCCCCAGGACAGGTGGCTCCGCCACATGACCTGGCACTCCGCACACCGATCGCACGCACCGAACACCGCTGCGCCCGCGCTTCGCGCGGACGACGGGGGTTCAAAGACAGGCTCTGAGGGCGCAGTCAGGGGCGCGGGGAACTGCGCGACCAGCCGAATGCGGCCCGCACCCGGCAAGCAACCGCCCCGCCACGGCGAGTGGCCGCCTCACCCACTCCCCTCGGAGAGCACCGCATCGGTGAACCCGGGCCACACCTCCACCGCCCACGGCCCGAAGGGCCGGTCCGTGAGCGCCACGCAGGCCATCCCCGCGTCCGGGTCGACCCACAGGAACGTGCCCGCCTGCCCGAAGTGCCCGAACGTCCGCGGCGAGGACGAACTTCCCGTCCAGTGCGGCGCCTTGGAGTCCCGGATCTCGAACCCGAGCCCCCAGTCGTTGGGGTTCTGATGCCCGTACCCCGGCAGCACACCCTTGAGGCCAGGGAACGTCACGGTCATCGCCGCGGCCACGGTCCGCGCGTTGAGCAGCCGCGGAGCCTGCACCTCCGCCGCGAACCGCACCAGGTCGTCGACGGTCGACACCCCGTCCTTGGCGGGCGAGAGGTCACCTTTGAGCGAGGTCGACGTCATCCCCAGCGGCACCAGGACCGCTTGCCGCAGGTACTCGTCGAAGGGAATGTCCGTCGCCTTCGCGATGTGGTCGCCCAGCACCTCGAACCCCGCGTTCGAGTACAGCCGCCGGGTGCCCGGCGCCGACGTCGTGCGGTGTTCGTCGAACGCGAGCCCGCTGGTGTGCGCGAGCAGGTGCCGGACCGTCGACCCCTCGGGCCCGGCGGGCTCGTCGAGCTCCACGGCCCCCTCCTCGTACGCGACGAGGGCCGCGTACGAGGCGAGGAGCTTGGTGACCGACGCGAGGGCGAAACGCCGGTCGGTCGGTCCGTGGGTCCCGGCCACCGTGCCGTCCGCGCGGACGACGGCGGCGGCAGCGGTGGGGACCGGCCAGTTCTCGATCAACGCCAGGCTCTGCATGGCTCCGAGCCTAAGCGTTCCTACAGGTTCAGCCGCATCGAGGGGTCGGGCTTGCGGACGAAGCCGAGCGACGCGTAGAGCGGCTCCGCCTCCCGTGACGCGTTGAGGTCCACGCCGGCGACCCCGCGCTCGCGGAACCAGTCGAGCAGCGCCTCCATGGCCGCCCGCGCGTGCCCCTTGCGCCGCTGGTCCGGGTCGGTGGCGACGCTGAAGACGCAGCCGACCCGGCCGTGCGGATTGCCCGCCCGCCCGATCCGGTACTCGACCGTCCCCGCCACCAGCGCCGCGAGTCCGCCGAGCCGCTCCGGACGGTCGACGACGAACGCGGCGAAGTCTCCGTCGCTCTCCGCGAGCCTGCGCCGCAGGGTCGGCAGCGACTCGGCATGCCAACCGGTGTCGGACGGGCCCCCGGAGCGCGCGGTGAAGACCGAGTCGATCATCACCTGCCGCAGCCGGATCAGTTCCTCGGCATCCTCCGGCGTGGCACGGCGTACAAGGCTCATGCCCGGGACCGTAGCGACCAAGAGATGAGACGTCTCCCGCTTTTCACCGAATCCGGTTGCCTGGAGTGCACTCCAAGGTCATAGCGTGAGGGGCATGACGGTGATGGAGACCAGGACCGTGCAGGCCCGCCCCGCCAGCTGCGCCGGGGCGCCCGGCGCACACCCGAGCCCGAACGGGCAGGACCACTACACGATCAGCGAAGTCGCCGCCCACACCGGCCTGAGCGCCTACACGCTGCGGTGGTACGAGCGGATCGGCCTGATGCCGCACATCGACCGCTCCCACACGGGCCAACGCCGCTACCGCAACCGCGACCTGGACTGGCTCGCCCTGGTCGGCAAGTTGCGTCTGACCGGGATGCCGGTGGCGGACATGGTCCGCTACGCGGAGCTGGTGCGCGCGGGCGAGCACACCTTCGGCGAGCGCCAGGAACTCCTGGAGCGGACCCGCCGCGACGTCCGCGACCGCATAGCCGAGCTGCAGGACACCCTCGCCGTCCTCGACTACAAGATCGACCTCTACACGGACGCCGCCCGTAAGGCGCCGGAGCGGACCTGAGGTCCGAGGTCCGAGGTCCGACGCCTGGCGCCTGACGACTGAGGCGTCTCAGAGCTCCGCGAGCAGCTCGGCCTTCTTCATCGTGAACTCGTCGTCCGTGAGCAGACCGGCCTGGTGCAGTTCCCCCAGGTGCCTGATGCGGTCCGCGATGTCCGCGGGATCGCGGCGCACGGACGGCGGCGCGGAGACGCTCGCGCCGACGCCGGCGGAGTTCAGGGCCGGGCCCGACGCCCGGACCGCGGCGAGCACCGACGCGGCGAACGGCAGCGACTCGTGGACCGGGCCGTAGCCGAGACCGAACACGACGGCCGCCGGATCCTGGTCGGCCTGCCCGGGCTGCGCGACGGGGCTGTCGCGGCGCAGCAGCCGGAGATGGCCCTCGAAGAGCTCCGGGGAGCGCCATTCGATGCCGCTCAGGTCGGTGACGAGGAAGCTCTGGTCCCCGGCCTTCCACTTCGCCGACGACGCGCCCGTCCAGAACCAGCGGAAGGACACCGTCTTGCCGTCGAAGGACGCCTTGCCGTCGTACGCCTTGAACTGCAGGGGAGCCTCGGGAGGGGCCACCAGGTAGCGGTCCGCGGGCTCGCCGTCGTCCGGGGGGAGCTGTGCCCGGAGCTCGTCCGCGTAGTACTCGGCGAGCGTCTCGCGTTCGGCGGGCAGCACGAGGCGGTAGGGGTCGCTGCCGTCCTTGAGCTGGCCCCCCGCCGCCTCCATCAGCGGATCGGCACCCGGCTTCGGCACGGCGTGCAGTACCACCGTCCCGCGTTTGCCGGGGGAGAGCGTCACCGCCGCGATCGCCTCAAGGGGGATGCGCCGTTCACCGAGGGCCTGGAAGAGCTTCGGCGTGCGCATTCCCCGTTCGAAGCGGATGAGCACGGAGTCGGACTGGAACTCCCAGGCGGCATGAAATCCGGCCAGTACGTCACCCATGCGGCTCATCGTAGGCGGCACGAGCGCCTCCGTCCCTCCTGCGGCGGGCCGCTGTTTCATCGATTTCTACGCGCGTCAGACCGCTGCCGCGCCGGAAAAACCCTTCCGGCAGGCGTCGTCCGCGCTCGCGCAGCGCACCGAGTCGTATGAACCGGTGCCGATTGCCGCGAAATTGCGCAGGCTCTCGGTGCCCGGCTCGAAATAGCCGGTGTGCCCCCGCGCACCGGCCGCGGACAGCACCCGCGCCCCGAAGCCCGCGGCCACCGGGTCGGCGCCGTGGCCGAGCCCGCCGAATTCCATGTTCGGCACATCCTGGATCCAGTCGTCGCCGTCCCGGGTGGCCCAGATCCGGGCACCCGTACCCAGCTGCGACGCCGAGTCGGCGTGCATGCCGGGACTGCCCGCCACCGCGATGTCGGTGACCCGGGCGGGCAGCTTCCGCGCGGCCACACCGCACACCACGGAGCCGTAGCTGTGGCAGTACAGCGCGACCGGAGTGCGGCCGGGCAGGCCGCGCACCATGGAGTCGAGGCGCTTGGACCCGTCCTCGGCGCGCATGGCCGTGGCCGCGTCCACCCCGATGCCGACGGGCGCGGTGTAGTCGGCCCAGGCGATCACGGCGGTACGCGTGTGGGGGCTCACCGAGCGTTCCGCGCGGTAGAGCGACTTCGCCATGCCCACCGGCGCCGAGTTCTTGCGGAACGTCCGCTCGAACGTCAGTACGTTGGTGTCGACTCCGGGCACGATGACGGATACGCGGCGCGCCTTGTCGAGGTCTCCGAAGACCTCGGCCATCCGGCCGGAGCCCATCGGATCGAAGGCGATGACCTGGCGTTCCGGGCGCATCATGACCCCGAACCGCTTCATCCTGCGCTCGGCCTCCTGCTGCCCCAGCGGGGAGAGGCGGTTGTCGTGCATGCGCTGCCGCTCGATCTTGCGGGCCTGCCCCAGGGCGATGCGGTTCGCGCGATAGCGCAGGGTGGCGGGCGCGCCGTTCATGTTGCCGACCGCGAGGGGGTAGCGGGCGGCGAGGCGGTCGCGCTGCCGCGCGTCGAGCGAGGCGAAGAAGCGGGCGAGCCGGGCGGCGGACGCGTCGGTGTCGGGCAGCGCCCGCCCGCCGATGTGCCCGTGCTCCCAGGCGGCGCGTGCGGCCACGAGAGGCGAGGCGTCGCCCTTGTTGTGGCGCACGGCGGTCCAGCCCGTGGTCGCCAGCATGACGAACACGACGGCGAGGGCGAGCAGGGCGCGCCAGGCGTTGAGTTGAGGGGAGGAGTCGAAGGAAGTCACTACGGAACACCCTAGGAGAACCGTGATGCCTACCGTGCATCGCGTGAGGCAGATCACGTTTCTTGACGGGTAATTGGGGCAAAGCGGGCGCATATTGAGTCATTAGGTCACACTCCGTAGACGGCATTTGTGCATGCTGCGGCAGAAATGATCGTGACTCGGCGTGCGTGCGCCGCGGCTCAACGTGTGGACGCGTCCCGAGCGTTGGACGGTTCCGCCGCCTTGGGCCGGGACCGGGGCGCGTGCCAGTCCTCCGCGAGGGCGGGCCCCAGGTGGTCGAGGTACTTCTCGGTGAGCTCCCTGATCGATTGCAGGCTGGCGTCCTCTCCGGTGCCCCACAGGCGCCCGGTGACCCGCATGACGCCGCTCAGGGCGGCCACCGCCACCCGGGGGCGCGGATCGCTGTCCAGGTCGAGCCCCTCGCGCTCGGCGATGACGCGGGCGACCTCCTCCTCCATCTCGATGGAGCGCCGCAGGTGTACGGCGAGCAGGGAGGGCGTCGACTCGATCATCCGGTAGGTGCGCATGTGGAGTTCGACCGGGACGACCTCCTCGATGGACTGGCCCATCGCCTCCCAGGCGCCGAGGACGGCGCCGCGCAGGGCCGTCAGCGGGGCCTCGTGGGCCGGTCGGTCGCGCACCGCCCGGACGAACCGCGCCTCCACCATCTCCTGGACCGCGAAGGCGGCCTCCTGCTTGTTGGCGAAGTACCGGAAGAACGTGCGCTGGGAGACGTCGACGGCCTCGGCGATCTCGTCGACGGTCGTCTCCTCGTACCCCTGGGTCGTGAAGAGTTCGAGCGCCACGCGCAGCAGGGCGTTCCGGGTGCGCTGCTTCTTGCGCTCGCGCAGTCCCGGTCTCGGGGGTCCGGCGGACGCGTCCGGGGCCTCAAGGTGTGCCGCCGGGGTGTCCGTCACTCGCTGCGTGGTCTTCACGCCATGGCCCTCTTCCCTGCCGTTTTCCCAGTTCACCTTACCGGTGAGCCACTTGGCAGTGACCGACTAGTGAAATTGTTTGTCAACTGTCAGCCGCTGTCACTAACCTCGAACGCATGACTAGTCAGACCACCGTCGACAAGGCGGACGAGGCACCGGAGCCCGGGCCCGCTCCGGCCCCTGCCAAGGGACTCCGCGGCCACCCCTGGCTGACGCTCTTCGCCGTCGCGATCGGCGTGATGATGGTCGCCCTTGACGGCACCATCGTGGCGATAGCCAACCCGGCCATCCAGAAGGACCTCGGCGCCACCTTCGCCCAAGTGCAGTGGATCACCAACGGGTACTTCCTGGCGCTGGCCGTCGCGCTGATCACCGCGGGCAAGCTCGGTGACCGCTTCGGGCACCGGCAGACCTTCCTCATAGGCGTGGTCGGCTTCGCCGCCGCCTCGGGCGCCATCGGCCTCTCGGACACCATCCCCCTGGTGGTCGCCTTCCGCGTGCTCCAGGGCCTGTTCGGTGCCCTCCTCATGCCCGCCGCGCTCGGCCTGCTGCGCGCCACGTTCCCGGCCGAGAAGCTCAACATGGCCATCGGCATCTGGGGCATGGTGATCGGCGCCTCCACGGCAGGCGGTCCGATCCTCGGCGGCCTCCTCGTCCAGCACGTCAGCTGGCAGTCCGTCTTCTTCATCAACGTGCCGGTCGGTGTCATCGCCGTCGTGCTCGGCCTGGTCATCCTCAAGGACCACCGCGCCGAGAACGCGCCGAAGTCCTTCGACGTCCTCGGCATCGCACTGCTCTCGGCGGCCATGTTCTGTTTGGTCTGGGCCCTCATCAAGGCCCCGGAGTGGGGCTGGGGCTCCGGCATGACCTGGACGTTCATCGGCGCCTCCGTACTGAGCTTCGTGCTCTTCGCGGCGTGGGAGACGAAGGTAAAGGAACCACTCATTCCGCTGGCCCTGTTCCGCTCCGTGCCGCTCTCCGCGGGCGTGGTCCTGATGGTGCTCATGGCCATCGCCTTCATGGGTGGCCTCTTCTTCGTCACCTTCTACCTGCAGAACGTGCACGGGATGAGCCCCGTGGACAGCGGTCTGCACCTGCTGCCGCTCACCGGCATGATGATCGTCGGCTCGCCGCTGGCGGGCGCCATGATCACCAAGGTGGGGCCGCGCATTCCGCTGGCGGGCGGCATGCTGTGCACTGCCGTCGCCATGTACGGCATGTCCACGCTGGAGGCGGGCACGGGCAGCGGCCTCATGTCGCTCTGGTTCGCGCTCCTCGGCCTCGGTCTCGCGCCGGTGATGGTCGGCGCCACCGAGGTCATCGTGGGCAACGCGCCGATGGAGCTCTCCGGCGTCGCAGGCGGTCTCCAGCAGGCCGCGATGCAGATCGGCGGCAGCCTCGGCACGGCCGTGCTCGGCGCCGTCATGGCGTCGAAGGTCGACAGCGACCTGCCGGGCAACTGGACCGCGGCCAAGCTCCCGCCGCTCAGCGAGGCCCAGCTCGACAAGGCCGCGGAGGCCGTCCAGGTCGGCGTGGCGCCCGTCCCGCCGAAGGCCCCGGCGCCGGTCGCCGACCAGATCACCTCGGTCGCGCACGAGACCTTCATGTCGGGCATGGGCCTGGCCTGCCTGGTCGCCACCGGAGTCGCCGCGGTCGCCGTCTTCGTCGCGTTCCTGACGAAGCGGGGCGTCAACGCCGAGGCGGGCGCGGGCGTGGGCCACATCTGACACGTCCGGCACGCGGCACGTCCGGCACGCGGCACGTCCGGCACGCGGCACGTCCGGCACGCGACAGGAGTGAGCTGTCAGGGAAAGCCCCTCAGGGACAATCTGGGGGGCTTTCGCCTATCAGGGTGACGCACCTTCGCACCCCTTCCGACGGCCCGGCCCGCGGGTCCACAGTTCGGAGAGAAGATCCGCGGTGCGCAGCGAGGACCTGCGCAACCGCGCCACATCACACGGGGGTTGAAGAGATGCGTACGACCATGCCCACGACCGTCATGGCAGCCGCACTGGCCGCGGTCATCCTCACGCCCGCACACGCCGGGGCCGCCGCACCGCCCACGCTCGGCGGCTGCGGGCCGGGCGAGCTCTGCCTGTGGGAGCGGGCGGAGTTCCACGGCACCCGTCAGGTGTACGAGCTGGCGGGGATCGACATCGAGAGCTGCGTCGCGCTGCCGGAGGGGGGCAGCGCGCAGGCTCTCGCCAACCGCACGGGACGGCCGGTCACCGCGTACCAATCGGCGGAGTGCGCCGAGACCGGTGAGTTCAACACCTATCCGGGCAGCGGCACCTGGGCGCCCCGAACCCCGTATCAGGTAAGGGCGTTCAAGGTCTGGGAGAGGTGAACCGGGGTACTCGTGACGGCACACCACGCGCAAGAGCCCCGGCTCACGCGGCCGTACGTGGTCGCGGAGCCGGCCGGATCGCGCGGGGTCGGGAATTGATGCCGAAGGGCGACGGGCCACCGGCCCGCCGCCCTCCGGAATCGCTCCGAGCTACGCGTCGCCGCCGGCCGCGCCCGGGTCGGCAGCCGTGACGTCGAGGAGCTGGTAGCGGTCGATCGCCTGCTTCAGGACGGAGCGGTCGACCTTGCCCTCACGCGCCAGCTCGGTCAGCACGCCGACCACGATCGACTGCGCGTCGATGTGGAAGAAGCGACGGGCCGCGCCGCGCGTGTCGGCGAAACCGAAGCCGTCCGCGCCCAGCGACTGGTACGTGCCGGGCACCCAGCGGGAGATCTGGTCGGGGACGCTCCGCATCCAGTCGGAGACGGCCACGAACGGGCCCTCGGCGCCGGACAGCTTCCGCGTGACGTACGGGACGCGCTGCTCCTCCTCGGGGTGCAGGAGGTTGTGGCGCTCCACCTCGACCGCCTCGCGGCGCAGCTCGTTCCAGGAGGTCGCCGACCAGACGTCCGCCTTGACGTTCCACTCCGCGGCGAGGATCTGCTGCGCCTCGACCGCCCACGGCACCGCGACGCCGGAGGCGAGGATCTGGGCCGGGATGGCGCCCTGCGCACCGGGCTTGACGCGGTGGATGCCCTTGAGGATGCCCTCGACGTCGGCGTCGGCGGGCTCGGCCGGGTGCTGGATCGGCTCGTTGTAGACGGTGAGGTAGTAGAAGACGTCCTCACTGTCGGGGCCGTACATCCGGCGCAGCCCGTCCCTGACGATGTGTGCGATCTCGTACCCGTACGCCGGGTCGTAGGCGACGCAGGCCGGGTTCGTCGACGCGAGCAGCTGCGAGTGGCCGTCCGCGTGCTGCAGGCCCTCGCCGGTCAGCGTCGTGCGGCCGGCGGTCGCGCCGAGGACGAAGCCGCGGGCGAGCTGGTCGGCCATCTGCCAGAACTGGTCGCCGGTGCGCTGGAAACCGAACATCGAGTAGAAGACGTAGACCGGGATCAGCGGCTCGCCGTGGGTGGCGTAGGCCGAACCGGCGGCGATGAGGGACGCCGTGCAGCCCGCCTCGGAGATGCCGTCGTGCAGCATCTGGCCCGTCGGCGACTCCTTGTAGGCGAGGAGGAGCTCGCGGTCCACGGACTCGTACTGCTGGCCGAGCGGGTTGTAGATCTTCGCGCTCGGGAAGAACGCGTCCATGCCGAAGGTGCGGTACTCGTCGGGGGCGATCAGCACGAAGCGCTTGCCGATCTCCTTGTCCCGCATGAGGTCCTTCAGGATGCGGACGAACGCCATGGTGGTGGCGATCGACTGCTGCCCCGAACCCTTCTTCGCGGCCGCGTACGCCTTGTCCTCGGGCAGCGGCAGCGGCTTGGCGCGCACCACACGGGTCGGGACATAGCCGCCCAGGCTCCTGCGGCGGTCGTGCATGTACTGGATCTCTTCGGAGTCGCGGCCCGGGTGGTAGTACGGCGGGGCACCCTCCTCGAGCTGCTTGTCCGTGATCGGGATGTGCAGCCGGTCGCGGAAGCCCTTGAGGTCGTCGACCGTCAGCTTCTTCATCTGGTGCGTGGCGTTGCGGCCCTCGAAGTTCGGGCCGAGCGTCCAGCCCTTGACCGTCTGGGCGAGGATCACCGTCGGCTGGCCCTTGTGGGCCTTGGCCGCCGAGAACGCCGCGAAGATCTTCTTGTGGTCGTGACCGCCGCGGCCCAGGTGCAGGATCTGGTCGTCGGTCATGTTCTCGACCATGGCGCGCAGCCGCTGGTCCTCGCCGAAGAAGTGGTCGCGGATGTAGGCGCCGGTCTCGGTGGCGTACGTCTGGAACTGGCCGTCGGGCGTCGTGTTCAGCTTGTTGACCAGGATGCCGTCGCGGTCCTGGGCGAGCAGCGGGTCCCAGCTGCGGTCCCAGACCAGCTTGATGACGTTCCATCCGGCGCCGCGGAACTGCGACTCCAGCTCCTGGATGATCTTGCCGTTGCCGCGCACCGGGCCGTCCAGGCGCTGCAGGTTGCAGTTGACGACGAAGGTGAGGTTGTCCAGGCCCTCGCGGGCGGCGATGGAGAGCTGGCCGAGCGACTCGGGCTCGTCCATCTCGCCGTCGCCGAGGAACGCCCAGACGTGCGACTTGGAGGTGTCGGCGATGGACCGCGCCTCCATGTAGCGGTTCATCCGCGCCTGGAAGATCGCGCCGAGCGGGCCGAGGCCCATGGAGACCGTCGGGAACTCCCAGAAGTCCGGCATCAGGCGCGGGTGGGGGTAGGACGAGAGCCCGTTGGGTGCCTTGGACTTCTCCTGCCGGAACGCGTCGAGCTGCGGCTCGGAGAGCCGGTCGAGGAGGAAGGCGCGGGCGTAGATGCCGGGGGAGGCGTGCCCCTGGAAGAAGATCTGGTCGCCGCCGTCGCCCTCGTCCTTGCCGCGGAAGAAGTGGTTGAAGCCCACGTCGTAGAGCGAGGCGGAGGAGGCGAAGGTGGCGATGTGGCCGCCGACGCCGATCCCGGGGCGCTGGGCGCGGGAGACCATCACCGCGGCGTTCCAGCGGGTGGCGTTCAGGACCTTGCGTTCGATCTCCTCGTTGCCGGGGAAGAACGGCTCGTCCTTGGTGGCGATGGTGTTGACGTAGTCCGTACTGCGCATCTCGGGCACGGCGACGCGCTTCTCGCGCGCGCGTTCGATCAGTCGGAGCATCAGGTAACGGGCCCGCTCGCGTCCGCGTTCATCGACCGCGGCGTCAAGGGAGTCGAGCCACTCCTGGGTCTCTTCGGGATCGAAGTCCGGGACCTGACTCGGCAGGCCGCCAATGATGATCGGGTTGCGATCGGATCCGGAAGCCACGCTGTTCCTTCGCTGTCGGGGCTCTCGCCTGGGTTTGCCTGGCCGTGCACCGCTCCCCATCGTGTACCGCGTGCACACGTTCGTCATGTCTACCGAGAGGTAACCGAGACGTTCATCCGCCGTCCCTGGGGTAGGCTCGGCCCAAATCGCAACGATACGCCCATCCTGTCTAACCGCTTCGCAGAGCCGTTCGGCCTCGCACGGATGTGGCGACAGTTGCGGCGACACGGTCGGGAACGTCACCGTTTCGGCGGTCTCGGCGGCCGGGTACTTGCGCGATCGGTCCCGCCCGTGTGGACTACGGCCAACGCCCCGCGCACGCGCGTGGCTGACAGGCATTCCCAAAAACATGATCAGGAGGCAATCCGTGAGCGCGACCGCGGACCACGCGGAGACGAACCTTGCCGTAAGGCTTGGTTTCCAGCCCGACCAGGTGGTCCAGGAGATCGGCTACGACGACGACGTCGACCAGGAGCTCCGCGAGGCCATCGAGGAGGCCACTGGCACAGAGCTCGTCGACGAGGACTACGACGACGTGGCTGACGCCGTGGTGCTCTGGTTCCGTGATGACGACGGTGACCTGACTGATGCGTTGGTGGATGCCATCGCGTACATGGAGGAGGGCGGCCAGATCCTGCTGCTGACTCCGAAGACCGGTCGTGACGGTTACGTCGAGCCGAGCGAGATCGGCGAGGCGGCCACCACCGCGGGCCTGTCCCAGACCAAGAGCATCAACGCCGGCAAGGACTGGAGCGGCACCCGCCTGGTCACGCCCAAGGCGGCCGCCAAGAAGCGCTAGGCCTCCGCGGCCACAAGAGAAGCGCCGGGCCCGCACGGCCCCAGCGGCAAGAGCCGGAGAACCACCGTGAGGCCCCCGCCGACACATCCGTCGGCGGGGGCCTCACGCACGCGTACGGCGTAGATCGCCGGACGTAGGGTGGACATCACCCGAACAGCCCCGCCCGAAGGGGCCCCGTCGAAGGGATGTGTACTCATGGCGCTCGCTGGAATCGCGACCGGCACCAAGGCCCCGGAATTCGAGCTGAAGGACAACCACGGCCGGACCGTGCGGCTCTCCGACTTCCGCGGCGAGAAGAACGTGGTGCTGCTGTTCTATCCGTTCGCGTTCACCGGCGTGTGCACCGGCGAGCTCTGCGCGCTCCGCGACGAACTGCCGAAGTTCGTCAACGACGACACCCAGCTGCTCGCCGTCTCCAACGACTCCATCCACACGCTGCGCGTCTTCGCCGAGCAGGAGGGCCTGGAGTACCCGCTGGTCTCCGACTTCTGGCCGCACGGCGAGGTCAGCCGCGCGTACGGCGTCTTCGACGAGGAGAAGGGCTGCGCGGTGCGCGGCACCTTCATCATCGACAAGGAGGGCGTGGTGCGCTGGAGCGTCGTCAACGGCCTGCCGGACGCCCGCGACCTGAACGAGTACGTCGAGGCGCTCGAAACGCTCTGACGCGCGCCCGATTCACCTCGCGGGCGGGAACCGGTCACTAGGATCCACACGTTGATCCGATGGCAACGCAACGCTTGGGGCTCCCCGCCCCTGGACACCAATTGGGAGGACTCGTGGGAGTCAGCCTCAGCAAGGGCGGCAACGTATCGCTGAGCAAGGAGGCGCCGGGCCTGACCGCAGTCCTGGTCGGCCTCGGATGGGACGTCCGCACCACCACAGGTACGGACTTCGACCTCGACGCCAGCGCGATCCTGACGAACGCGGAGGGCAAGGTCAGCAATGACAGCAACTTCGTGTTCTTCAACAACCTGAAGAGCCCCGACGGCTCCGTCGAGCACACCGGTGACAACACCACCGGTGAGGGCGAGGGCGACGACGAGGCGATCAAGGTCGACCTGGCCGCGGTCCCCGCCGACGTGGAGAAGATCGTCTTCCCGGTCTCCATCTACGACGCCGAGAACCGCCAGCAGTCGTTCGGCCAGGTCCGCAACGCGTTCATCCGCGTCGTGAACCAGGCGGGCGGCGCCGAGATCGCCCGGTACGACCTCTCCGAGGACGCCTCGACGGAGACCGCCATGGTCTTCGGCGAGCTGTACCGCCACGGCGCCGAGTGGAAGTTCCGCGCGGTCGGCCAGGGCTACGCCTCGGGCCTGCGCGGCATCGCGCAGGACTTCGGCGTCAACGTCTGAGCCGAGCCGCACCCCGCGCTCCGTCGTCCGGCGCCGCACCCACACGAGTGCGGCGCCGGACGCGCTCAGCGCCCCATGCCCCCACCACGCCTCATGTCCCCGCCACCACGGGGACCCGCGCCTCCGCCACCGCGGAAGCGTCAGCTCTCGTCACCTCGGGGAGGATCATCACCATGGGCGTCACACTCGCCAAGGGAGGCAATGTCTCCCTCTCCAAGGCCGCACCCAATCTCACCCAGGTCCTCGTGGGCCTCGGCTGGGACGCGCGCTCCACCACCGGCGCCCCCTTCGACCTCGACGCCAGCGCACTGCTGTGCAACGCGGGCCGGGTCCTCGGCGACGAGTGGTTCATCTTCTACAACAACCTCAAGAGCCCCGACGGCTCCGTCGAGCACACCGGTGACAACCTCACGGGTGAGGGCGACGGCGACGACGAGTCGGTCCTGATCGACCTCTCCAAGGTGCCCGCCGGCTGCGACAAGATCGTCTTTCCCGTCTCGATCCACGAGGCGGACAACCGGGGCCAGACGTTCGGCCAGGTCAGCAACGCGTTCATCCGCGTCGTGAACCAGGCGGACGGCCAGGAACTCGCCCGCTACGACCTCAGCGAGGACGCCTCGTCGGAGACCGCGATGATCTTCGGCGAGGTCTACAGGTACGGGGGCGAGTGGAAGTTCCGTGCGGTCGGACAGGGGTATGCGTCAGGCCTGCGCGGTATCGCTCTAGACTTCGGGGTCAACGTTTCGTAAAGCCGGGGACCGGCGCGGGGGAGACCGCTAATCGGGAGCCCGTACATACACGATTGGGTAGCCAGTGCTTCTGAAAACCTTCGGCTGGTCGTTCGCGGTCACCGCGCTCGGCCTGGTGGCCGCGGTGCTCTACGGGGGGTGGACAGGCTTCGGCATCGTGGCGATCCTGTCCATCCTCGAGATCTCGGTGTCCTTCGACAACGCGGTGGTCAACGCCGGAATCCTGAAGAAGATGAATGCCTTCTGGCAGAAGATCTTCCTCACCGTCGGCGTGCTGATCGCCGTCTTCGGCATGCGGCTCGTCTTCCCCGTCGTGATCGTCGCCATCAGCGCCAAGATCGGTCCGATCGAGGCCGTCCGCCTCGCCTTCAACGAGAAGGACCACTACCAGCAGCTGGTGACCGACGCCCACCCGTCGATCGCCGCCTTCGGTGGCATGTTCCTGCTGATGATCTTCCTCGACTTCATCTTCGAGGACCGGGACATCAAGTGGCTGGGCTGGCTCGAGCGCCCGCTCGCCAAGCTCGGTAAGGTCGACATGCTGTCGGTCTGCATCGCGCTCATCGTGCTCCTGGTCTCCGCGATGACCTTCGCCACCCACGCCCACCAGCACGGCGGCAATCACGTGGACAAGGCGCAGACGGTCCTCATCGCCGGTATCGCCGGTCTGATCACCTACCTCGTGGTCGGCGGACTCTCCGGCTACTTCGAGAACAAGCTGGAGGAGAGCGAGGAGCGCGAGCACGAGGAGGAGGAAGAGGCCAAGCGGTCCGGGAAAAAGGTTCCCGCCGTCGTCATGGCCGGCAAGGCCGCGTTCTTCATGTTCCTCTACCTCGAGGTCCTTGACGCGTCGTTCTCCTTCGACGGCGTGATCGGCGCCTTCGCGATCACGAACGACATCGTCCTGATGGCGCTCGGCCTCGGCATCGGCGCCATGTACGTCCGGTCCCTCACCGTCTACCTGGTGCGCCAGGGCACCCTCGACGACTACGTCTACCTGGAGCACGGCGCGCACTACGCGATCGGCGCCCTCGCCGTGATCCTCCTGGTCACCATCCAGTACGAGATCCACGAGGTCATCACCGGCTCCGTCGGCGTCATCCTCATCGCCTGGTCCTTCGTCTCCTCGATCCTCCGCAACAAGCGCCTCGCGGCGGCCGAGGGGCAGGGTTCGGGTGAGAAGACCGAGGTCTCGTCCGGGGTCTGAGGCTGACTGATTCCCTCGCCGAGCTGTCCGATTCCGGTCCCCGGAGTGTGACGGCGGCCGGGGTGAGGAACGCTCTGTGCGGGGCGGCCGTCGAGGAGATGTCCTCATGGCCGCCCCGTCGGTATTCGCGGCCGGCACCACCGGCCGCCGTAGCCGGGACCACCGGTGTGCGTACGCGGTACAAGAGCAGCACTTGGGGGCGGAATGTCCTTCTGGGACGGTCTGTGGCGTGGGCGTTCGATGGACTTCGAATCGGGCAGCGCCGCCACCAACTCCATCGAACTGACCAAACGGCACCCGACGGTCTCGCTCTCCAAGCAGGGCGCGGCCACGGGCAATCTGCGCGTCAACCTCTCCTGGCAGATGCGCACGTCCGACATCATCGGCAAGCCGGCCCGCAGCGGCGGCCTGCTGCGGCACCCGCTGAAGCTGTTCCAGCCCGACGTGGTGCAGGCGCACACGCAGGGCGTGGTCAACGTCGACCTGGACATCGGCTGCCTGTACGAGCTGACGGACGGCACCAAGGGGGTCGTCCAGCCGCTCGGCAGCTTCTTCGGGAGCCTCAACGCCCCGCCGTTCGTGAAGCTCAGCGGCGACGACCGGTTCGGCTCGCCGTCCGGGGAGACGATCTACATCAACCTGGACCACCGCGAGTCCATCAGGCGGCTCCTGGTCTTCGCCTACATCTACGACCAGACACCGGCCTTCGACCGTACGCACGCGAAGGTCACGCTCTACCCCAGCAACGGGCCGCGGATCGAGATCGACCTGGACGAGCGCCAGCCGCAGGCCCGCTCCTGCGCGGTGTTCACCGTCGAGAACGTCAAGGACGAGCTGATCGTGCGCCGAGAGGTGAAGTTCGTCTACGGATTCCAGGCCGAGCTCGACCGGCTCTACGGCTGGGGCCTGCAGTGGGGCCGCGGCTACAAGTCCAAGGTGGGCTGAGCACCCCGCCCCGAACGCCCTGCCCCGCCTCAGCGCCCCGCTCTCAGCGGGGCAGGAACTGCGGTCCCTGCGGGGGCAGCCGGAAGTTCGGGTCCGGCATCGGGGTCACCGGCTGCGGATAGCCGTACGACGGCTGGGCGACAGGCGCCGGCTGCGCGATGGGCGTGGGCTGGGTGGGCGCCGCCGGAGGGTAGCCGTAGGCGGGCTGGGGGGCCGGGTACCGGGGCGGCGCGGGCGGGTAGCCGTACGCGGGCTGCGGGGCCGGCTGCGGGGCCGGCTGCGGGGCGTGCTGGGCCGCGGAGGGCCGGGCCGCGGGCTGCTGCGGCACCGGCTGCTGGGGCGGCAGCGGGAAGGAGGCCGACGGCGAGGGCTCCGGAGCGGCGGAATCCGAGTCGTCGACGGAGATGCCGAAGTCGGAGGCGAGCCCCTCGAGGCCGTTGGAGTAGCCCTCGCCGAGCGCGCGGAACTTCCACCCCTCGCCGCGGCGGTAGAGCTCGCCGCAGATCAGCGCGGTCTCCTCGCCGGTCTGCGGAGTGATGTCGAAGTAGGCGAGCGGCTCGCTCTCGGCGACGGCCGCGTCGTACAGCAGGATCCGCAGCGCGGGGACGTGTTCGAACGGGACGCCCTCCGCCGACGCGGCGAGCAGCACCCGGTCCACCGCCGGGTCCATGCCCGCCAGATCCGTCTGAATGGTGTCGGTGAGCCCCTCGGTGACCCGCTTCTTGCCGAGCCGCCAGACCTTGCCCGCGGGATGGCGCGGCTGGTTGTAGAAGACGAAGTCCTCGTCCGAGCGGACCCGGCCGTCGCCGCCGAGCAGCAGCGCCGACGCGTCGACGTCGGGGACGCCCTGTCCGGGGGTCCAGCGGAGCACGGCGCGGACGGCCGAGGCTTCGAGAGGGACGTTCGACCCCTTCAACATGGCGTGCGTCATGCGGTCATCCTGCCTTCCCCCGCACGGGTCGGACAACGCGGGGGGCTCAGCGTCCCGACCGTGTCATCAGGCTCCTGACCTGCGGGTGGTACGAGCGTGCGACGGTTGTGTGGTGAGCGTGTGCGACATGGCCGGGTTACCGGAAGTTCATGCCCGGAGGGAACCCCCGGCACCCCTCCCTACGTACTATTACCGGCCACATCCAAACGGTCCACGTCGACGACACAGGCGAGCGCAAGGAGACACATGCGTCATTTCGGGCACCTCGCCCCTGAGGTGCGGCAGCGCCTCTTCCACCGGGAGCCGTGTGCCTTCACCGCGGACTCCCCGCCGCAGCTGCTCGCCTCCGCCCTGGGTGCCACGCTCTACAGCCCGGCCACCCGCCCCCGCCTCGCGGACGACGTCCTGAAGCAGGCCGGGCGCGGCGTGACCTCCATGGTGCTCTGCCTGGAGGACTCCATCGACGACGCCGAGGTCGCCGACGCCGAGGAGAACCTGGTCAGGCACTTCGCCGACCTCGCCAGGCGGGACGTGGAGCCGCCCCTGCTCTTCATCCGGGTGCGCGCCGCCGAGCAGATACCCGACCTGGTCCGCAGGCTCGGCGCGAGCGTGCGGCTGCTCTCCGGATTCGTACTGCCCAAATTCACCGAGGAACGGGGCGTTCCGTTCCTTGAGGCGCTGGTGGCCGCCGAGGCGCAGCTGCCCGACGGCCCCTCAGGCCCGGGCCGCCCGCTCTTCGCCATGCCCGTCCTGGAGTCGCCCGAGCTGCTGCACCTGGAGAGCCGCGCCGACACCATCGCGGGCATCGCCCGCACCGTCGACAAGTACCGCGAGCGGGTCCTCGCGCTGCGCCTCGGCGTCACCGACTTCTGCTCGGCGTACGGGCTGCGCAGGCCACCGGACATGACCGCCTACGACGTGCAGATCGTCGCCTCCGTCATCGCCGACGTGGTGAACGTCCTCGGCAGGGCCGACGGCACCGGCTTCACCGTGACCGGACCCGTCTGGGAGTACTTCCGCGTCCAGGAGCGGATGTTCAAACCGCAGCTGCGCCGCAGCCCCTTCCTGCAGGTCCGGGCCGACGAGCTGCGCCAGGCCCTCATCGAGCACGACATGGACGGGCTGCTCCGCGAGATCGAGCTCGACCGCGCCAACGGCCTGCTCGGCAAGACCTGCATCCACCCCTCCCACGTCCTGCCCGTGCACGCTCTCTCCGTGGTCAGCCACGAGGAGTTCAGCGACGCCGAGGACATCCTGCGCCCGGAGCGCGGCGGCGGCGGGGTCCTGCGCTCCTCGTACACGAACAAGATGAACGAGGTGAAGCCGCACCGCGCCTGGGCCGAGCGGACCCTGCGGCGCGCCGAGGTCTTCGGCGTCGCCAAGGCGGACATCGGCTTCGTGGAGCTGCTCACCGCCGGGCTGCCCGGCTGATGGCACGGGCTCTGAACCTCAAGAAGGAACGCAAGGAGCATGACGTACGTGACTGAAGACGCGACACCGGAGATATCGGGGACGTCCGTATGGCCGGGGAGCTGGGTCGCCGAGCGGCTCGGTGTCGGGCTCGACGGCGACGAGGCGCTGCGCGGCATGCTCGGCCTCGCGCTGCGCCGCAACCCCAAGCGGGCGCACCTCCTGGTGTCGAACGTCCTCGGCAAGCACGTGCCGCAGCGCCCCTCGGTCGTGTACGCGGCCGGGCACGACCTCGGCGTCCGGGTGCGGGACCTGCTCGGCGACGACGAGGCCCGGCGCGCCGTCGTCCTCGGCTACGCGGAGACCGCGACGGGCCTCGGTCACGCGGTCGCCGACGGCGTCGCCCTCGCCCCCTACCTGCACTCCACCCGACGCCCCGTCCAGGGTGTCGAGCGCGCGGGCGGCTTCGAGGAGTCCCACTCGCACGCCACCTCGCACCTGCTGCTGCCCGAGGACCCGCGGCTGCTCGCGGGGGACGGCCCGCTGGTCCTCGTCGACGACGAGTTCTCCACCGGCAACACCGTCCTGAACACCGTCCGCGCCCTGCACGAGCGCTTCCCGCGCGAGCGGTACGTGATCGTGGCGCTGGTCGACATGCGCTCACCGGAGGACCGCGGGCGCCTCACCGACTTCGCCCGCGAGATCGGCGCCCGCGTCGACCTCGTCGCGACGGCCTCCGGGACGGTGCGGCTGCCCGACGGCGTCCTCGCGAAGGGACAGGCGCTGGTCGCCGAGCACGAGGCGCGCGCCGCCCGCGAGGCGGCGGGGACGGCCGCCGTCCCGAGTCCACGCGGCGAGCGCGGCGGCTCCGTCACGCACGTCACCCGCGTCGACCTCGGCTGGCCCGCCGGTGTGCCCGACGGCGGGCGGCACGGCTTCACGCCCGCGCACAGGGCCGCCCTGGAGGCGGCGCTGCCCGGCATGGCGGCCGAGATCGTGAAGGCGCTGCCGGACGGCGCGCGCCGGGTGCTCGTCCTCGGCTTCGAGGAGCTGATGTACGCGCCGCTCGCACTCGGCGTGGAGCTGGAGCGCGGGACCGGCGCCGAGGTGCGGTTCTCCACCACGACCCGCTCGCCCGTGCTCGCCGTCGACGACCCCGGCTACGCGATCCGCACCCGCCTCGCCTTCCCCGCCCACGACGAACCCGCCGACGGCCCAGGGACGCGGTACGCCTACAACGTCGCGGGCGGCGCATTCGACGCGGTCGTCGCCGTCGTGGACTCGGTCGCGGACACTCCGCGACTGCACGCCGCCGACGGCCTGTTGGCGCAGCTCTCCACGCACACCGGACACGTCCTGCTGGCCGTCATCCCCTCGTACGTCCCCGCGGACGTCCCTCCGTACGTCCCCGAAAGGCCCTCCATGCTCCCCGAGCCCCTCCGCGGCCCCGCCTTCTCCTCGTACGCGCCCGAAGACGTCGGCTGGCTGCTCCAGGACCTCTCGGACGTGACGCTCGAAGCGCCCACGGAGGAGCGGGAGGAGGCGATACAGAGCGGTGGCGCGCACTACGCCGAGTCGCTGCCCGTCGAGTACCAGCCGAGCGAGCGCTACCAGGAGCTGTTCCGCGCCGCGCTCGACACGTCGGCCGCCCGCATCGCGCAGGCCGTCGGCACCGTCACCGAGACCGTCCTCGCCGAGCGGTCACCGCGCCCGGTCCTCGTCTCCCTGGCCCGCGCGGGCACCCCTGTCGGCGTCCTGATGCGCCGCTGGGCCGCCCACCGGCACGGCCTCGACCTGCCGCACTACGCCGTGTCGATCGTGCGCGGCCGGGGCATCGACGCCAACGCGCTGCGCTGGCTCGCCGCCCACCACGACCCCGCCGACGTCGTCTTCGTCGACGGCTGGACAGGCAAGGGTGCCATCACCCGCGAACTGGCCGAAGCGGTAAGGGAGTTCGAGGCGGGCGGCGGCCCCGCGGGCTTCAGCCCGGAGATCGCCGTACTCGCCGACCCCGGCTCCTGCGTACGCACCTACGGCACCCGCGAGGACTTCCTCATCCCCTCCGCCTGCCTCAACTCCACGGTCTCCGGCCTCATTTCGCGCACCGTGCTCCGCGCCGACCTGGTCGGCCCCGACGACTTCCACGGCGCGAAGTTCTACCGCGAGCTCGCCGGCACCGACGTGTCCCGCGACTTCGTCGACGCGGTCGCGGCCCGCTTCGACGAGGTCGCCGACGCGGTGGACACGCAGGTCAAGGAGGTGCTCGCCGCCGACAGGGCGCCGACCTGGGAGGGCTGGGCCGCCGTCGAGCGGATCAGCGAGGAGTACGGCATCCACGACGTGAACCTCGTCAAGCCGGGTGTCGGCGAGACGACCCGCGTCCTGCTGCGCCGCGTCCCCTGGAAGATCCTGGCCCGCGCGGGCGCGGGAGCCGACCTCGACCACGTGCGCCTGCTCGCCGAGCAGCGGGGCGTGCCCGTCGAGGAGGTCGGCGAACTCCCGTACACCTGCGTGGGGTTGATCCACCCCAAGTACACGCGCGGTGCGACCGGCGCCGACGGCAAGGCGGTGGCTTCCCAGTGACCCGGCTCGTCGCCAGCGACCTCGACCGCACCCTCATCTACTCCGCCGCCGCCCTCGGCCTGGCCATGCCGGACGCCGAGGCGCCGCGCCTGCTCTGCGTCGAGGTGTACGAGGGCAAGCCCCTGTCGTACGTCACCGAGACCGCCGCCGGACTCCTCGGCGAACTGGCCCGCACCGCTCTGTTCGTACCCACCACGACCCGCACCCGTGAACAGTACGGACGCATCCATCTCCCGGGCCCCGCACCGCGGTTCGCGATCTGCGCCAACGGCGGGCACCTGCTCGTCGACGGCGTCTCCGATCCCGACTGGCAGCGGATGGTCGCGGACCGCCTCGCCGCCGAGTGCGCCACGCTCGACGAGGTCCGCGCCCACCTGGTGCGCAGCGCCGACCCGGCCTGGCTGCTCAAGGAGCGTGTCGCCGAGGACCTCTTCGCCTACCTCGTCGTCGAGCGCGCGCTGCTGCCCGACGCGTGGGTCAAGGAGCTCGGTTCCTGGGCCGAGGCGCGCGGCTGGACCGTCTCGCTGCAGGGCCGCAAGCTCTACGCCGTGCCGAAGCCGCTCACCAAGAGCGCGGCGGTACGGGAGGTCGCGCGGCGGGCCGGCGCCGAAGAGATCCTCGCCGCGGGCGACTCACTCCTCGACGCGGACCTGCTCCTCGCGGCCGACCGCTCCTGGCGACCGGGCCACGGCGAGCTGGCCGACACGGGGTTCGCGGCGCCGGGGCTCACGGTCCTTCCTCATCGCGGGGTCGCGGCCGGGGAGGAGATCGCCCGGGCGTTCCTGGGGGCGGCTAGCCTGGGCTCATGCCTCGATACGAATACCGTTGCCGCTCCTGTGGCGACACCTTCGAACTGACCCGCCCGATGGCGCAGTCCGCCGACCCCGCCGCCTGCCCTGCCGGCCACGAGGACACGGTCAAGCTCCTGTCCACGGTAGCCGTGGGGGGCTCGGCGCCTGCGCCTCGCGGGGGCGGCGGTGGGGGCGGTGGTTGCTGCGGTGGCGGTTGTTGCGGCTGAGGTGAGGGTCGACACCCCACCCACACCTCACCACTCCCCGGAACCCGGCGCCCCTCCTCCCCCCTAACGCACCACTGTCCCTGCCCCCGCCCCCAACAGGGCAAGTTCCGACCGCGTGGGCGCACCCTCCCAGTCACCGTGGGAGGCCACTGCGAACGCCCCCGTGGTGACGGCGCGGGCAAGGCGCTCCGGCACCTCCGCGCCGTCGAGCAGGGCCGACAGATACCCGGCGACGAACGCGTCACCCGCACCCACCGGGTCGACCGCCCGCACCTCACGCGCGGGGGAGTGCAGGGCCCCGTCGGCGGTGTGGACGGTGGCGCCGTCCGCGCCGAGCTTGACCACGACCTCACGGACGCCGCGCGCGAGGAGGGACTTCGCCGGGCTCTCCAAGGCCCCCGGGGCGCCCGCGGGGGCCGACTCCGGCAGACAGAGGGGCAGTTCGTCATCGGAGGCGATGAGGACGTCGACGTACGGGACCCACGCGCGTAGTTCGGCCGCCGCCTCCTCCCGACTCCACAGCCGTGCGCGGAAGTTGACGTCCAGGCAGACCCGGCTGCCGTGCTCGCGGGCGAGGCGCAGGGCGCGCCGGCAGGCCTCGGCCGCTGAAGGGCCGAGCGCCGGGGTGATGCCGGTCAGATGCAGGACGTGCGGCGGCGCCGCGGCGGCGAACGCGGCCTCGACCGCGTCCGGGCTCAGCCGCGAACCCGCCGAGCCCGCGCGGTAGTAGTGCACGCGGGTCACCTCGGGCAGGCGCGGCTCGAAGAGGATCAGGCCGGTCGGGGCGTGCGGGTCACGTGTGGCGTGGGAGACGTCGACGCCCTCCGCGCGGAGCGTACGCAGGACCAGCTCGCCCGCCTCGTCGTCGCCGACCGCACCCGCCCAGCGGACCGCGTGGCCGAGCCGGGCGAGACCGATGGCGACGTTGCTCTCGGCGCCCGCGACGGACAGGTCCATCGAGCCGCCCAGCTTCAGCGGACCGGTGCCGCGCAGGGCGACCATGGTCTCGCCGAGGGTCAGGACCCTGCCGTCCGCACTCATCCGCGTACCGCCCCCGTCGCCCCCGTCGTCCCCGCCGCCTCCGCGACCCGTACGAACTCCGCCGCCCTGGTACGCAGCGCACCCAGGTCGCCGCCGTCCGCCGCGTCGCCGATCAGCGGTGAGCCGACGCCCACGGCGATCGCGCCGAGTGCCAGATACGCCTCGGTGGCCGCGGCGTCCACGCCGCCGACCGGCACGAAGGGTGTCCCGGGAAAGGGCGCGCGCAACGCCTTGAGGTACGCGGGACCGCCCATCGCCGACGCGGGGAAGATCTTCAGCGCCGTCACCCCCGCCGCCTCGGCCGCGATGACCTCGGTCGGCGTGAGGACACCGCCGAGCACCGGAAGGCGCAGCCGCACGGCCTCGTCGACGCCCGCGCCGAGCCCCGGCGTGACGATGAGGTTGGCGCCCGCGTCGGCGGCCCGCCGCGCGTCGTCGGCGGTGCGGACGGTGCCCGCGCCGAGCCAGGCGTCCGCACCAAGCTCGGCCCGCGCCCGGCTGAGCACGGCCAGGGCGTCGGCGCCGCTGAGGGAGACCTCGACCAGCGGAACGCCGGACTCCACGAGCGTCATGACCGTACGGAAAGAGGCATCCGGATCGCTGCCGCGCACGATGGCGACGAGGCGCCGTGCCCGGAGAGCCGTGGGAAAGTCGCACATCGCCCCAGATTCGCACAGCTGATGCAGCCGCCCGGGTCCGGGGCTCGGGCGGAGGAAGGAGATCGAGGGAAGGAGATCGGGCGAGGGAAGGAGAGCGGGGCCGGTGGCGCCGCGGCCTCCCTCAGGCGCCCTGCCCCCGCTCCTCCCGTATCAGAGCGACCACGCGCGACACGGTCGTGCGGACCGCCTCGGTCTCGGTCAGGAAGTGCCAGTAGTCGGGGTGGCGGCCCTCCAGGGAGGCGACCGCGCGGTCCAGGCGGGCCACGGAGTCGTCCAGCGGGCGGGCGTGGCGCGGCTCGGGGGTCTGGCGGCCCGCCATCGCGAGGCGCTGCGCGTCGCGGATCGCGAAACGCGTGCGCTCGATCTCCTGCTGCGGATCCTTCGCCACCGTGTTCAGCCGCTGGAGCCGGTCGCCGGCCGCCGAGACCGCCTCGTCCGTCGAGTTCAGCAGCGCCCGGACCGTGGAGAGCCGCGAGGTGGCATCGGCCCAGCGCTGCTCGTCACGGGCCCGCTGCGCCTCCTTCAGCTTGGTCTCGGCCTGGCGTACGTTCTCCGCGGCCTGGTCGGGGACGTGCTGGAGGTCCTGCCAGCAGGCGGCGGAGAACCGGCGCCGCAGCTCGCTGAGGACCGGCTCGACCTGGCCGCTGCGGGTGGTGAGTGCCTGCGCGCGGGTGCGCAGCGACACCAGGCGCCGGTCGATCTCGGCGGCGCGATCGGGCAGCCGCTCGGCCTCGGCGCGCACGGCCTCGGCGTCGCGCAGCACCCGGTCGGCGCGCTGCAACGTCTCCGGTACGCCGTGCCGGCCCGCGCCCTGGTTCAGCTTGGTCAGCTCCGGGCCGAGGGCGGCCAGGCGGGCGGCGAGGTCGTCGGCCTTGAGCCCCGCCGCGCGCACGGAGTCCAGGGCGTTGCTCGCGGCGAGCAGGGTCTGGCGGGCCCGCTCCACCGCGGGGGCGAGCCGGGCCAGCTGCGTCTCCGCCTTGTCGAGCAGCGGCCCGAGCCCCTGCCGGAACCGCTCCAGCTCCTGCTTGACCCTGCCGAGTTCGTCCTTGGCCTGGGTCAGCTCGGTCCTCGCGCGGGCCGCGACCGAGGAGTCCAGGTCGTCCCGGTCCAGGTCGTGGGCGTCCACCGCGCTGATGTACTGGCGGCTCACCTCGTCGATGCGCCGCCCGAGCGCCTCGAAGTCGGAGACGGCGCGCTGCCCGGCCGGCGAGGAGTCGACGGCGACGATCGTCTCGATGGAGATGCGCAGATCGCGCTGGGCGGTGTCCAGTTCGTAGAAGGCGGCGGCAGCGGCGTCCTTCGCGGCCTGCGCCTCGGCGCGCAGGCTCTCGCCGCGGCCCCCGAACCACCGGCGCGTGCCGCCGCCCGCGAAGGCGGCGGGGACGGCGACGGCGAGCAGGGGCAGGGTGAGGGTGACGGTGGTGACGAGGGCGAGAAGCTCCCACAGCGGCCCGCCGCGACGCACGCTCCCGCGGACCCGACGGCCGGAGCCGCGCGCCGCCTGGGCCCGACCCGCCACCCCGTCCGTCACCGCCGCACCCGGCTCCACCTCTGCCCCCGTCGCCACAGCCGTGCTCCCGACCCCTGTCCCGCCCGGCGTGTACGGCTGCGCTCTGCCCGGTGTGTACGGCTGCGAAGGTGTCGCCGTCACTGTCCCTCTCCCGTACTGTCATCCGCCCTGCCCGGTGTCACATTCTCCCACCGGTTAAGAACGAATACACGGGCCGGTCGGTTCGCGCTCCGCGGCCCGGCACGACCCGGCCGACCTCCGGATACGGGATGAGGGTGACCCCGGACCGGGTTTGCGGGGCACGGCCTGCGGCAGGGTAGGCTGTCCACTCGTCCCGGGCGCGTAGCTCAGGGGTAGAGCGCCTCCCTTACAAGGAGGATGTCGGCGGTTCGAAACCGTCCGCGCCCACCGGGTAGCAAGTAGCAGGTGAGCCTGTTTTCAGACCCCCTAGCCATGATCGGCTAGGGGGTCTCTTTGTGGCCACTCTTTGTGGCCAGAGTCCACTAAGAGTCCACATCGCTTGTCGATCACCAGATGCCCATCACTCGTCCGGGGACTGGACGGGCTTGGTCTCATGCGTAGAGTCGCCTCGACGAGGGCTGGTGCGTCTCCCCACGCGCGCGAGACACGTGCTCGTCAAATCCTGGGGTGCCCCGGCGGGGAGGCCGGGCCCGCAGACTACGGCCCCCGTCGCAGGACTCGGCGGGGGCCGTACGAACAAACTAGACCGCCCCACCCCGTACTCGGGGTGGGGCGGCGTGCTTCTGACCGAGTCAGAGCCACGGATGGCCGGTAGCGGCGGACACGTGAACACCTCGAACCGAGCGCCCTTCTCGCGGCGACCCTCCATGGGGTCTCGCCGCGAGTCAGCCCACCCGGGGTCTAGGGGTAGCAGGCATATGCCAGACGCATGTACCAGACCCGACGGACTTCGACCTGGCAATGCGGCGCTACAGGTGTCATCCGAACGAGCCACCCGGGACATGAGCAGCACCGGGGACTGCGGGTCTTTGTCGTCGCTGATCGCGATCAGGCGCGTGCCGTCCGGGATGCGCGGGTGAGGGTGCCCGGAGGCGGTCCCGGCGTCCGCGAGGATCACGCAGTCCTTGACGATCGGGTCCAGGTCGGTGCGGTCGGCCTTGCGCCAGTCCTGGATCGGGCACTGGCATAGGCAGTCCAGGTGGGGCCCGACGACGAGTCGGGTGCCCTCCACGGCGACGTTGGTCGTCAACTGGCAGTCGTGGGACCCCTCAAGGCCTGTGAGGAGCGCGAGGAGGCACGGCGGGCATGGGACCGGTACGAGGGCGCCGGAAGGGCAGGCGGGCGTGTGAGCAATGGCCGTGTCGTCGAGCTCGGCGGTGGGGCTCCCGGCGAGCGGCTTACAGGGCTCGCCGTCGCGCACTGTGTGTCCGCGGACACTGCACCTGGGCGGGCTGGCCACCGGGCCCCTCATGCCCCGCTCCGCTGTGCCGAGTTGGCGTCGTCGCCCGAGGCGGCGCGGGCGACGGCCCTGGCGGCGCGGAGTGCGCGCCGGATCCTCCCGCCCTCCTCGCAGTCCGTCAGTGTCTGGCAGGGGGTGCATCCGTCGAGGTGTGCGAGGAGACGCTGATACGTCTCCTGCTCGCGGCGCTCCTCGGCTGTCGGTTCCGTCAGCACGGCTCTGCCCCCTCGTCGGCGCTGCGGCCGATGCGGCTGAGGGCTTCCACGGCGAGGGGCTCGCACAGATCCCCCTCGTAGTGGGGCGGCAATACCCAGTGCGCGCCGGGCGGCTTCGTGCGGGTCAGCTGCGGCACGCCGAGGTAGGTGTCAGTCCCCAGCCACGGCGCCACGTCCTGGTGCAGCCAAGTCCCTTTGCGGCGCGGCCTGGTCAGGGCGTAGTAGGTGCCGCCCATAGTCCGACCGTCATAGATCACGGGACCGTCGAGGTGCTGCGCGAGCCGCGCCGCAACCTCGTGGGGGTCGGTGCTGCGCACCGCTGCGTGCACGAGGCGCTCGGGGAGGCGGACGGTATCGAACTGGCTACCGAGCGGAAGCAGCGCGACGCCGGTTTCCGCCCACTCCCTCTGTGCCTGCTCGGGCGCCTGCTGAGAGCGCGCGAGCCACTCCGCGATCGCAAAGTCCGTCTGCTGGGTGCTCACTGTCTACCCCTGCCGTCATTGTCCGATCAGCTCTGTGACCAGGGTGATGACGTGCGAGGCCACTAACTGTCACTCTTCAGTGACAGCTGTCACAGGCCGAGCCAGGCAGACAGGTGCCCCAGGGCATCTGGGGTTCGGCGCTGCTGGTGCACGAGGCCTTCGATCGTCGCCCGTGCCCCAGGGTGGTATCGGGTCTGCTGCGGGGCCAGCTTGCGGGCCTCGGCGATCGAAGCGAGTGCCGCGTCAGGGCGGCCGATCTCCATCTCACAGCGCCCTCGGTCGATCAGAACGTGCGCACGGCGGGAGGTCGGCCATGAGTTGGGCACGCGCAGCTTCTTCGCCTTCTCCACAGCCTTCCCGTAGCGACCCATCTCAGTGAGCGCGGACAGCTCGTGCGCGGCCCAGTTCGTCGGTCCGAAGGACAGCCAGTGCACGTGCTCGACATCGCCAGCACGGTTGGCGATCTGCTTGGCCTCCCACAGGTGGGTCTTCACTGCAGCCTCGTCACGAGCGCGCGCCGCGATGACGGTGGCGCCGAGGTGCAATTGCCCGGCTACAGCCAGCGACTCGGGCGTCTCCCCGATCGAATTGAGCAGGCGGTGGCCAGCGTCCACGAGGCGAAGCCCGATGGTGTGCTCACCCTCGCGGTGGTAGACGAGCCCCCGCATGTACTGCCGCACCGCAGCGAGCACCGGGTCAGAGGCGCTCTCTGCGGCCCAGTCCATGCGGTCCAGAGCGATGGTGGAGAGGTCGTAGAAGCCGAGCTTGACCGTCACGTCGTGGGCAGTGCGGTAGGTGGAGCCGAGGGCGGCCCACAGTTCCGTGGACGGGTTGCGGTAGGCCGCGGTCGTCAGTTCGGCGATCAGTCCAGGCAACTGCTGCGCGGCCTTGTTGAGGTGCGTCGCCCGAACCAGTTCGCACAGAGTGTCCGCCGCAGCCACAAGTTGGGGGGGCTCGCGCGTCGCGATGTCGGGATCGGCGCCGAGGTCGTACAGGTCGAGTGATTCGCGGATGGGGCGGATCAGCTCGGCGAGGCGATCCTGCTGGAGTTCGGTCATGTACGGCTGCCCTGTCAGGGCGGTGACGTCGACGCGCAAGGCCCGAGCACACGCGGCAGTGAAGGCCGGACTCGCCGCCTTGTAGCCACCTTCGACTTGGTGGAGCAGGCTGTACGAGTAGCCGATCTCCAGCGCTAGGCCGCTCTGGGTGTATCCAGCCAACTTGCGGTACTTCGCGATCCGGGCCCCGGGGTGGTCGTCTCTGGGCATACTGGAACTCCGTTCCTGGCTCACCACTTGGAACGGTACTCGCGCTTGATGGCGCAGGTCCGGCTTCTGCCCCCGATCCACCTGGGTCGGGGGCAGTTGCGTGTGCTCGGCCGCGCGGGGTGGGATGAGGACATGACGACCTCACGGACCCTGTACCTGTTCGGTTCGGCAGCGCCGCCCATCTTCGATGTGGCCAAGGTGATCGAGACCGCGCAGGCCGACGGCTGGGACGTCTGCCTCGGCTTGACCCCGACTGCGGCCCGCTGGATCGGCGAGAGCCTCGACGGCCTGGCCGCGCTCACCGGGCACCCGGTCCGCAGCGAGTACAAGCTCCCCGGGGAGCCTGACGTCTGGCCGAAGGCCGATGTGATCCTCTTCGCGCCAGCCACGTTTAACAGCCTCAACTCTTGGGCTCTAGGGCTCACTCACAACTTCGTGGTCGGCGTCGTCGCAGAGGGCATCGGCAAGGGCATCCCCAGCGTGACGATGCCGTGTGTAAACGCGGCCTACGTCCGGCATCGCCGGTTCGAGAAGAGCGTGGCGGAACTTCGAGAGCAGGGCGTCACGGTCCTCTACGGCGAGGGTGGGTTCGCGCCCAATCCCCCCGGGTCAGGGAGCCCGAAGGCATACCCCTGGGACATCGCCCTCGCTGCCGCGGGGCAACTGGCCGACAGGGCATGACGAAGGGCCCCCTTCCCGCCCGAAGGCGGGAAGGGGGTCGTGTCAGTACTGGCGGCGCTGCGGATCGAGGGCGGCCTGCGGCGCGGGCTCGTCGCGGTCAGGCGGTGGGGCCCCGTCTCGGCGGCACACGAGCGCATCGGGATCGCCGGACGGCGCCTGGAGGCTGTACCCACGGGGTATGGGAATCGACTTCCCGGACTACCAATCGACCCACTACACACGACTACCCGCGTCCTGTTGGGTTGGGCGCGGGCAGTCGTACGGTGATGCTTCAGCCGTGGGTGCGTCGTGATTCCCTGACGGCGTGGACACCGCTGATCGAGGCTGTGAGCCACAGCAGGGCCGCGCTGAGAGCAATCGAGGTCTCGACATGTGCTGCGGCGGTTGCTGCTATGTAGACAGCGGCTCCCACGAGGACGCCGGTGGCGATCGAGGCCCCATCACGCCACGGCGGCACGACCGAATTCCGTCCCGCGATCAACCGGATGGCGATGGACAGGACGACGGCGATACAGGCGCTGTACAAAACCCACATGAACAAGAACCCCAGCTTCTACTTGCAGTATCCGCCAGAATACTCACCCGGCACTGGGCGCCTACCCGCCCGACCTGGCACCCCACAGCAGGACGCCAAGCCGGTAAACCCTCCCTTACGAGGAGGATGTCGGCGGTTCGAAACCGTCCGCGCCCACCGGGTCTTACCAGCAATGGAGCCCCGTACCGTGATCGGTACGGGGCTCTTTTGTGCTCACTGAGGTCGCGCAGACGGGAGACCTCACCGTCTCGCCTGCCGGTGCTTGTTGCGAGGCTGGGCGGTCGGGCGCGCTCGCCCCGGGAAGCACCGTTCGCAGGTGCCGGATATGGCGCCGACCTGGGCACATCTCACCAGCCAGGGCCGCCTTCTCAAGTGACATAAGGGGCGGAAAGGCGCACTATTGAGGTGACAGGAGACCGCCATGAGAAAGAACCTTCACCGAATCTCATCGGCGTTCGTCGCGACGATCGCCGTCGCAGGCCTCACCCTCGGCGCCGGATGCAGCAGCGACGAGAGCAGCACGCCCGCGCCCAAGAGCGAGAGCGCCACCGAAAAGGCACAGCAGGAGAAGGGGCACAAGCCGCAGGGCAGAAGTGAACGAGCGGACCTCGTGCGCTTCCAGCTCGACGACCGCTCGCAGAGCGGGTTCAACGACATCTGGGTCGTATGGACGATCAAGAACAACAGCAGCGACAAGTCCGACTACACATGGGACTGGGAGGCGGTCAATGCCGACGGAACCCGCGTGGAGAACGGTTCGCAGCTGGAGACCGACGTGCAACCGGGCCAGTCAGCGAAGGGTGAATACCCTACGACGCTCCACAGCACGTCGGGCATCAAGCTCAACATCACGAGCTTCGACCGCACCGCCAGTTACTGACCGGCGCGGTCCGATCCCGGCGGGGCGGGCTTGGGTGACCGTGCCGGTCTTCCGGTAGGGAAGGACCTGAAGGCCGGCACGGTGTCTCACGGTGCGGGGTGCCGTGAGGTCAGTCGTTGACGCAGGGGTTGCCGAACGTCGGGTTGAGCAGGCCGATGACGTCGATGCTGTTGCCGCAGACGTTGACCGGGATGTGGATCGGGACCTGGGCGGTGTTGCCGGAGATCACGCCGGGGGAGTTCTGCGCGGCGCCGCTGCTGCCGGCGTCGGCGGCGGCGATTCCGCCTGCGCCGAGCGCCGCGGTGCAGGCGGCGGTGGCGGCGAGGCCGATCTTGACCATGGGCTTCATTGAGACTCCTTGCGGAAATAGGTACTGGCCGGATGACCCGGCAAGATCGCTAACGCGGAAGTCGTCCACAAGGTCACGTGCATACGCTCGGTCAGGTGGTGCAAGGTGGTACCGGTCAAGATGCCGACGGGCCGCGCCGTGCCGTCGTACGACCGTGCCCGCCGTGGACTCACCTGAATGCTTGGCCCCGCTCGCGCCTCCCAAGTGGTGCTAGAAGACTCGGCAGTGCCGTTCGAACGGCACTAGCAGCACACGCTGCCCATCGAGGTGACGCTCGGAATTCTTCACTCTCCCGCGCCGCCTCCCGCCGGCACCCACGGAGGACAAACTTCATGCCGATCACCAAGCCTCTCCGGCGAGCCACGGCGCGCGCCACCGCTGTCGCCACACTCACAACGGGCCTGCTCGTCATAGGCGTTGCCGGTGCCCACGCCGACGAAGCTCCGGGGGCGCCTGCCGCCCCCGCCGCCGTGGCGCCCGTCGCGCCCGCCGTGCCCGCGACGTCTGCCGACCCCGCACCTCCGGCACCCCTCTCTCCCGCATCCCCCGCCCCCGCAGGCAACAACAACAACCTGCTCGGTGGTCTGCTCACTCAGGTGCAAGGCCTCCTCGGCGGCCTCCTGGGCGGCGGCTGACGGCGGGCAAGCGAACAAGTCCCGTACCGCCGACGCGGTACGGGACTTGTTCGTCCTCATGGGACGACCTGCATGGGGACGACCCGCATGGGGACGACCTGCCATATTGACCTGCATATTGTCTGGAGTCAGCGCCGCCCCTGGCGGCTTCCGGTATTCGGCCACCGGCGCGCCGGTCTCAGCGGCCGGATCCGGGGTGCGTCCTGCGGTAGCGGCGGTCCCAGCGTTCCTGGCGTTCCTTGCGGAGGCGGTAGTCGCGGTACGTCGCGGGGTATCCGCCTCCTCCGCCACCACCCGCGCCGCCTCCACCGCCGCCACTAGCACCGGCGCCACCGCTGCCCGCGGAGCTGCCCTTCTTGGTGGCCGAGCCGCCCTCGTAGGAGCGCGCCAGGTAGAAGGCGAGTGCGGCCGCGACCAGCCACAGCATGGGCTGGCTGAAGCCCAGGCCGACGAGGGCCAGGATCGCGACGACTATCAGGACGTTCATGGCTGCACCTCCGTGGCTCGAAGGGGGCTCTCGCGCGGTCGGTAGGGAGTCAACGCCCGCCGTCTGCGGCTGTCAATGGCTCGCGGGGAGCGAGTCGTCCGGCTCGTCGTGTACGTGCTTGAGGCGGGCCCTCGCGGCGACGGCGTCCGGGCCCGCGGCCTGCTCCCAGTAGTCGTGACAGGTCACGAAAACCGCCAACTCGCGCTCCCGTGCCCGCAATTTCTCGACCTCCGCCTGCTCCTCCTGGGTCCAGCCCGGCGAGGCGGGGCGTTCCACCTTGCGCCAGCCGCCGGTGTCGCTGAAGCCGTCGAGGGGCTCCACCGACCAGGGCAGGCGTTTGAGCAGCGCCAGGAGCACGGAGCGGACCTGGTGCAGTTCCTCCTGGCCGGCGAGGAGGTCGCTCGGGAAGTCATGGGCTGGAGTGGCAGGCACGGCGTAATGGTACTCCTGTTCGAATTACGTGTGCGAGCGAAACGGGCGGAGACGGACGCCGGGATGCCGGGATGCCGGGATGCGGGGATGCGGGGATGCGGGGATGCGGGGGTGCGGGGATGCGGGGGTTGGTGCGCACGGGCCGCCGTAGGGCCCGCGCCGGTGGCAAGCTGGAGGCATGTGCCGAAGCATCAAGACGCTCCGCCCGCCCGCCATCCCCGAGGACGCCACCGAGGACGAGATTCGGGCCGCCGCGCTGCAGTACGTGCGCAAGGTGTCGGGGTTCCGCGCCCCGGCCGCGCACAACCGCGAGGTCTTCGACCGTGCCGTCGACGCCGTGGCCGAGGCGACGGCAGAGCTGCTCGCCGGACTGGAAGTACGCGGAACGCGGGTGTCCTAGCGGACGGCTGGGCGGAGGGCCCTGGGGTCAGGCCTACGACCGCCCGGGTGGCGACTGATGGCGCGGCGTACCGCTGGTCGGTTGGTCGCCCGTCGTCTTCTTGCCGGGCGGCATGCTCCTGGGCAGTCCGCCAGGACCGGCTTCTCGTCGGGCCGGTCGTCGTCGGTTCAGCCCACTGTCAGCCGGGGCTTCACCCCGCCGCCGCATCGGCCGCCGCGGGCCTGCGGACCAGGAACGCCGCGCCCGCGCCCGCCGCGAACAGGGCGAGCAGGGAGACGCCCGTGGCCAGCCAGGTCGCGCCCAGCCACTGGGCGCCGAAGTAGCCGAGGGCAACGCTGTAGCCGGCCCAGGCCACGCCGGCCAGCGCGGACCACGGGAGGAACTCGCGCAGCTTGCGGTGGGCCGCGCCCGCGCCGAGGGAGACGATCGAGCGTCCGGCGGGTGCGAAGCGCGCGATGACGACGAGGACGCCGCCGCCGCGGGCGAGCGCCGTGCCGAGTCGTTCTTGCGCGGTGGTCAGGCGCCGGGAGCGGGCGATGGCACGGTCGAGGCGTTCGCCGCCGCGCCAGGCGAGGCGGAAGGCCGCCATGTCGCCGAGGACGGAGGCGGTGGCCGCGCAGAGCATGAGCACCATGATGTCGGGCACGGGATGCGGGACGGGCCCGGCACCGGTTCCCGCAGCCGCCGCGGCCGTCGCCGACATGATCACGATGACGCCGCTCGGCAGCACGGGCACGAAGACGTCGAACAGGACGGACAGGGCCACGACCGCGTAAATCCACGGACTGCCGGTCAACGCCCCCACACTCTCAAGCACCGCAACTCCCCGTTACTCCCCGATCGGCAGCGCGTTGCCGCTGTGGCGCGGAGGACGGCAGGGGCAGCCTGATGACAGCTGTACAGCGTACGCCGCGTGAGCGGCGGGAGATCCACTGGGGCCCTGGATGTTCGCTACGTCACGTTCACCCGGCTGCCTCCTTCGATGCGGCGTACGGCACCGAAGTCCCGTACGAACGAGTCAGTACCCAGGCCGAAGGCCGAAGACACGAGCCGAAGACACGAGGGGCGAGGGACGGAGCGGGCGATGGTGACAGGAGTGGTGGCCGGTGCCGTGGCGGCGGCGGTGCTGCTCGCCGCGGGCGGCGCGGGCAGTGCGAGTGGCGGGGGCGGTGTGACGCGCACGGGTGGCGACGGTACGGGCGGCGGCACGGGAGCCGTCCAGGTCCGGGCCGAGGCGCGGTTCGCACCGCCGTCGGCGTTCATCCCCTCGCCCGCGGTGACGTACGACATGGAGCTGGTCCCCGCGGCGTCCTGGATCGAGGTCGAGCAGCGCGGCATCGGACAGCGCAACGCCGGACAGCGCAACGCCGGACAGCACGGCGTCGGCCAGCGTGGCGTCGAGGGCCGGACGACCGTCACGCTGAAGGTCCGAGGGATGGAGCCGGGGCACACGTACGGCGTACACGTGCACCAGAAGCCGTGCGGCGCCGAACCGGAGGCGGCCGGCGGCCACTACCAGCACCGCGTCGACCCGGTGCAACCCTCGAAGGACCCCGCCTACGTCAACCCGGACAACGAGGTGTGGCTGGACTTCACCGCCGGAGCGGACGGCTCCGGGTCGGCGGGCGCGCGGCACGACTGGGGGTTCCGGCCGCACGAGGCCGCGTCCGTGGTCCTGCACGACGTGCCGGGCGGCGCGGGCGCCAGGGTCGCGTGCTTCACGGTGCCGTTCGCGACGCTGCCGGAAATCCAGCGGCCCGGCACCTGAAAGACGCCGCTGCCGGAACGGCCGACGGCGCCCCCTCCCTCGTACGCACGAAGAACGTGTACGTACTACGAAGAAGGGGGCGCCGCCTCACGCAGCTCGACCGCCGCTCAGGCCACGGCCGGCGTGTGCTTCGAGTCCGAGTTCGAGTCCTCGTCGTTCGCCGCGCCCGCACCGCGCGAGGCGAAGAAGCGGTCGAGGCCGAACGCGCCGGGCCCAGTGAAGACGAGGAGCAGCATGGCCCAGCAGAAGATCGCCGCGGCCTCACCGCCGTTCTCCATGGGCCAGAGGGCCTCCGGCTGGTGGACCTTGAAGTAGGCGTAGGCCATCGAGCCGGACGAGATGAACGCGGCGGCGCGGGTGCCGAGGCCCAGCAGGACCAGGGCGCCGCCGACGAGCTGGATGGCGGCGGCGTACCAGCCGGGCCAGGTGCCGACGTCGATCGTGCCGCCGCCGGCCGCTCCGCCGAGGACGCCGAAGAGCGACGCCGCTCCGTGGCAGGCGAAGAGCAGGCCGATCACTATGCGGAACAGGCCCAGGGCGTAGGGCTGGGCGCTGTTGAGACGTCCAGTCATGGTGGGGGACTCCTTCGGTTGGGGACGTTAACCGAGCGGAGGCCCAAGATTAGGTCAACCTAATTAGTGCTTGCAAGTTCAACATTCGGTCATCCGGAGATTCCGCTTCTGCTCGGCGCGGGCTCCGGCGGCGGGGCGTCGGCTCCGGCGGCGACGCGCAGCGCGGCCCGCGCCACCGCGTCCGCGTCCGACAGCGTGACCGAGTCGACGCCGGGCCTGGCACCGGCCGCAGTCACCCAGTGGACCCCTTCGGTGGGTACTCCGAAGGCGAACCTCCTGACCTGCGCACGGCCTTGACGATCAATCAGGTGATAGGGGCGCGGGGTCACATCCACGCCTCCGGTTTCGTAGCCGTCGACCACATGAGGGCGGCACCGGCCGTCCGCCAGGAGCCGTCCGAGCAGTGCGTCGGTGGTGCGGCGCACATCCGGCTCGGGCAGTCGCGCCTCGATCAGTGTGGTCGTCCGCACGGTCGAGTCCGGCACATCGGGGGAGTACGCGAGGAACGCCCCGTCGTCCGGCCGCACGGCGAGGCGCGGGCCGAGCACCTCAAGGACCCCCGCCTCGATCAGCGCCGCCATCTCCTCGACGCGGCGGCGCGGCGGGCCGATGGAGAGGAGGGCGTTGAGCGGCGTGTACCAGCGGTCGAGGTGATCACGGCGCGAGGCACCGGAAAGGCCGCCGTGGTCGACGATCTGACGGAGCTCGTTGCGCAGGTCGCGCAGCACGTCGAGGGCGGCCTTCAGCGGGCCCGCGACATTGCCGAGCGCGGCCTGCGCGGCGTCCTCACGCAGCCGGTCGAGGAGCCAGGCGCGGTGCTCGCGCGGGGAAGCGAACGGGCGGGCCGGGTGCGGCCGGGAGAGCCGGTCCCAGGACCATCGGTCGGCGTCCCCGATCCCGAACTCCGCCAGAACGGCGGCCTCTTGAGGGCTCCGACGAGTCGTGGCGAGAAACCGCTCACGGAAGTCGCCCGTGGCCTGGAAGTCGCCTGTGTCCCGGCGGTCGTCCGCGTCTGGGCGGTCGTCCATGTCCCGGTGGTCACCCATGTCCCGGTGGTCACCCGTGTCTCGGCGGTCACCGGCGCCCCCAGGGTCACCGGTGCTCCGGGCGTCCGGCGCGGCGCAGGCCCGTTCCGCGAGCAGCGCCGCGTAATAGACCGTCTCCACCTCCTTCGCGATCAGCGGCCATATCTCGGCGAGGAAGTCGGGGGCCTCGCCGTTGTCCGCGCGCTTGCGGAAGCGGGCCACGACGTCGCCGGTGAGTACGGCGGGCTCGTGACGCCCGTACGGGCCCTTCGCGTTGTCGCCGCGCGCCTGGTACGGGACGCCGCGCCGCGATCCCGCGTACAGGCGCGGCTCCCGGCCCGAGGGCTCATAGCGCAGGGTGCCGTCGGACGTGCGGACGTACCGGCCGCCGCGGCCGTCCGTCAGCAACGCCATGTGGTCGAAGAAGTTGAGGCCGAGACCGCGCAGCAGTACGCGTTCGCCGGGCTCGATGACGGACAGGTCCAGGTCGGCCGGGTTGGCGGGCGGGAAGTGGCGCAGGCCGTGCCGGGCCGCGTGGTCGGAGAGGCGCCGCTGCGCGGGGTCGACGGCCGTCGGCAGATGCCCCTGTGCGAGGACGACCGCGGAGAGCCCGGACAGTTCGAGGCCGTTGTCCAGTACGAGGGACTGCAACCCGTCGGCCGTCTCGTCGAGGCGCACCGCGCGGGCGGCGTGCACCCGGACGTGGACCGAGGCCGGTGCGTCGCGCACCGTTTCCGCGAAGACCCACTCCAGATAGCGGCCGTAGCAGGCGCGGGTCGGATAGTCGTCGGGCCCGAGCCCCGGTACGTGCCCCGCGGCGGCCCATTCGTACAGGCTCGGCCCCGGACGTATCGGCCCCGAACAGTCGACGCTCGCGTCCGTGAAGAGCGTCACCTGCGAGGCGACGGTGTTCATCAGGAGCGCGTCGGGCTGCGCCGTCCGCCAGACACGGCCCGCGCCCGGCGGGGCGGGATCGACGACATGAACCGTCAGGCGGCTCCCGGCCGGGAGGAGCTCGTCCGCCGACGCGCAGAGCCGTTCGAGCACGCTGGTGCCTCGGGGCCCCGCGCCGACCAGCGCGAGGGCGGACGAGCCCGGAGCGAACGAGCGCGGTGAGGGCGCGGGTGAGGGTGCGGTTGCGGTTGCGGGTGAGGGTGCGGACAAAAGCGTGGCTCCCGGGGCATAGAGGGCGCTGAGCTGGGGAAGTGCGCCTCATCATGCCGCCGGAGACCCCGCTGACGAACCCCGCCCGGAGGATGCGCTTCCGGGTGTGGGCTGTGTCACATGGGAGTGGGGTGGCTGGGGCTCACGAAAGTTCCCTCTCCTCGGCCGTCTCCAGACGTACGGCGCCCTCGCCACCCCGCACCGCCCGTGCCTGGTCGAGCCGCAGCCGGGCCGAGCGCCCGCGCAGCGTCAGGGTCATGAGCTGGTTGCCGAACCACGGCCCGCCCGTCCTGCACCAGTCGATGCCCGCCTGCGTCACCCGTGCGTGCCGGGCGATCCGTCGCCCGAGGGCGCGCCCCACCCGGCTCCAGCCGAAGCGGAAGCCGAGCTTGATCGACGCCGGGATGGAGTTGTGGACGGGCGAGCAGGTCAGCTGGAGGACGCGGGCCTCGGGGCCGCCGCCCGCGGGCCAGCTCGGCTCGGCGACATAGGCGTGGTGGACGTCGCCGGAGAGCACGCACACCGTCGCGGGGGCCCGCGGGCCCGAACCCGCCTCCGTTATCAGGTCGGTCAGCGCCTCGAAGGAGGCGGGGAAGGCCGCCCAGTGCTCCAGGTCCGCGCGCCTGCGCACGTTCTCGCCGAAACGGGCCCAGCGGGCGCCACGCTCACCGCGGCACAACGCGGCGTTCCATCCCTCGGCGTCATGGATGAGGTGGGGGAGGAGCCAGGGCAGGGAGGTGCCGATGAGGAGATGGTCGTACCCGCCCGGGTCCTGAAGTGCCTGCTCGCGCAGCCAGCGGGCCTCGTCGGCGTCGAGCATGGCGCGCTCGCCCTCGTCCAGGACGCGGGCCGCCCGGGTGTCGACCATCAGGAGGCGCACGCGCCCGAAGTCGCGCCGGTAGCTCCAGCGGACGGCGGTCGGGTCCGCGTCGGCCGTGGAGGCGAAGGCGCGCAGCGCGTCCGTGCCGTCCGGGGCCGCGCACACCGACGCGTAGATCTTGTGGTCCGCCAGCTTCTCGGGCGGCAGATTGCCGAGGTGCTGATGGACCCAGTACGACATCAGGCCGCTCAGGACCCGCTCGCGCCACCAAGGCGTCGCCCGCATCTCGGCGAGCCAGGCCGCGCTGGTGTTCCAGTCGTCTATGACGTCGTGGTCGTCGAAGATCATGCAGCTGGGCACGGTCGACAGGAGCCAGCGGACCTCGGGGTCGAGCCAGGATTCGTAGTACAGGTGGGTGTACTCCTCGTAGTCCGCGACCTGACGGCCCGGGGGCTCGGCGATGTCCCGGCGGGCGGCGAGCCGGCGCTGGGTCGCCTTCGAGGTCTGGTCCGCGTACACCTGGTCGCCCAGGAGCACCAGGACGTCCGGGCGCTCGGCGTCCGGCGTGGCCGCGATGCGGGCGGCGAGGGTGTCAAGGGCGTCCGGGCCCACGGGGTCGGCCTCGCCGGAGGGCGGCGCGGCCCAGCGGCAGGAGCCGAAGGTGACGCGCAGCCCGTCGTCGCCGGTCTCCGACGGTGTGGGGGTGGTGCTCGGCGTGCGGATGGTGCTCGGCGTGCCGATGGCGCTCGGTGTGCGGATGGTGCCCGACGTGCGGATGGTGCTCGGTGTGCGGATGGTGCCCGACGTGCGGATGGTGCTCGGCGTGCCGATGGCGCTCGGCGTGCGGATGGTGCTCGCGGGGAAGGGCGAGTCGGGCAGCGGCCAGACGGCGGCCCGCGCGCCCTCGCCGAGCCACACCTCGTACGCCGTCGTCGTGCCCGGGGTCAGCCCGGTGACCGGGACGAGCGCGTAGTGGTGGCCCGCGATCTGGAAGGTGCGCGCCGAACCGCGCGCGCCGTCCGCGCACCGCACCTCGGCGGTGCAGGGCCGGTCGGCCTCGATCCAGACGGTCGCCGCCGACCCGTCGACGTACCTCAGCAGTGGACCAAGGCGCAGCCGTGCCACAGATGATCACTCTCCTCCGTCGCCCCGTACGGTACGGAACGACGGAGGACGACGCCGTGGTTCCAGGATTTCCCGCCGGGCGTCCCGGCGCCCGCCGGAAAATCCTGGATCAGCAGCCGTTGAGGATCGAGGACAGGGCGCTCTTTTCCTCGGAGTTCACGTTGAGCTTGTAGTAGTGCTTCACATCCACCCACATCCGGGCGTAGTAGCAGTGGTACGAGGCGGTGGGCGGGAGCCACTTGGCGGGGTCCTTGTCGCCCTTGGCCTGGTTGACGTTGTCGGTGACGGCGATCAGCTGGGGCCGGGTCAGGTCGTTGGCGAAGCCCTGGCGCTGCGCGGTGGTCCAGCTGTTCGCGCCGGACTTCCAGGCCTCGGAGAGCGGTACGACGTGGTCGATGTCGAGGTCGGACGCGACGGTCCAGGTGGCGCCGTCGTACGCGGACTTCCAGGTGCCGGAGGTGGCGGCGCAGCTGGAGTCCTGCTGGACGTTGGTGCCGTCGCGCTTGAGGACGACCTCGCGGGTGTTGCAGGCGCCGGACTGGGTGATCCAGTGCGGGAACTTGTCACGGCTGTAGCCGTCGGAGGAGCCCTCGGCCTTGACAGTGAGGTCGGCGAGGTAGGTGCGGGCCGTGGCGGCGCTGACCGGCGCCGGGGGAGCGGCCTGGGCGGGGGTGCCGGTGAGGAGGGCGGTGGCGGAGGCCAGGGCGACGGCCGCGGCGGCGAAGGCGGGGCGGATGTGTCGACGCGCGTAGACAGCTGACATGCGAACTCCCTAGGAGTGGGGGGTGGTTGGCCGGTGGGGCGGCCATGGTTGCGTGGCGGGGTTGCCGGTGGATGTGCAACTGGTGACAGGGTCGCGTCAAACAGGTGCGGAGTTCAATAGTTCTGGCGCCGTGTCATGTACGGGGTGGGGTGAGGGAGTTGCGGCCAGGTGGCCCACGTCACGCGCCCAGGGGTGGCGGACGGGCCACAAGGCCCTGGTCACGGGCGGGCGTGCGTCGCGTACGATGGGCGGCGCAGAAGGGGAGTAGCTCTTCGCCGGACCGTCGACATACTGCTCAGCTCGTCTGAGCCGGCGCCCGGAGGCAGGCCCTGTGGGGCAGGCCAGCGAGACCTTCGGCAAAGCAGTGCCTGGCGTACGCACCCGCGTACGGCCGGATGTGACGCGCACACCCGTGTGCGTCCATGTGCGCTGCCGTGCCGAGGTGTCGTACGCGAAGCGGTGGAACACTCTCGGTGGGGCAGCCCCGACCGATTGAGGAACCTTGATCAGCTTCAGCGTGATGGCGCTCGTCTTCGGCGTCGTCTTCCTTGCCGAGTTGCCCGACAAGACGGCGCTGGCCGGGCTCGTCCTCGGCACGCGCTACCGCGCCTCGTACGTATTCGTCGGAGTGGCGGCCGCCTTCGCCGTCCATGTGGTGCTCGCCGTCGCGGCCGGCAGCGTCCTCACCCTGCTGCCCCATCAGCTGGTCCAGGCGGTGACCGGCGTCCTCTTCCTGGGCGGCGCCGCGATGCTGCTGTTCAAGGGCGGCGACGACGAGGAAGAGGTCAAGCAGCCCGCCGACCAGAGCTTCTGGAAGGTCTCAGGGGCGGGCTTCATGCTCATCCTGGTCGCCGAGTTCGGTGACCTGACGCAGATCATGACCGCCAACATGGCGGCCCGCTACGACGACCCGATCTCCGTCGGCCTCGGTGCGGTACTCGCACTGTGGGCGGTCGCGGGCCTCGGCATCGTCGGCGGAAAGGCGCTGATGAAGCGGGTGCCGCTGGCGCTCATCACGAAGATCGCGGCGATGCTGATGCTGGGGCTCGGGGTGTGGAGCCTGTATGAGGCGATTGCTTGATGCCGGTGAGGTCCGGCGCACCCGATCCGGGCCTCTCCGCGCCAGGACCGTCGCCCGTGACGCGGGTCCGTTTTGGGGCGCTTGGGTGGTCTGACCTGCGGCGTTGGCTTTTGCGGCCCGCGTTTTGTACCGTGCAGGAACAAAGTGGCTCCGCCCGTACTCCCTGACCGGCGGGCGGGGCCGCCTTGATCTTCCGCTGCCTCTGCGCTCTGGAGCCCCCGATGACGGCCACGACCGCCGACCCTGTCGCACCCGTTCTGACCGCCCGGGCCGTTCTCCTCGACATGGACGGCACCCTCGTCAACTCCGACGCCGTCGTCGAGCGCTGCTGGCGGCGCTGGGCCGAGCGGCACGGTCTTGACTTCGACGAGGTCATCAAGGTCGTCCACGGCCGCCAGGGCTACGCGTCCATGGCGCTGCTGCTGCCGGACAGGCCCATGGCCGAGAACCACGCGGAGAACCGCGAGATGCTGGCCGCGGAGACCTCCGACATGGAGGGTGTCGTGCCGGTGCCGGGCGCGCCCGCGTTCATGACGTCGCTGGCGGACCAGCGCCTGCCGCACGCGCTCGTGACCTCCGCCGACATACCCCTGTCCACCGGACGGATGGCCGCCGCCGGTCTTGCCCTGCCTGCCGTACGGGTGACCGCGGAGAGCGTGGGCGCCAGCAAGCCGGACCCCGAGGGGTTCCTCAAGGGTGCGGCGGCGCTCGGGTTCGAGCCTGCGGACTGCGTGGTCTTCGAGGACTCCGAGGCCGGCATACGCGCGGGCCGGGCGGCCGGTATGCGGGTCGTGGGCGTCGGCCCCCGGGCCGCCGCGTTCGACCCCACCGTGCACGTCGAGGACCTGACCGGCGTGCGGGTGGCCGACGCGGGCGACGGGGCGATCACCCTGACGTTCGGCTGATCGCCGCGGGTCTCCGCAACTCGCGTACGCGCCGGGCGTCGGGGCGCAGACGGGGGTTCAAAGACAGGCTCTCAGGGGTCCGTCGTCTCCGACTCCAGGCTGCGGCGCGTCTGAGGACCGTACTCGCCGCGGGTGTCGTCCGTGAGGCCGCGGGCCCACTGGTAGCGGGAGACGGCGTCGGTGACCTGGGACGTGTAGGAGCCGTCGAGCTCACCGACGTACAGATACAACTGCGCGAGCCGGGCCTGCAACTCCGCGACCTGACGCCCCCTGTCACCCTCCCGCAGGGTCACGTCGGTGGCCTCGGGTGGCGGCGACGGTGACGGCGACGTACCGACCGACCCCGTCGCACGCGCCGCTGATGGCGGCGGCGATGACGACCGCGGCGCCGAACGCCTGGACCTCTCCGGCGACGGTGGCGGTGGCGGCGGCGCGTGCCGTGACGTCCGCGGGGCGGAGAGCGTGCGCGAGGCGGCCTCGGACGACTTCGCCGAGGGCGGTGCGGGCTTCGTCGGATCCGCGTACGCCGACACCGGATCGCCCGGCAGGGTCCGGTCCCGGGTCGGCCTGTCCGTGGCCGAGGCGAGGAGACCGGCCGCGAAGACGGCGGCGGCGACCACGGCCGCCGCTCCGCCCGCCCCGGCGAGCAGCACCACGCGGTGCTTGCGGGTGGGCCGACGGGGAGTCCTGCCGGACGGCGCCTCGGATTCGGGCGGATCGCCTGGAGCGGTACCTGGGCCTGTGCTTGTGCCTGTACCGGTACCTGTACGAGTACCCGGAGCCGGACCGGTACCTGCACCCGGACCTGCACCCGTACCCGTACCGGTAAGGGACGGTGGGCGTGACACGGAGGCGGTGTCCCCCGGACCTTCGGCAGGGGCTGACGTGTCGGGGTCCGGCAGCGTCACGTAGGGACGTATCCGCAGCGGATCGAAATCCTCGGCGGCGGCCGTCTCGGCGGACCGGGTGCGGACGCGCGTACGTATGCGCGTCCGGTGCGCCGCGTCGCTCGCAGCGGCTGCCTCGCCCGCCCCGGTCGTGCCACTCGCCCCGGTCGTGCCGCTCGCGTCGTCCGCCCCGTCCCGTCGTCCGGCCACCGGCCGCCCCTCCCCTCCCCGAGAGCTACAGCGCGATTATGCAGACCCCTGGTTCAACAGGCCATAACTGGAGACACGGACCAGGATGGATAAGTGGGATGGATTGGACAGACCCCTTGGAGGTGTCCATGACGGAGGACGTGAGCGCCCGCCCCCTGGGAGCGAGCCCCGCCCCCGGCCCGGCCGGCAAGGGGCACGCGCCCCGCGGCGTACTGGTCTCCATCGGCGCGCTGCTCCTGGGCATGCTGCTCGCGGCCCTCGACCAGACCATCGTCTCCACGGCGCTGCCGACCATCGTCAGTGAACTCGGCGGCATGGACCATCTGTCCTGGGTCGTCACCGCGTACATGCTGGCGGCCACGGCCGCGACGCCGCTGTGGGGCAAGCTCGGAGACCAGTACGGCCGCAAGAAGCTGTTCCAGACGGCGATCGTGCTCTTCCTCGTCGGCTCGGCGCTGTGCGGCATGGCGCAGAACATGCCGCAGCTCATCGGGTTCCGCGCGTTGCAGGGACTCGGCGGCGGTGGCCTCATGGTGCTGTCCATGGCGATCGTCGGGGACATCGTGTCGCCGCGCGAACGCGGCAAGTACCAGGGTCTTTTCGGCGCAGTCTTCGGCGCGACGAGTGTCCTCGGGCCGCTGCTCGGCGGCCTCTTCACCGAACATCTCAGCTGGCGCTGGGTGTTCTACATCAATCTGCCCATCGGCGTGATCGCCCTGCTGGTCATCGCGACGACGCTGCACATTCCGGTGCGCGCGACCCGGCACACCATCGACTACCTCGGCACGTTCCTCATCGCGTCCGTCGCCACCTGCCTGGTCCTGGTCGCCTCCCTCGGCGGCACCACGTGGGCCTGGGGCTCCCCGCGGATCATCGGGCTCGCGGTGCTCGGTGTGGTGCTCGGCGCGGCCTTCGTGGTGGTGGAACGCAAGGCCGTGGAGCCGGTGCTTCCGCTGAAACTGTTCCGGATCCGCACCTTCACCCTCTCCGCGGTCATCAGCTTCATCGTGGGCTTCGCGATGTTCGGGGCGATGACCTACCTGCCGACGTTCCTGCAGGTCGTGCAGGGGGTCACGCCGACCATGTCGGGTGTGCACATGCTGCCCATGGTGGTCGGCATGCTGCTGTCCACCACGACGTCGGGGCAGATCGTCAGCCGCACCGGGCGCTGGAAGGTCTTCCCGGTGGCGGGCACGGCGATCACCGCGGTCGGCCTGCTCCTCCTGCACCGACTGGACGAGCACAGCGGTACCGGCGAGATGAGCGCATACTTCTTCGTCTTCGGTCTGGGCCTCGGCCTGGTCATGCAGGTGCTCGTCCTCATCGTGCAGAACGCGGTGAGTTACGAGGACCTGGGCGTCGCGACATCGGGCGCGACCTTCTTCCGTTCGATCGGCGCCTCCTTCGGCGTGGCGATCTTCGGCACGATCTTCACCAACCGGCTCGGCGACAAGCTCACCGACGCGCTCGCCGGGCGGCAACTGCCGCCGGGCGTGGGCGTGAACACGCTCAAGGCCGACCCGCGCGGCATCGCACGCCTGCCCGCCGACCTCCGCCCCAGCGCCCTGCACGCGTACGCGTCGTCGATCACGGACGTCTTCCTGTACGCGGTGCCGGTGGCCCTGGTTGCCTTCGTCCTGGCGTGGTTCCTGCGCGAGGACAAGCTGCGCGGCTCGGTCACAGCGCCGGATCCCACGCAGACGCTGGCCAGCAACCCCGTGGAACGCTCGTCGTACGACGAGTGCGCGCGGGCACTTTCGGTGCTGGGGACGCGTGAGGGGCGGCGCGCGATCTACGAGACGATCACCGAGCGGGCGGGCTACGACCTGCTGCCCGCCGCGAGCTGGCTACTCCTGCGCATCGCCCGGCACGGCTCCGTCGAACCCGGCGCACTCGCCGAACGCACCACGGTGCCGCTGACCGTCGTCACGGCGGCCGCCCGCCAGGTCGAGGAGCGGCGCCTCGCCGAGCGGCGCGGGCCGGAGATGGTCCTGACCGAGCGGGGCCACGAGGTCGCGGGCAGGCTCGCCAAGGCCCGGGAGGAGTCCCTGTCGGAGCTGCTGGGCGACTGGTGGGGCCCCGACCGCCCGACGGACCTGGTCCAGCTGGTCGGGGAACTCAGCGCCGAGCTGTGCGGGTCGGAGTCGGAACGGCCGCATGATGGCGCGACGGCGGTACGCGCGGCCTGACAACGGGACCGGAGCTGCCACCCGCGACCTGCCACCTGTGCCCCGTCACCTCTCACCTCCGAGGCCGCCACCTCTCATCTCCGAGGCCGCCACTCTCGCACCCTCATCACCCCTCCCGGAGCTCCTTGCCGTACCAGTGCTCGGCGTACTGCCGGTCGGCGTAGGGCTCGATCTCGGTCCACCCGTGCCGGGCGTACAGCGCGCGAGCCTCCACCAGATCGGTACGGGTGTCGAGCACGATGCGCCCGGCCCCGAGCCGACGGGCCGCGTCCTCGGCCGCCGCGAGGAGCCGGGGCGCCCCGCCCTTGCCACGCATGTCCTCACGCACGAAGACGCGTTTGAGCTCGGCGGTCACCGCGTCGAGCATCCGCACCCCCGCCGTCCCGACGGGCTCGCCCCCGAACCGCGCCACCAGCAACACCCCGCCGGGCGGCGCGAGTTCGCCCCCGCTCTCGGCTGCGATCTCACGCTCCAGCTCCTCGGGATCGGTGGCGCGCCCCTCATGCAACAGATACCAGCGATCACTGACCTCCGTGTAATACGCCCGCCAGAGCGCGAGGGCGACGGGCGAGTCGTGAGGCTCGGGGGTGACGGTCCAGGTAGCGGCGACGGTGGGGGCAGGGGCGGTGGAGTCGGTCATGGCGACATTCTGAGCCTGTCGGGACGGTGCCGGACAAGCGGATTAGCCGTCGCGACAGGCCTGGTGAGGGGCACCCCAGGGCGGTCGCGCCGGTCATGCCGGACGTACCGTCCGGTCGCCGCCGTGTACGGACTGCGTCAGCACTCCGTACACGGCATGGCGCTCGCCGGTACAGCACAGCCCTCCGGCCGGCGCCTGGCGGCGGACGTCGCGGTCGGCCGGCTTCACTCGCTCTTCGGCGCCGCCTGCTGCACGACCTCGAAGGACCACACCGTGGAGCCGCTCGCCGCCGGCTTCGGGCGGTCGGCTCCGGGCTCGCCGCCGCCCTGGTGGGCCGACTTCATCGGGCCCTCCATCCAGGCCTGGAAGGCGGCCTCGTCGCGCCAGCGGGTGTAGACGAGGTACTGGTCGGTGCCCTCGATGGGGCGGAGGAGTTCGAACCACTCGAAGCCGTCCGAGCCTTCCACCGCGCCCGCGCGGGACGCGAAGCGCTTCTCCAGGATCTCGCGCTGCTCGTCGGGGACGGTAAGGGCGTTGATTTTTACCACGCTAGGCACATGACACCTCTCACAAAGCGGAGCCCAAGCTGGGCCCCTAACCTGGACCGTGTGCGCGCAGTCTCCTACATCTGCCAGTCAAAGCGTCGTGAGGACGACTCTGCATCGTCGCCCGAGGCGCAGCGAACCAAGTGCGCAGCGTTGATCACCGCAAAGGGCTGGGACAGTGCTGGTCACTTCGCCGACGACGGCAAATCAGGGTGGGACCCGAAGGTGGTCCGGCCCGAGTTTGAAGAGATGATGGCAGCCGTCCGCGCAGGTCACGTAGACGCCGTAGTCGTTTTCTCCCTGTCTCGGCTGACCCGGCAAGGTGCCCTTGAGGCGATGCTGATCAACGAAGAGTTGGCTAAGCACGGCGTACTTCTCGTCAGCGTGGAGGAGCCGTACCTAGTGCCGCATCAGACAACGTCCGCCTCGTTCTGATGCACCGTCCGGTTGCTGAGCTAGTGGGTGCCGGACGGTCAGAATGATTACATGGCTGAACGCGTGCAGGTTCGTGAGATCGAGGACGATGAGGGCAGGCGGTTACTGCGGATCGTCCGCAGAGGTACCGGGTCGGTGGTGACCTGGCGACGCGCCCAGACGGTCCTGCTGTCCGCACAGGGCATGCCGGTGACGAGGATCGCGGAGGTGACGTTCACCAGCGCAGACCGGGTCCGCGACGTGGTCCACAACTTCAACGCCGACGGCTTCGACTCGCTCTACCCGAAATACCAGGGCGGCAGGCCCAGGACGTTCGCTCTGTCCGAACGCCGCGAGATCAAGAAGATCGCCAAGTCCAAGCCGGCTGAACACGGCCTGCCGTTCTCGGCCTGGAGTCTGGCCAAGCTGGCCGACTTCCTGGTCGCCGAGGGGGTGGTCGACGACATCAGCCACGAGGGCCTTCGGGTCCTGCTCCGCGAGGAAGGAGTCTCTTTTCAACGCATAAAGACCTGGAAGACCTCACGCGACCCCGACTACGCGGCCAAGAAGGCGAGGGTCGAGCACCTCTACGTGATCGCCGACGGTGAGGTCATACCCGAGGAAGGCGAACCCGAAGTCGTCTTCTGCGTGGACGAGTTTGGGCCACTCAACCTCCAACCCCACCCCGGCAGGCAGTGGGCAGAGCGCGGCGGTCAGCACAAGAACCCCGACCGCGAGCCGAGGCCCCGCCGCCGGGCCACCTACACCCGACCGCACGGGGTTCGCCACCTGTTCGCCGCCTACGACCTCGCCAAGGACCAGCTCTACGGGCACATCAAGAAAGCCAAGAACCGCTCCAAATTCCTGGAGTTCTGCCGCTACCTGCGCTCGCTGCACCCGGCCGAAGTGCACATCGCGATCGTCTGCGACAACTACTCGCCGCACCTGACGACGAAACGATGCCAGCGGGTCGGGACGTGGGCGGCGGCGAACAACGTGGAGATCGCCTACACCCGACCAACAGCTCCTGGCTCAACCGGATCGAGGCTCAGTTCACCGCCCTGCGCTACTTCGCTCTCGACGGCACCGACCACCCCAGCCACAAGGCCCAGGGCAGCATGATCCGCCGCTACATCATCTGGCGAAACAAGCACGCCGCCGACGAGCGCCTATGCCGGGTCGTATCCAGAACTAACATCGCTTGAGAGCGTGGGGCCACCTGCGTCAGCAGTCAGCCCATAGAGACGATCAGTACCGCACTGCCGCCTTTGCCCTGGCAGGCTCCCCGACCAGCGAATGTCTTGTCGAGATGACGGCCGTCACGGCCCTCAGGTCGTCCTGAGCAGCAGCGACAACTCGCACCCGCGCTTGGCTCGGGCCCAGCCCGCTGATTTCGAACGGAACCGCAGGAGGCACGCTTTGCGCGGCCCGCTCGGCTGTGAGTTCGCTGATCTGGAGCACCAGGGTGTGGCAGATCCCTTCCTCGCTTCTCTGATCATGCGCGGGACCGGCATAAGCGAACGCGCCGGTCAGCGTCTCAGTCACCGCACTCACCTGACTGAATTCACGGCCACCGATGGAGATGAGCGCGATGCCCGCGCCAAGGGTGTCCGTCATGGCGAAAGTCTTGCATCCGCCTCCGACCACACGGCACGGCATCTGCACCACCTGCCCAGCCTTCGAGGCAAACGTTTTCTGATGCGGCACTGGGACACCGGGGCCTACGACGTCCCCGTCGGCCGTTGCCTGCCGCGATGTCGCGGCACAGCCCCGAACCGGCGATTCAGGGTACGGCTCAATTTCGACTCGCAAACCTTAAAAACGTTAATAGCCAAGGCGGGCTTGCCATGTGTTCGATTGCATGCGGACTGGAGGATCTTGTAGCGTCGAGCCGGTCGAGATCCTCCAAAATGCAAGGAGAAATCAATGACCAGCCCGCCGCGTCCCACTCCGGAGACCACCCCCGAAAACTGGCAGGAAAATGGGAGGTACTCGTTCCGGCACGTGGATGACATTCTCGACACGGTCGACATCGAGAACCAGGGCCCAACGGTGCCCCTGGAATCGGCGGCTAACTGGATCAAGCCCGACGATATCCACCTGGGGTTGAATGACACCACCCCCACGGTGCGGAAAATCATCGACGAGACGCAAACCGACGGATGGATGGTGCTGCACAGGGATGAGGTGGTATTCGAGGAGTACCCTGATCTCCCGCAAGCCGGTAACCCGAGGATCGGTCGAATGTGGAGTAGCACCCCCCATCTGCTGATGTCGGTGACGAAGTCGATTACCGGGACCATCGCCGGAATCCTGGAGCACGGGGACGGAACTGCAGCCAATCCTCCCGGGGTGCTCAAGCCCGCCCTGAAGGTGACCGACTACGTGCCGGAGCTGGACAAGTCCGGCTACGCTCATGTCAGCGTGCGGGACGTGCTCGATATGCGCACCCCCATCAAATACTCCGAGGATTACACCGACGATAATTCCGAAGTGAAGAAGATGGAGGCCGCAGCCGGCTGGTTGCCGATGCCGGTGCCCACGCCGCCAGACCCTGAGTGGGAACGCAACACCAAGGACTTTCTCCGCAAGCTGGAGAAGGAGGAGGACTCGGACTACCCTGCCGACGGTAAGCCCTTCGCGTACCGTAGCTGCGACGCTGGCGTGGCTGGATGGATCTGCGAAAGGGCCTACCAGATGGCCAACGGCAAATACAAATCCTTCGCGGATCTGGTGTCTGACCTGCTCTGGTCGAAGCTGGGGGTCGAGAGAGACGCCTACATCAGCGTCGATGCGAACGGAACCGGGGCGTTCGACGGCGGTATGTGCGCCACTCTTCGTGACCTGGCCCGGTTCGGGGCGATGATCTGCCGGGACGGCGAGTCGCTGCCGAGCACGCCCAAGGGCAGCGGGCAGCGAGTGGTGAAGAAGGATTGGGTGGACGACATCTTCACCGCCAAAGACACCGAGGAAGCCTTCAAGAAGAAGGCCGGGGTTATGCGGATGGAGGGTGGCAAGTACCGCAGTCTGTTCTGGGCCCCCACGGAGGACCGTGACGTGGTGGTCTGTATCGGCGTCTATGGCCAGATGGTCTACATCAACCGGAAGACCAAGATGGTCGGGGTAAAGCTCTCCAGCCGCCCGAGGTCGGTGGCAACGGACGACGAGGGCGGTGCATGGGGGAACGGGTACCCCGCATTCGAGATGTTCCGCGCGATCGACAAGCATCTGCAAGACACACGTCCGTAGACAGCAGCACGCCGCGCGAACTGGCTTCTGTACCGGCGGGTCGCGGTATCCCGTCAGCGGATTGAGGCCAGAAGCCTTGTCGGGGTGGGCGGAGTGGACGTAGCAGACAGCGGTTCCGGGGCGGATGCCGAACAGGTGCCAGGTCACCACCGATCCGGTACCTCTGCGGACCATCCGCAGCAGCCGTCTGCCTTCGTCGTCATCAATCTCCCGGACCTGCACACGTTCAGCCACGTGAATCTTTGTGGCCCTCCGATGCCGCCCGTAGCAGCAAACCGAGCGGCGCGTCACGACAGGGCGAAGGTTGCCTGCCACGGCACTAGACACGTCCACCCCCATGGGTGTCGCAATCTTCGGCCTCATCGCCGCGCTGGCTCAGCAAGAGTCAGACCTGAAGTCGGCGTACATCACGGCGACGAAAGAGACACTCCGTGCCGCTGGCTCCCACGTGTCCGGCATGGCTCCGTACGGCTTCCAGTCAACACGGGAGCCGCGCGGGGAACTCGTAGTGGTGAAGCTGATTCCAGACCCGACTGAAGCCCCACACGTCCGCGACATGGTTTCTTGGGCGCTTGACGGAATGAGCGCATCGGCCATCGCACGCAAGCTCAACACTGAACACGTGCCGACCAAGGCAGCGGACATGACGGCCCGAGTGACTGCGCGTCGGGCCCGAGGCATCAGCGCGCCCCTTGAGCGAACTGCGTGGGTGTCCTCCACCGTGCTGCGCATCCTGCGTGACCCTCGTCTCGCTGGCTACGCCGCCGAGAACCAGGGCGTTAAGCGTGCCGTGGTCCGCGATGACACCGGAGCGCCCCTTGAGGCACATGAGGGCATCGTTCCCGCCGATGACTGGTGGAGGCTGCAAGACGTGCTCGACGGGCGTACGCCGCAGATTGTGAAGCAGGGAGGCCGCTCTGTTCCGTCGCTGCTTGGTTCCGCCGGGATGCTGTTCTGCGGGGTGTGCGGCTCGACCATGGTCACGGACAAGCGAAACGGAAAGCCGCTCTATCGCTGCAACCGTGCCATGTCCGGCGCCGTGGAGGGACACGGTGGTCTCGCGATCAACATGGACGTCACTGATGATGTTGTTGCACGTGATGTGTGGTCGCGTCTGACAGCGTTGGACCCCGAAGACCCGGACGATTTGGAGTGGCTTGCCGAGGCATCGCGCCGGTTCGCTGCGCAGGCTGATACGGGCGAACGTCAGGCTGAACTAGCAGCAGTACGAGCCGAGTTGGAGCACGTACGGGAAGCCCTCCGCATGCTGTACATCGACAGGCAGGCAGGGCTGTACGCGGGCGCAGTCGGCGACGCGATGTTCGCAGAGTCGGTGCAGCGGCTGACAGCCCATGAGGCACGTACAGCGGGCCGCGTAGAGGAACTGCGAACCGTTGAAACGGGCGCAATTACGATCCCGTCGGAATGGACCGATCCCGAGGGTGACCCACTGGGGCCGGAGTCGACATGGGGCGCATGGGACTTGGCAACGCGGCGTGAATTTCTGGCGCTATTCATCGACCGCGTGACCGTGGCCAAGGCGAACGGCAGGGGCCGGAACGCGAAAACAGCGGAACGAGTGACCGTGCAATGGGCCGAGAGGCCCGATCGTAGCGTCTAGCAGCTATACGGCACCGTGAGGGCCCGAGACGGCAGCGTACGAACGCGGGAACGCATAGGGCGGCTTGAGGCACTACAACAGGCGCTCATGGGCTTCCCGGATGCTCTTGCCGCGTAGCACCACCAGGCCCCATCAGGCAGCAATGCCCGGCGGGGCTTTCTGCTGCCCTTCGTTGCCTTGAGTGATTAGTGAGCTGGAATCCGTTTCGGCGCAACTCCCGCAGAAGTTTCCGTCGGGATATTATTCGTCGTAATCAAGGTCGCCATCGAATTTGTACGTGTGCGCTGACGTTAACCGATGGGCGGTCAGTCCAGGGCATCAATTGCCGCTGTGATGAGCGCGCGGGCGTCCGCTCCGTAGGCGGCAACCTCTTTCAGGTTCCCAAACGCCTTGAGGTACAGCGCTACGTCACTCGGCTGAGTTTCCTTGATGGCCGCCGACAGAGTTTCTACGTGCACGCGCTTGCCGTCGAATATGGTGAAGGTCTCAAGAGGCCATGATTCCCGGGACGCTGTGAATGGGATGATGCCGAGCGATACCGAAGGCAGCGCCATGACCGAGAGCAAGTGTCCAAGCTGTGCGGCCATTACGTCTGGGATTCCTACCCGGTAGCGCAAGACCGACTCTTCAATCAACACGGCGAATCGGTGGTCACCTTCGCGGACAACATGTGACCGGTTCATGCGGGCCGTTACCGCATCCGCCACGTCGTCTGGTGTTCCACGGAACTTCGCAATGGAAGTCAGCAGTGCCGTTGCGTACCCCGGAGTTTGAAAGAACCCTGGCACCACATTGGAGCAGTAGACATGGAATTGCCGTGTCTTCTCATAGAGTGGTACACCCGACTCCTGTAGATGCCTCAGACCAGTCCGCTGTAGCCGCTTCCACTGGACGTACATGGAATCAGCGTGCCGGTTGGCAGCGATAAGGTCATCCGCCTGCCCTGGGGCATTGCAGGCCGTGCACCAGGACCGAATGTCGGCATCACTAGGGGGTGTCTTCGCATGTTCGATGCGTGACGACTTTGACTCACTCCAACCGCAGCGCACAGCCAACTCACGCGCCGTGATTCCCGCATCTAGCCGCATTTCGCGCAGACGACCGGCTATGGCTTCCCTTGCCTCTTGGGCGCGGGACGAAGGAGACGACGACATGAGTTAGCTGTCCGTTGGTGCTAGACGGTGTATTCGCTGTGTGGGATAGCTCGCTGCCAGATTTCCTCAAACGCGGTGGCGCACAGTTTCAGCGTCATGGCATCGGCGCTGAGTTCATCAGTGACGTGGTTCCCGTTTCCTGCGAAGTGATGGGTGCGGAGTAGCTTTCCGTCGAACAGCCAGAAGTCATTGGCGGGCACCAGGAAGCCGTCTGCCTGACTGCGCGGCAACCAGCGCACCTCTTCGCCAGCAATCACATTGGCTTTCGTCGCGTAGTGCTCCCAACGGATGTAGTCACTGACTGGTTCCGAGATGATGCGGGCACGTCGGATGGCCACGCCACGGGAAACGGCATCCGCAATCGTCTGGTGGAACGGATGCCACCAGGATTCGCGGTCATCCCAGTCAACACGCTCCCCACGCTGCCAGGCTTCTAGCCGGGGGTTGCTGCCGTAGTCATCTCGCATCTCCAGATGAACGGCTGACTCCCGGGTATCGGCCAGTAGCTCACTGAACGGCGGAACGCTCGACTGCATCACACGCTTCCCTGATCATCGGCACCATGCGCGCCGGAATCCTGATGACTTCTTCGCTGTCTGGGATCGAGCCCTTAGCCGGTGTGTTGGCTTCACAGGCTGCCCGAAGATCAGGGCTTGCCTTCCAACCTTGGATGACAAGCTCTCCTGACTGTGCGTCAGCCCAAACGGTCGGGCAGTGCTCAAGGTCGGTGTCCGGGTCGATTCCGACGAAATGTAGCGCCATGCCAGCCTCCATCAGTGAGCTGTTTGCTTGGACTTGCACAGCCATTTTCCCGGCGCATTCGCTGCCGTCAAGACCACCTGATGAGAACTATCGTGCAAGTTGGTGCAAGTTCCTGGAGTCTCGCACCGCCTAAGTCATTGACTGGTTGCTTCAGACGGCAGGGATGCGACGCAGGGGGCAACCGACCATGGCGAGCCAGATCACAGCGGACACCGACGCGCGACAGGGTGAGATTGTCTCGGGCCGGTACCCGGAGATCCGCGCAACTCCCGCTCCAGGCTGTGACGTATGCGCAGCGCTAGCCGGTGAGTGGTTCTCGAACGGTGACCGGGATGTATTGATCGAGATCAACAACCATCCCCACGAAGAACCCAAGTTGTCGCGCGTCAAGGCATGGAAGAGCGAAGGGGCGAAGGTCGCATGAGCGCCCCCGCGAAGCGTGCAAGCGCCCGCCTGAGCGTCTTACCGGACCCGGAGTTGGTCAGCCTTACAGATGATCCGCTGGGGCCGTACGCGAAGTCTCCTGACGGCTGGTGGACGCAGTACGGCGGGGCGTTGGACGTGGCTTTCGGTGTGGTCTACCTCCCCGGCCCCAAGTTCCCGCCATGCCCGTTTCCGTGCGCCCTTTGTCAGGGGGCGAGTGACCAGTGATCGAGCCGCCACCCCTGCTGTTCTTTGGCGGAGACCTGAGAACACCACGCGCTGACCGGGTGGACCCGGAAACCTGCCCTGTGTGCGCGAGGCTGCGAGAAAGCCTGACTGCGGCGCTGACTACAGGGAGTCCGGCAATGGCGCGGCTGGTGATGGTCGCCATGCACAACCACATGGTTCACGGCCATCCGAACGACCCGCGCAACAAGACCCCGGCGCGCTGAGAGACGGCGAATCGAGACTCAGCGTGTCGGTCGGTCATCCTGCCGTACGGGGGCGTCGGAGCCGCGTGAGCCCCGGGGCCGGGGGTGGCCTCGGGGCTCACGTAGGTGTTGTCCTGAGAGGGGCGCACGTCCGTGCCCTTCTACAGGCGCAGCAGGCGTTCCGCCGTTTCGCGGTAGTCGCGCAGGGCCAGACGGAGTTGTTCCGTGTCGCCGGTGGGGCCCGAAGCAGTGGGGCCGGATGCAGTGGGGCCGGATGCAGTGGGGCCCGTCCCGGTGGCGGGGCCCGTCCCGGTGGCGGCGCCCGTCCCGGTGGTGGTGCCCGGCTCGGTGGGGCCGGTGCCCTCGGCGGCCCGGGGCTCGCCGGGGGCGGCCTCCGCCGGGAGCGCTTCCCAGCTCGTGCGCAGGGTGCGGCGGCGCTCGGTGAGGGTGCGGGTCAGGTCGGCGATCGCTTCCTCCAGGACGCTGTCGGCGTTCTCGACGGCCGCGCGGGGGCTGTCGACGAAGCTGTTGACGGCGTTCTGGAGGCGCAGCGTCAGCTTGTCGCGTGCGTCGGGCGGGTAGAGAGCGGACGCCTCAGCCATGCTGAACTCCCTTGTGAGTCATGCCGGTCGAACGCTTGTGGGTGCCGTGCCGGTCGGTGTGGGCGACCTCGGAGTCGGACCGCTGCTCGGCGACCAGGGCGTCGAAGAGCGCCCGGGCCTCGATCATGGCCGCGCGCATCTCCTCGGTGCCGACCGCGGCGTCGGCCTCGGTGCCGGAGAGGGTGCCGCCCAGCGTGCCGGTCCTGCCCTCCTCGGGGCCCGTCGTGCCGAGGGCCGCCCGGTGCACCTTGCGGTAACCGTGGACGTGGTGGGCGTGGTGCACGGAGAGCGCGTCGATCTGGTCCTCGTAGTGGCCCGCGTCCGGGAAGCCGCGGGCTCCGGCCAGCTCGGCGATGAGCCGGTCGGCCTCGGCCACCGCCTCGCGCGGGGAGTCGACGAAGCGCTCCTGGGCTACGGTCCAGCGGGCCGCGTACTGCTCACGCGCGGCGGGCTCCAGCGGGCGCGTACGCAACGTACCGTGCCGCTTCACACGCTCCGCGAGGTCGCGCTCGGCGGCCTTGGTGTCGCCGTCGTGCCGGGCGACCGCGCGGTCGTACTCGGGCCCGAAGCGGCGCTGGAGACCGCGCCTGCCGCCCGCGCCCCGCCTGCGGTTCAGCATGGCGACGGCGCCGACGGCGAGGACGGCGACGACGACCACGATCAGAGCGATGATCAGGACTGTGGACATGAGTGGGTGCCTTCTCGCTCGGGGATCGGCCTCGGGCGCGAGACCCGGTGGGCCTCGGCACCCGTACCCCGGAACGAGTTGCCCGGAAACGGCCCACCAAACGGTGGGTCCAGGACTCGAAGTCGACTCCGGGTGGCTCGCGCCCAGTCATGGGGCCATTGTTCCAAGAGGTCGTGCGCCCCGCCCAGGGTGCCACTTAGGATGCGGCAGCGCGCCGTACACCAACCGCGCCCGCGCGCAGGCGAGTTGAAGGAGCGTACCCACGTGCTTGAGCTGACAATGGCCGCGGTGTCGGGGACGGGTACGGGCGCCGACGCGGGTGCCACCGCGGGCATGCTCATGGCCGAGGCGCCGAGCGAGCCGGGCGCCGTGCTGCGCGTGGGGCGCGACCGGAACGTGTGCCGCCTGGTCACGCCCGACGACTGGCTTTTCATTTCCCGTACGCATCTTGAGTTCCACTGCGGCCCTGACGGGGTCTGGTCCGTCAGCTGGTTGCGCGGCTCCCACCCCGACCCGGCCTCCGAGGTGCGGCTGGTGTCCGGGGGAGCGGTGCGGCCCCTCGCGTACGGAGGCGTCGCACCGCTCGCCCCGGGCGGCTCCGGCGAGGTCGTCATCCAGGACCGGTCGGGGCCTCGGAGCGTGAACGTCGGGTATTACGTGGAGAGTTGAGCGGGCCGGGGGCGGCGCGGGCCTGGACCGGAGGGCCGGGGCGGGGTTCGCTCAGGGCAGTACGCGGGCCAGCGCGAAACCGTCGTACCCCTTGACTCCCACCGTCTGCACGGCCGTGCCGCTCAACTTGGGGTGCTCCGCGATCAGTTCCAGTGCGGCCCGGGTGCCGCGCACGCCCGGGTCGGTGCTTGAGGCGTCGGCCACGGTGCCGCTCCGTACGACGTTGTCGAGGACGATGAGGCTGCCGGGGCGGGTGAGTTTCAGCGACCACTCCAGGTAGTGCCGGTTGTTGGCCTTGTCGGCGTCGATGAACACGAGGTCGAAGGGCTCGGGGTTCGTCGCGTGCTCGGCGCCCAGCTCCGCGAGCGAGTCGAGTGCGGGGCCGACGCGTACCTCGGTGATCTTGTCGAGCCCGGCGCGGGCGAGGTTGGCGCGGGCCACGCCGGCGTGCTCCGGGCTGTATTCGAGGGTGATGAGGCGGCCGTCGGCGGGCAGGGCCCTGGCCAGCCAGATGGTGCTGTAGCCGCCGAGGGTGCCGATCTCCAGGATGCGGCGGGCGCCCTGGAGTTGGGCGAGGAGGTGGAGCAGCTTGCCCTGGTTGGGGGCGACGTTGATCCGTGGCAGGCCGGCCGCGTCGCTGTCGCGCAGGGTGGCGGTCAGGGCGTCGTCGGCCGGGGCGAGGAGGTCGGTGAAGTAGGCGTCGACGGAGTTCCACTGCTGCTGGTTCATGCGGCTCGTCGTTCCCTTCGGCTGTCTAGTTAGTTTCGCTAAGGAGCGTAGCCGGGGGAGCGGGAGTTGTCAGTGGGGGCTCGCGTGTTGAGTGCTCTTGTGTTGAGGGCTCGCGTGTTGGGGGAGAGAGGTCGGTGGGGCGGGCCCCGGCGATTGCGGCCGGGCTCGGCGCGGCCGGCGAGTCAGCGAACTCCCCGCAGCGCCCTCGCCTCCTCCTCCGTCTCCACCGCCGGAGGCGACCCCGGCAGGGGCCTGCGGGCCGATTCCGTCAGGTACCAGACGGCGATTCCGCCCACTACGGCCGCCGCCATCATGTAGTACGCGGGCATCATCTTGTTGCCCGTCGCGCCGATCAGCGCCGTCACGATCAGCGGGGTCGTGCCGCCGAAGACCGAGACGGAGATGTTGAAGCCGATGGAGAGGGAGCCGTAGCGGATCTTCGTCGGGAAGAGGGCGGGGAGGGTCGACGGCATCGAGGCCGTGAAGCAGACCAGGAGCAGGCCCAGCGCGCCGAGGCCCAGCGCGATCGCCCACAGCGAGCCCTCGCGGATCAGGAGCATGGCGGGGACGGAGAGCAGGAGGAAGCCCGCGCAGCCCGCGGCGATCACGGGGCGGCGGCCCACCCGGTCGGTGAGCGCGCCCATGAACGGCTGGACGCACATCATCAGCGCCATGACGGCCAGGATGACCAGGAGTCCGTGCGTCTCGTCGTACTTCAGCTCGCTGGTCAGGTAGCTCGGCATGTACGACAGCAGCATGTAGTCCGTGACGTTGAAGACCAGGACCAGGCCCATGCAGAGGAGGAGCGCCTTCCACTGACCCGTGACCATGTCGCGCAGGCGTACCTTCGCGCGACTCTGCTCGTCCTTGTGGGCCTTCTCCAGCTCGGCCGCGAACGCCGGGGTCTCCTCCAGCTTCATCCGCAGGTAGAGACCGATCAGGCCCATCGGGCCCGCGATCAGGAACGGGACGCGCCAGCCCCAGGAGAGCAGGTCGTCCGTGGAGAGGAGGGCCGTCATCAAGGTGACCAGGCCCGCGCCGCCGATGTACCCGGCGAGCGTGCCGAACTCCAGCCAGCTGCCGAGGAACCCGCGCTTCTTGTCGGGGGCGTACTCGGCGATGAAGGTGGAGGCGCCCGCGTACTCGCCGCCGGTGGAGAAGCCCTGCACCAGGCGGGCGAGGAGGAGCAGGACGGGAGCCCAGACGCCGATGGCCGCGTACGACGGGATCAGGCCGATCGCGAACGTGCCCGCCGCCATCATGATCATGGTGAGCGCGAGGACCTTCTGGCGGCCGATGCGGTCGCCGAGCGGGCCGAAGACCATGCCGCCGAGCGGCCGGATCAGGAAGGCCGCGGCGAAGGCGCCGAAGGTCGAGAGCAGCTGGGCCGTCGGGTTGCCCGAGGGGAAGAAGACCTTGCCGAGCGTCACGGCGATGTAGCTGTAGACGCCGAAGTCGAACCACTCCATCGCGTTGCCGAGGGCGGCCGCCTTCACCGCCCGCTTGACCATCGCGGGGTCGGTGACGGTGACGTCCGGGCCTGTCGAGGGCAGGCGTCCCGCCGAAGGGCCGGTCCGGTGTCCTCCCGAGGGCTCGGGCTTGCGTAGTGCGACGGGGGTGGCGCTCACCAAGGGTTCGCTCGCCTGCTCTCGGTCGACGACAAGGGCAAGGCCGCCCGCGGTAGCCGGGCGGCCCGAAAAGCGACCATAGGTGCAAGAGGCATCATTACGTACGGTGTCCGATTGGCCGCACAGCGCGCGAAAACCGCTTCTGTCCAGGTCAAACGGTGTTTCCGCAGGCAGTGCGGATAAGGCGCGTTTGTGATCTATGTCGCTGCTCCGGCGCGGAACCGCACGGCGGGGGCGCAGGCGGCATCCTGGGTTCAGGGACCGGTGGCCACCGGTTCAGGCCTCCGCGGTCGCGGGTTCACGGAATCGGCGGTCGCGGACAGGTGGGAAGGTGGTTGCGTGCGTCTCACATCAGGGCGCGGCACTCACGGGCCTGGCGGAAGTCCCGGCCGTAACTCCCGGGCCGGGACGCCGGCCCCTCACAGACGGGACCGCAGACATGACGGACGGGACGGGAGGGCCGACGAGGCGTGGCGAACGTTGAGCACAGGGGAGCGGGCAGTGCCTTGGGAACAGGGCGGACAGGTGGACCCGAGGAGCGGATCGGAGCGGTCCGCGTCGGTCTCTGGCTGATCGCCGCCGTCCTGGCCGCCCGGCAGGTGGCCGACGTGCTGCGCACCCCCAAGGGCGAACGGTTCACCGACCTGGAGACGTGGATCGGGCCCGCGGGCGTCCTGCACGTCAACGGCTCCTTCTACGACGCGGACAAGTTCACCGGACCACCCTTCGCGGGCCTCGTCCTGAAACCGCTCGCACGCGCGGGTGAACAGGCTCTCGGCTGGGCCTGGACCTTCGGCACGCTCGGTCTCGTCGTCGTGCTCGGCCTGGTCGCGGCCCGCGCCCTGCCGCAGCCCGTCTCCCGGCGCACCTCCCTGCTCGCCGCCCCCGTCGCCATCAGCCTGCTCATCCTGTCGCTCCCGGTGCGCAACACCCTGCACCTCGGCCAGACCAGCATCCTGCCGGTGCTGCTCGTTCTGCTCGGCCTCTTCACCGTCCGCGGCCAGCGCGCGAGCGGCCTCCTGGTCGGCGTCGGCGCGGCCCTGCAGCCGACCATGCTGCTCTTCGCCGCGCTGCTCTGGTTCACCGGCCGCAAGAAGGCCGCCGCGTCCACCGGCGCGGCCTTCGCCGCCTGCACCGCGCTGACCTGGGCCGCGATGCCGCACGATTCGTCGACGTACTGGATACACCACCTCGCGGGCGCCGGGCTCGGCGCCAATCCGGACGCCAACGCCAACCAGTCGCTGCACGGCATGCTGCTCCGCTTCGGTCTGCGGGGCCCCCTGGAGACCGGGCTCTTCGTGACCCTGAGCCTGGCGCTCGTTTACGTCGGCCTGCGCCGCGCCGTGCGCTACGCCAAGGACGGGCAGCTGCTCCTGGCCGTCGCGATCACCGGCTGCGTCGTGGTCGCGGTGTCGCCGACCACCTGGCAGCACCAGCTCCTGTGGGTGCTCTTCGCGGTGGTCGGCCGGGCCGGCAAGCGCCAGTCCGACCGCTACATGTGGCCGGTCGCCGTCGTCCTCGTATCGACGCTGCCTGCCACGATGATGCTGCCCAACATGCCGGTCACCGAGCCGATCCGGGACAACGTCGTGCTCCTGGCGGCGCTCGCGGCGGCCGCCGTCGTGCCGTTCCTCTCCCGGGCCCACCCGCAATATCAGAAGCCCATCCCCACCGACTACGCCGCGCCCGTCCCGGCCCGCTGGAGCCGGGTGCCGCTGGTCCCGTTCTGGCGGCGGGTCGTCACCCGGCCGAACCTCCTGCTCGAACTGCTGCTCATCCGCGTCTGCTACTCCGCGTACCAGCAGGTCAGGCTCGCGGCGACGGGCGGCACGATCTCCGGGGGGCGGGCCACCGCCGAGCGGCACGGCGAGCAGGTCCACTCGATCGAGCAGTTCCTGCACATCGACCTGGAGCGCTGGTTCAACCATCTGACGGCGCGGACCGGCTGGATGGAGGACTTCTTCAACTTCTACTACACGTCGTTCCACTTCGTGGTGCCGCTGACCGTCCTCGGCGTCCTGTACGTCCGCAGGCCCGCCGACTACCGCTGGGCGCGCTCCGCGCTCGGCTTCGCGACGGTCCTCGCCCTCATCGGCTTCTGGGCCTACCCGCTCGCCCCGCCGCGCCTGATGCCGGGCCTCGGCTTCATCGACACGGTGCACGGCGTGCAGGACTTCACGCAGCCGGACTACGGCACGCTGACGAAGCTCACCAACCAGTACGCGGCGATGCCCTCGCTGCACTTCGGCTGGTCCCTCTGGTGCGGCCTGGTCATCGCGGTCATCGCGCCCAGGTGGTGGATGAAGGCGCTCGGCCTGATCCACCCCTTCTTCACCGTCTCGGCGATCGTCGGCACCGGCAACCACTGGGTGCTCGACGCGGTGGGCGGCGCGACCGTCGTGGGCGTCGGCTTCGGCCTGACCTATCTGCTGTCCGGGCCGCGGGTGAAAGGGCCCCGGGTGGAAGGGCCCCGGGTGAAGGGGCCCCGGGTGAAGGGGCCCCGGGTGACCGGGCCCGTGGCGCGGCAGCAGCTGATCAGCGGCAGTCCGCGGGACGACGCGGCGAAGGACGGTAGCCCGAGCTGATCTCGTAGGTGCCGGGCGCCGGCACCGAGAGGCGGGTGAACTCGCCCTGCCGTCGCAGGCAGGCACCCTCCGCCCGGAGCCACGGCGAGTACACCAGGCGCAGGGTCACCGAGCCCCGCCTGGGTACGCGCACCACCACGTTCGACCCGGTGGAGCGCACCACGGCGGCGGGCTTGGAGACCAGCGGCACCGGGTTCCTCACCCGGAAGATCCGCCAGTGCGCGTCGTTCCACACCGGCTCCAGCCACTTCGGCGCGCTCGTCACGAGCGCCGCCTCGTCCTCGGCGTAGCCGTCCGGCTTGCCCGAAGGCAGCACCACGTACCCGACGGCCCACTTGTCGAGCCACTTGCGGTAGCTGGCCGCCGAGAACGACCCGTCGTAGAAGAGCCGGCCGCGTTCGATGTCCAGCTGGCGGTTCCAGCCGCGCGCCATGTTCACGTACGGGGCGAGGGCGGTGGCCTCGCGGTGGTTGCGGGTCGGCACGACCTCGACGCGGGTGCGGTTGGCCTCCAGGCGCTCGAGCTCCCGCACCACGCCGTGGGTGTCGACCGCCCACTTCGGCACCTTCGTGGAGACCGCGAGGTCGTCGATCGTCTTCTGCGTCACCCAGGCGCAGGACAGCACGAGCGCCACCGTCAGCGCGATCCTGCGCGCCCGGCGCAGCCCAGGCACGAGCAGGGCGGCGAGCAGCAGCGCGGGGCCGACCAGCTCGGCGAGCCGTTCGACGTTGGTGCCGATGGGGGACGCGATGAGGTACGTGAGGACGGTCCCGGCCGCGTAGACGCCGGCGCCCCACCGCACCACCCGCCACTCGCGCGGCCCCGCAAGGATGAGGGCCAGGCTGAAGATCACGGGCGGGAAGATCCGGTCGAAGGGCATCAGGTGCTCGCCGGTGAAGGGGAAGAGCACCGTGGTCGCCGCCACGACCAGGAACGGCGGCAGGACCAGCGCCGCCGACCGCGCCCAGTCGCGTACGAAGAAGTAGCCCGCGCCCGCGACGACGAGGAAGAGCCCCGCGACCGGGGAGCCCATGGTGGCGAGCGCCGAGCACACCACCGCGATGCCCACGCGCCGCTGCCGCACCAGGGCCAGGCAGGCCGCGAGGGCGAAGGCGAGACCGAGGGCGAACGTCGTGCGCCCGGAGGCCACGTTGCACCAGATCGCGAGCGAGGCGAGCACCGCGGGCCACAGGGGCCTTCGGACGCCGCTGCGGTCGATCAGCGCGGCGACCAGCCAGGCGCCCGCGACACCGGAGAGCACCGTCACGGTCCGCACCCCGAGCGCGGCCATCAGGTAGGGCGAGATCAGGCTGTAGTTGGCGGTGTGCATGCCGCCGTACCAGAAGAGGTTGTACGCGGCCGTGCCGTGCTCGGAGGCGAACCGCGCCCACGCCTCCTGCGCCGCGAGGTCGCCGCCGCCCGTCGCGAGGAACACCGCCCAGACGGCGTACAGCGGAAGGGTGGGGAGGGTGGCGAGGAGCGGCACGCGGTGGCGCCGGCAGAAGGTCCGGAGCGGAGTATTCCGGCCGGTGGACGCGGTGCCGGGCGGGCTGAGCGATACGTCGGCAGAGACCACGGCCACCGTTTCCGTTCGAGTCCTGGGGAGGCAAGGTTCACTTCTCAGGACGCTTACCGCAACGGAAACGTTGGTTCAGTAAACATGATTGACCTGATAGGTCGCTTTGCTGAGCGGTATTGACTCGCGGGCTCTCCGGGGGAGGCAGGGGCGGGGCGTGCGGGAAAGGGCCCGCCCCTGCCTCCGTGGAGCCGGGTCGGCCGGGTCAGCCGGTGCTGACCTGGAGCTCCTTGACGCCGTTGAGCCAGGCGGAGCGGAGCCTGCGCGGGTCGCCGGTCAGGTGCAGGCCGGGCATGGCGTCGGCGATCGCGTTGAAGATGAGGTTGATCTCCAGGACCGCGAGGGACTTGCCGAGGCAGAAGTGCGGGCCGCCGCCGCCGAAGCCGAGGTGGGGGTTGGGATCACGGGTGATGTCGAACTTCTCCGGTGACGCGAACACGTCGGGGTCGTGGTTGGCCGAGGAGTAGAAGAGGCCGACCCGGTCGCCCTTCTTGATCTCCGCGCCGCCGAGCCCGGTGTCCTGGGTGGCGGTGCGCTGGAAGGAGACCACCGGCGTCGCCCAGCGCACGATCTCCTCCGCCGTCGTCGCGGGGCGCTCGCGCTTGTAGAGCTCCCACTGGTCCGGATGGGTGAGGAAGGCGTGCATGCCGTGAGTGATGGCGTTACGGGTCGTCTCGTTGCCGGCCACCGCGAGCAGGATCACGAAGAAGCCGAACTCGTCGCCGGAGAGGTTGCCCTCGTCCTCGGCCGCCACCAGTTGGCTGACGATGTCCTTGGCCGGGCACTCCTTGCGGGCCGCGGCGAGGTTCATCGCGTACGCGACGATCTCCATCGCCGCCTCGGCGCCGATCTCCTCGGTGATGGCGTACTCCGGGTCGTCGTACCCCGCCATCTTGTTGGACCAGTCGAAGATCCTGGTGCGGTCCGCCTGGGGTACGCCGATCAGTTCGGCGATGGCCTGGAGCGGGAGCTCGACGGCGACGTTGGTCACGAAGTCGAAGGAGCCGTCGGGGCCCGCGTTCGCGAGGGCCGCCTCGACGATGGAGCCGGCGCGGGCGCGCAGCGCGTCCTCCAGCGAGCGGATGGCGCGCGGCGTGAAGCCGCGCTGCACGATCTGGCGGACCCGGGTGTGCTCGGGCGGGTCCATGTTGAGCATGATCAGTTTCTGGACCTCGATCTGGTCGCGGCTGATCGTCTCGTTGAAACGGATGACGGCGGTGTTGAGGTTGGAGGAGAAGAGCTCCGGGTGCGTGGAGACGTACTTGACGTCATCGTGCCGCGTGACGGCCCAGTAGCCCGCGTCGTCGAAGCCGGATATCCGGGGTGGCTGGGCGATCCAGCGCACCGGTTCCGTCTGCCGCAGCTGTGCGAACTCCGGCAGGGGCACGCGGTCTTGGAGCAGGTCCGGGTCGGTGAAGTCGAACCCGTCGGGCAGCGCTGGACAGGGCATCGGCAACTCCCGTGCGTGGGCATGGTTCTGACGGTCCATCAGGGCAGCTCGCTCGCAAGGTAGTAACGGGTTCTACAAGAGGCAAGGGTCAGGGCGGGTCCGGTTGGCCGCGGGTCCCGCGCAAGATGCGTGCAAGACCCTTGCGGCGCCAGGGTTCCGCTCAGCAGACTGCTGTACGGAACTAGAACGCGTACTAGTTCTACTCGCGAGCCGCCGGGACGGCTCGCGGGACGTGGAGGGAGAGGACGAGCCCATGGCCGCGGAACCCGTCATCGTCGAAGCAGTACGCACGCCCATCGGCAAGCGCGGTGGCGCGCTGGCCAATCTCCACCCCGCCTACCTGCTCGGTGAGACCTACCGCGAACTCCTCGGCCGCACCGGCATCCACGCCGACTGCGTCGAGCAGATCGTGGGCGGCACGGTGACGCACGCCGGTGAGCAGTCCATGAACCCGGCACGCACGGCCTGGCTGACGATGGGGCTGCCGTACGAGACCGCGGCGACCACCGTGGACTGCCAGTGCGGTTCCTCGCAGCAGGCGAGCCACATGGTGGCCAACATGGTGGCGGCCGGTGTCATCGACGTCGGGATCAGCTGCGGCGTCGAGGCGATGTCGCGGGTGCCGCTCGGCTCCGGGTCCAAGCACGGCCCCGGCAAGCCCTTCCCCGACGAGTGGAACGTCGATCTGCCCAACCAGTTCGAGGCCGCCGAGCGCATCGCCCGCAACCGCGGCCTCACCCGCGAGAACGTGGACTCGCTCGGCCTCATCTCGCAGGAGCGGGCGGCCGTCGCCTGGGCCGAGGAGCGCTTCAAACGCGAGACGTTCGCCGTGCAGGTGCCGACCACGGAGGAGGAGCAGGCCGCGGGGCACGGCATGTGGCGGCTCGTCGACCGCGACGAGGGGCTGCGCGACACGACCATGGAGGCGCTCGGCGGCCTCAAGCCGGTCATGCCGACCGCGGTGCACACCGCGGGCAACTCCTCGCAGATATCCGACGGCGCGGCGGCGCTGATGTGGGCCTCCAAACGGATGGCGCGGGCGCTGAAGCTGAAGCCGAGGGCGCGGATCGTCGCCCAGGCGCTGGTCGGCGCCGACCCGCACTTCCACCTGGACGGGCCCATCGACGCGACGCGGGCGGTGCTCGGCAAGGCGGGGATGTCCCTGAAGGACATCGACATCGTGGAGATCAACGAGGCGTTCGCGTCGGTGGTGCTGAGCTGGGCGCAGGTCTTCGGGCAGGACCTGGAGAAGGTGAACGTGAACGGGGGCGCGATCGCGCTCGGGCATCCCGTGGGGGCGACGGGGGCACGGCTGATCGCGACGGCGCTGCACGAACTGGAGCGCAGGGACAAGGAGTTCGCGTTGGTGACGATGTGTGCGGGGGGTGCGGTGGCTGGCGCCACGATTTTGCAGCGGCTGTAGTACGTGGCTCGGTCTGTCGCCGGCTGCGCCGAGCTCGTCCTCAAGCGCCGGACGGGCTGGTGGTTGCGCCGGGCTTGTCGTCTCCCGCCGGACGGGCTGGTGGTTGCGCCGGGCTTGTCGTCCCCCGCCGGACGGGCTGGTAGTTGCGCCGTGCTCGCCCCCCGGCCGGACGGGCTGGAAGCGGTCAGGTGTCCGTAGGTACACCTCTCGGCGGGGGGATTCTCGGATGTCGTGCGGGCGGTGGTCTCCGTAGCGTCTTGCTTATGAACAACTCGACTCGCTCGCAAGCCCGTTCCGTACGTCGGGGCGCCGCCGCCCTCGCCGCCCTGATGCTCGCTGGACTCGTCGCCGCGCCCGCCGTGCAGGCGAGTGGCGACGCGGCCGGTACGCGGCATACCGGCCGGGGTGATCTCCTCAAGGTCGAGCCGGTGGCCGACCTGAGCCGTGCTGACGTCGTCCGTTTCCTGGAAGGGGAGAAGGTCGACGCGGGGATGGTGCGGTACGGGGTGGCGGCGTACCGCCTCACCTATCGCACGGTCGACGTGCAGGGCCGGCCCACCACGGCCACCGGGCTCTTCGCGCTGCCCAAGAGCTCCGCGGGCCGGGCCCTCGGCCTCGTCTCCGATGCTCACGGGACCATGGTCCACCGCGACTACGCGCCTTCCGTGGCCGACGACCTGGGGCCCGCCAGCCCGTACGTGCAGGCCGCCGCGGGCAAGGCCGTCGCCGCGCCGGACTACCTCGGGCTCGGCAAGGGGCCGGGGCTCCACCCGTACATGGACACACGCTCGGCCGTGACCGCGTCCGAGGACATGCTGCGGGCCTCGCGCACCGCGGCGGGGCGGAAGGGCAGGGCGCTCTCCGGCGATCTGTACATCACCGGCTTCTCGCAGGGCGGGCAGGTGGCGATGGCGCTGGCCAAGGAGCTGAAGGGCAAGCACTCCGGATTCAGGACGCGTGCCGTCGCCCCGGTCAGCGGCCCCTACGACCTCTCCGGCGAGGAGATGCCCGCCCTCTACGACGGCCGGGTCAACGGCACGAGCGGCGTCTTCTACCTCTCGTACTTCCTGGTGGCCCAGAACCGTCTGCACCCGGTCTACAAGAACCCCGCCGAGGCGTTCCGCGCCCCCTACGCTCCCCTGGTCGAGAAGCTCTTCGACGGCCGCCACCATGAGGAGGACGTCATCGGGGTGCTGCCCGGCTCCGTGCGGGAACTGCTCACGTCCGCCTTCTACGAGCGCCTGAAGCACCCGACGGGCGGCCTGGAGGAGGTGCTGAAGGCGAACGACGGCTCCTGCGACTGGAAGCCGGACGCCCCCGTGCGGCTCTACGCCTCGCACGGCGACACCGACGTGCCCATCGGGAACGCCCGCAGCTGCGCCGCGGACCTCGCCGCGCACGGCGTGCGGGCACCCGTCATGGACCAGGGCGGCGTGCCGCACATGGAGTCGGTCGCGAAGGCGGCGCCGAAGATCGCGCGGTGGTTCGCACAGGTGCGGTGAGCAGTGAGTGGAGAGCGGTGCGCGTCGCCTGTGGGTGTGCGTACCGCGCGTGGACGTACTGCCGTGGACGTGGGAGAGGCGGCAACCCTGCCCAGGGTTGCCGCCTCTCCCACGTGCTGCGGTGCCGTCAGGGCGCCGCGGCTCAGTACCAGCCGTTGGCCTGCCAGTGGTTCCAGGCGCCGACCGGGCTGCCGTAGCGCTCGTTCATGTACTTCAGACCCCACTCGATCTGGGTCTCGGGGTTGGTCTTCCAGTCGGCGCCCGCCGAGGCCATCTTCGAGCCGGGCAGGGCCTGGACCAGGCCGTAGGCGCCGGACGAGGAGTTGGTCGCGCTCGGGTTCCAGCCGCTCTCGTGCGTGACGATCTTGTCGAACGCGGCGAACTGCGCGGGGTCCGCGATCTTCTTCTTGGCGATCGCCTTGGCGGACGCGGGAGCGGCGGCCGGGGCGGCGGCCTTCGTGGTGGTCGGGGTGGCTGCCTGAGCCGGGGCCGCGGCGAAGACCATGCCGGAAGCGGCGGCGGCGACGAGGCCGCCGGTGATGGCCTTCTTGGGGGAAGCGATGCGGCGGATGAGCGAGGCGGACACAGAGGACCTTCCGGTGGGGGACGGGAGGTCGCGGCGCACGTCGTGCCACACGGAGGTGTGGGGGGCATGCGGCGGCGCCGAGATCCCGTGGGGTCGTCGGCGCCGTGCGACTCATCCACAGAAACAGCTGCTCCCGGGCCGACGCAATGCCCGTATTTACTAGTGGAAGTCGCATCCGCGCCAAACGTCCGTCCTGTGACGTGCCTCTCATTGCGCAGGTCAGGCCGCCTTTTGATGAGAGCGCGTCAATGTGCGGAGCTACGCCCTCACTTCGTAGAGGACGAAAGACCTGTGGGCCGGCTCACGCCGACGGGACCCCCGAGGTGACGGAGCGCGACAGGCCGCTACGGCTTCGGGGCCTCGAATGTGACGGGCGCCTCGAAAGCTGCCCTGCGCGTCGCCCGGCGCAGCGCCTTCAGGACGGCGGAGCCGAGCGCCAGGCTCAGCAGCACCGTGACGACGGCCCGCGGCAGGTCCCAGCCGAGCGAGGTGGCCAGGCAGTACGCGACGAAGCGGCCGAGGTTGTCGGGGAGCGGGTCGCCCGGCACGAAGGAGACTCCGGTGGCCAGGCCGCCGAGGTAGGGCCAGCCCTGGAGGTTCATCACCGTGCCGTACAAGACGGAGGCCACCGCCCCGTACGCCGCGAGCAGCCACAGTTCGCGCCGCCCGCGCAGGGTGTCGGGCCCCGGCAGCAGCCCCGCGCCCATGCAGACCCAGCCCATCGACAGCATCTGGAACGGCATCCACGGCCCGACACCGCCCGTCAGGAGCGCCGACGCGAACATCGACACCGCCCCGAGCACGAACCCGAAACCCGGCCCGAGCACCCGTCCGCTCAGCACCATCAGGAAGAACATCGGCTCGATGCCCGCCGTCCCCGCGCCGAGCGGGCGTAGCGCGGCACCGGCCGCGGCGAGGACCCCCAGCATCGCGATCGCCTTCGCGTCGAGGCCGACATCCGCGATGGTCGCCACCACCACGGCGAGCAGCAGCGGGAGCAGCGCCGCGAACAGCCAGGGCGCGTCCTGCGCGTGGACGCTGAGCCCGGACCCGTCGCCCGCGAGCAGCGGCCACCCGAAGGCGACCACGCCGACGGCGCTGACCAGTGCGAGCGCGGCGATCGAACGGCGGCCGAGACGGATCGGCCGGGCCTGGACCTGCGCCCCGGGAGCCCGGCCCCGGACCTTCGGCGCGGCCCTCACGACGGTCCCTCCCCGGCCGCGTCGAGGGCGTGGCGCACCTGGGCCACCGTCAGCCACTCCTGCGGCGCCAGGATCTTCGTGACCTGGGGCGCGAAGGACGGCGACGACACGACGATCTGCTCGGTCGGGCCGTCCGCGACGACCTCGCCGTCCGCGAGGATCACCACACGGTGGGCGATCTCGGCGGCCAGTTCCACGTCGTGGGTGGCGAGGACGAGCGCGTGCCCCTCGGCGGCGAGCCCCCGCAGGACCGTGACCAGGCGGGACTTGGCCGCGTAGTCGAGGCCGCGGGTCGGCTCGTCGAGGAGGAGCAGGGGCGGCCGGGCGGTCAGGACGACGGCCAGGGCGAGCGCGAGCCGCTGGCCCTCGGAGAGGTCCCTCGGGTGGGTGTCGTCCGTGATGCCGGGCAGCAACTCGCCGACCAGGGAGCGGCAGGTCCCGGCCGCCGCGTCCGCGTCCCGGTCGGCGGCAGCGCACTCGGCGGCCACGGTGTCCGCGTACAGCAGGTCGCGCGGTTCCTGGGGAACCAGGCCGACGTGCCGGATCAGCTGTCGCGGGGGCGTGCGGTGGGGGACCACGCCGCCGACGCGGACCGTGCCGGAAGTGGGTTCGAGCAGGCCGACGAGGGTGGACAGGAGGGTGGACTTGCCGGCGCCGTTACGGCCCATCAGGGCGACGGTCTCGCCGGGCACGACGGTGAGGCCGACGCGGCGCAGCGCCTCGACACGGCCACGGCGCACGGCGAGCCGGTCGACGGACGCGGCGGCGGTGGCGGTCGCGGTGGCCTCTTCGGGCGGGCGTTTCTGCGTGTCTTCCTTCGTACGTCCCTGTGTGCGTCCCTGCGCACGTTCCTTCGTACGTTCCTTGCGCAGCCGGGGCCAACGGCCGGGCGTGCGCTCCGGGGCCGGCCGGCCCTCCTGCCTCTCTCCGGGCGGCGGCCCGGCCTCGGCGAGCCGTTCGCGCAGCGCGCCCGCCCGGCGCCGCGCGCCCCGCACGGTCAGCGGCAGCGGCGACCAGCCCGCGAGGCGGCCGAGCGCGACCACCGGGGGGAAGACGGGGGAGCGGGCCATCAGCGAGGCCGGGTCGCCGAGCACGGGCGGCTCGCCCGGCGCGGCGAGCAGCAGCACCTGGTCCGCGTACTGCACGACCCGCTCCAGGCGGTGCTCGGCCATCAGGACCGTGGTGCCCAGGTCGTGGACGAGCCGCTGCAGCACGGCGAGGACCTCTTCGGCGGCGGCCGGGTCGAGCGCGGAGGTCGGCTCGTCGAGGACGAGGACCCGGGGGTGCGGGGTGAGGACGGAGCCGATGGCGACGCGCTGCTGCTGGCCGCCGGAGAGGGTGGCGATGGGACGGTCGCGCAGGTCGGCGAGGCCGAGGAGGTCAAGGGTCTCCTCGACCCGCCTGCGCATCACGTCGGGGGCGAGCCCGAGGGACTCCATGCCGTACGCCAGTTCGTCCTCGACCGTGTCCGTCACGAAGTGCGAGAGGGGGTCCTGGCCGACCGTGCCGACGACGTCGGCGAGTTCGCGCGGCTTGTGCGTGCGGGTGTCGCGGCCCGCCACGCTCACCCGGCCGCGCAGGGTGCCGCCGGTGAAGTGCGGCACGAGCCCGCTCACCGTGCCGAGCAGTGTCGACTTGCCGACTCCGCTCGGCCCGACGAGCAGCACGAGCTCGCCCTCGGGCACGGTGAGGTCGACCCCGCGGACGGTGGGCGCGCTCGCCCCGTCGTAGGTCACCGAGACGTCCTCGAAGCGGATCATGAGGGCTCCTCGGGGGTGGGGGGTCGGGCGTCGGTGTGGCGGGCGGGCGGTGTTCGCCAGGCCGCGGGCGAGGGGTTCGCGGTCGGCGCGTGCTCCGGCGGGGCGTGCTCCCGCGGGCCGACGGGGCCCGCTCCCGCCGCCCCGGCCTCCGTCCCGGTCGGCGCCGACATCGACACCGGCACCGGCGCCACCACCGCCGGCACCAGTGCGACCAGTACCGCCGCCGCGGGCCACAGCGGCAGGGTCGGTGCGACGAGCGGGACGACTCCGGGGTGCAGGGCCGCCGGGTCGTGCGACGTGGCCCAGAGCATCACGGCCGCGACCGCCACCCCGGACCCGGCGACCAGCCAGGCGCGCGCGCCCCACGGATCGGGGCGGTAGCGGGTGCGCACCGAGCAGCGGCCACCGAGGCGCAGGCCCCTGAGCGCGGCGAGCAGTCCGGCAAACAGGACGGTCAGGCCGTAGGCGGTGCCCTCCGCGGTGAGCAGTCCGTACGTTCCCACGCAGACGCCCATCAGGCCGCCGAGCGTCAGCGCGGCCGTGACCCTGCGCACCCCGGCGGGGACCGGGACCGTGCGCCCGAAGCCCCGCGCGTCCATCGCCGCGGCCAGCGCGACCGACCGTTCGAGGGCGCCCTCCAGGACCGGAAGCCCGACCTGGAGCAGCCCGCGCATTCCGCGGTCGGGGCGCCCGCGGAGCCGTCGGGCGGCCCGGAGCCGCTGCACGTCGGTGACGAGGTTCGGCGCGAAGGTCATCGCCACGACGACGGCGACCCCCACCTCGTACAGCGCGCCCGGCAGTGACTTGAGCAGCCGCGCTGGGCTGGCCAGCGCGTTGGCGGCGCCGACACAGATCAGCAGACCGGCCAGGCGGATGCCGTCGTAGAGCGCGAAGGCCAGGCCCTCGGCCGTGACCCGGCCGCCGATGCGCACGCCCTTGGCCCAGTCGGGCAGCGGCACCTCCGGCAGCGTGACGACGGTGTGCGTGCCGGGGATCGGCGAGCCGAGCACGACCGCGAAGAGCAGCCGGATCGCGATGACGATGAGCCCCAGCTTCACGAACGCGCCGTACGACTTCGCCCACGGCGCCGACGTCCGGCGCGCCGCCACCACATAGCCCGCGACGCCGATCAGCAGCCCGATCAGGAGCGGATTGGTGGTGCGGGACGCGGCGGTGCCGAGGCCGATGGCCCACACCCACCAGGCGCCCGGGTGCAGGGCGTTGCTCCGGTGCGCCTCGGGGGCGAGGCGGCGCCGCAGGGGGCCGGGCGCGCCGCTGCCGTGGTCCGTCATCGTGCTGTCCGTCGTCCGGCCGCGTCAGCCGCGGCGACGGCGGGCCTGCCAGACCGCGGCAGCGCCGAGCAGCGCGACGGCGGCGACCCCGGTGATCAGGCCGAGGGAGGGACCGCCGTCGTCCCCGTCCCCGTCCGGGGCCGCGGTCGTTTCCTGCCGGTCGCTGCCGTCTGCGGCGACCTGCTCGCCGCAGCCCGACTTCGGGTAGCCGTCGATGGCGCAGAGCAGTGCCTTGCTGTCGTAGCGCAGCGGTTCGGCGACCGAGGCGAGGGCCTCCGCGCTGGTGGCGTCGTCGGCGACGCTGGCGCAGGCGGTACGCGGCTTCGGCGGGCGCTCACCGCCGGGCGCGTCGCCCGCCGTGCCGAAGTCGACGACCAGCGCGACCCGCTTGTGCCCGTCCTCGGCCGGGGTGTCCGCGCAGATGTCCTCGAAGTCCGCTGCGCCGCGCGGCTTCGCCGCGTCCTTGGAGTCCTCGGAGACCGCGAAGCGGAAGCCCTGTACGTCACCGTCGTCGGGGCGCGCGGTGCCCGGGCCCTGGCTCGCGTACGTCCACTGCCCGCCGTCCCGCTCCCAGAACGACCAGTAGCGGTAGCCGGCGGCCTGGGCGGGCGCGGCCACGAGGACGCCGACGACGGCGGCGAGGAGCACCCCGAGCAGCAGCCGCCCACGGCCTGCCGTCACGGCTGCTTCTTCTTGCGGTTGCCGCTGTACAGGAAGCCGATGCCGATGCCGGCGACCATGCCGACGCCGACGATCCACCAGACGCTGACGCCGCCGTCGTCGTCCTTCTTCTCGTCCTTGTCCGACGCCGAGGCGTGGTCGGAGGCGGACTGCGGGGGCGGGCCCTGGGCGTTCAGCTGCTTGACGAGGTCGGCGCCGCCGAAGTCGCGCGGGTCCAGGCCCGCGGCGTTCGCGGCGAAGATCAGCTTCGCGTAGGCGGCGGGGCCCGACTGCTTCGCCCACTTCGCGGAGTTCTCCGTGAGCCACACCGCGGACTTCTTGGCCTGCTCCTGCTGTCCGGCGGCGGCGAGGGCGACCACGGCGTCGGCGGTGCCGCCGACGTCCGGCATGTCGCCGACGCCCGGCATCGACGACATCAGGTGGTCCTCGTTCTTGCCGAGGGTGTCGAGGAGGTAGCCGGTGCCGTTGCTCGCGGCCTGCGCCGTCGTGTCCGGCTTCGCGCACTTGGGGGCGCCGGACGTGGCCTTCTTCGCGGGCGCCACGACGAGGCCACGGCCGAGGCTGCCGAGCACACCGGCCGCGGTGGCGCCGGCGTTCGGCGAGACCTTGCCGGACTTGGCGTCGGCGAGGCCGAAGGCGCCGCCGTCCTTGCCGCAGTCCATGGCGAGCTTCGGCAGCGCGTCGTAGGGGGACTTCCCGCCCTGGGACTTGGCGGACGCGGGGTTCTCACCGGCGGCGACGAGCGCGCCGACGACGATCCCCGTGGAGTTCGCGTCGGAGGGGAAGCCGGGGTTGTAGCCCCAGCCGCCGTCCTTGTTCTGCACCGACTTCAGCCACTGGACGCTCTTCTTCACCGCCTTGTCCTGGCCGCCGAGCGCGGTGAGGGCCTGCACGGCGGCGGCGGTGGAGTTGCTGTCGACCGTGGTCTTGGAGTTGCACGGCGTGCTCGCGTCCGCGCGGTACGCCGCGAAGCCGCCGCTCGCGCACTGCTGCCCGGTCAGCCAGTCGACGGCCTTCGCGGCCGGCTCGATGTCCTGGGTGTGCTGGGCGAGCAGGGCGTACGACTGGCGGAAGACGCCGTCGAACTTGGGGTCCTGCTTGCCGTAGAGGCCCGAGGGGAGCGCGGTCGAGGGCGACGGGGAGCTGCTCTCCGCGAAGGCGGCCGGTGCCGCGGCCGAGCCGAACACGGCGACGGCGGCCAGGACCGCCGCACTGCGACGAACGTTCATGATGGGGCGGATGCCTCTCCCTGCGGGGAGCGGGGCGGCGCGGTCCGTGCGGGCAGCACGGCTTCCGGCGGCTCCGGCTCCGTATACCTCGACGGTGCCGCTCACCGGAGGGTCCGGTGAAGCGAGCCGGTCACGTTCCGCGCCGGGCATTCCGGCTCACCGACGCTGCGGTCGGATTACGGCTGCGGGTCAGCGCCGGATTCGCACCGGACTTTCCCCTGCTCGGACGTGAGGACGACGCACTCACTCTACCGGCCGGTCCGCGGGCCCCTCGGGTCACACCGCCACGAACGCGAGCGGATCGCTCCCTGCCACCGCCTCCGCGCGCCCCAGCTTCACCAGGCGGCGTACGTGGGCCTCCGCTTCGGAGACCGCGATGTTGCGCGAGCCGTAGGGGATCTCGGCCCAGGGCCTGTTCCACTCCATGCGGGTGGCGATCTGCCAGGGGGTGAGGGGCTCGGCGAGCAGGGTGAGCAGGCTCGTCAGGCGCTCCTCGTGGTGCGCGAGGAGTTCACGTACGCGGCCGGGGGCGTCGGTGAAGGCGTGCTGGTGGGCGGGGAGGACCTCGGCGGGGGCGAGGCGGCCGACCCGCTCCAGGGAGTCGAGGTAGTCGCCGAGGGGGTCGGTCACCGTGTCGTCGTCGGGGTCCTCGTACAGGCCGATGTGCGGCGTGATGCCGGGCAGCAGATGGTCCCCGGAGAAGAGCCGGCCGTGGCCGCGCAGGCCCGTCGGGTGGTCCTCCTCCAGGTGCAGGCAGACGTGGCCCGGCGTGTGTCCCGGGGTCCAGATCGCGCGTACCCGGCGGCCCGGCAGGGCGAGCAGCTCGCCCGGGGTGATGCCGAGGTCGGGCAGGGCGGGGGCGAGGCCGGGCAGTGCGCGGGGGTGGCCCTCGTCGCGGGCCCGCACCAGGGGGGCGACGTGGCCGGCCGGGGCGCCCGCGGCGGTGAGCTTCGCGGCCATGTAGGCGTACCAGCGCTCGGGCGGGTTGGCACGGGTGCGGCGCACCACGGAGGCGTCCGCCTCGTGCATCGCGATCCACGCGCCCGACGCCTCGCGGACCGCTTCGGACAGGCCGTGGTGGTCGGGGTGGTGGTGGGTGATGACGACGCCGTGCACGTCCTGGACCGCGGTGCCGCAGGCGACGAGCCCGGCGGCGAGGGTCTCCCAGGACGCCGGGTCGTCCCAGCCGGTGTCGACGAGGACGGGGCCCGCGTCGGTGTCCAGGAGGTGGACGAGGGTGAAGCCGAGGGGGTTGTCGGGGATCGGGACCTTGATGCTCCAGACGCCGCCGCCGTGCTCGATCACCGGTGGGCCGCTCGCCCGCGTGCCGCCGCTCACCCGCGTCATGGGCGCCTCGTCTCTGTCGCTGATGCCCGCCACTATAACTAGAACTAGTTCCAATAGTCGCCCAAGTCCACCTCTTAGCCGCCGGGTTGGCGCTCCCGCGAGCCTCCCGGGGTCTTCCGGAGCCTCCTGGGCTTCTGGCGCTTCTGGCGCTTTCGGGCGTGGACTCCTCCAACTAGAACTGGTATCAGTTCTGAAACATCAGTTCTGAAACGGTGTCAGGAAACGCCCCGCAGGGACCCGCAGGAGGCAGTCAGCCATGACCGAGCTCGTGGAACACGGACAGCTGTTCATCGGCGGGGAGTTGGTGGACCCGCTCGGCAAGGGTGTCATCGACGTCGTCTCCCCGCACACCGAAGAGGTCTTCGCCCGCGTGCCGCACGCGGCCCCCGCCGACGTGGACCGCGCCGTCGCCGGTGCCCGCAAGGCCTTCGAGCACGGCCCGTGGCCGCGGATGACGCCGGACGAGCGCATCGAGGTCATATCGAGGATCAAGGACGGCTTCGCGATACGCCACGAGGAGATCGCCCGCGTCATCAGCTCCGAGAACGGCACGCCCTACACGTCAAGCGTGATGGTGCAGGCCCTCTCCGCGATGATGGCGTGGGACGCGGCGATCACCGTCGCCCGCGACTTCCCCTACGAGGAGGAGCGGGACGGCGTCCTCGGCAAGCTGCTCGTGCGGCGCGAACCGGTCGGCGTCGTCGCGGCCGTCGTGCCGTGGAACGTCCCGCAGTTCACCGCCGCCGCCAAACTCGCCCCCGCCCTGCTCGCCGGCTGCCCGGTCGTCCTCAAGACCTCGCCGGAAGCGCCCCTCGACTCCTACATCCTCGCGGAGATCGCCGCCGAGGCGGGGCTGCCTGAAGGCGTGCTCTCGATCATCTGCGCCGACCGCGAGGTGAGCGAGTACCTCGTCGGGCACCCGGACGTCGACAAGGTCTCCTTCACCGGGTCCGTCGCCGCGGGCAAGCGCGTCATGGAGGTCGCCGCCCGCAACCTGACCCGCGTGACACTGGAGCTCGGCGGCAAGTCGGCCGCCGTCGTCCTCCCCGACGCCGACGCGGCGACCGCGGTCGCGGGCATCGCGCCGTTCGCCTGGATGATCAACGGCCAGGCGTGCGTGGCCCAGACCCGCATCCTCGTGCCGCGCACCCGCTACGACGAGTTCGCCGAGGCCTTCGCCGCCGCAGCCTGTGCGCTCAAGGTCGGCGACCCCCTCGACCCCGCCACCGAACTCGGCCCGCTCGTCGCCCGGCGGCAGCAGCAGCGCTCCCTCGACTACATCCGCATCGGCCAGGAGGAGGGCGCGAAGATCCTCGCGGGCGGCGGCCGGCCGGCCGGTATGGACCGGGGCTGGTACGTCGAGCCGACGCTCTTCGGCGACGTCGACAACTCGATGCGGATCGCCCGAGAGGAGATCTTCGGCCCCGTCATCTGCCTGCTGCCGTACGGCGAGGAGAGCGAGGCGGTGAAGATCGCCAACGACTCCGACTACGGGCTCAGCGGCAGTGTCTGGACCGGCGACGTCGAGCGGGGCATCGGCATCGCGCGGCAGGTGCGCACCGGAACGTACTCCGTGAACACCTTCAGCCTCGACATGCTCGGCCCCTTCGGCGGCTACAAGAACTCCGGCCTCGGGCGCGAGTTCGGACCCGAGGGGTACGGCGAGTTCTTCGAGCACAAGATGATCCACCTCCCGGCCGGCTACGAGGGGGCGGGTGCCTGATGGGGGACCGCTGGCACGTCGAGGTCGACCGGTCGGTCTGCATCGGCTCGGGCATGTGCGTACTCACCGCCCCCGGCGGCTTCGAGCTGGACACCGCACGCCAGTCGCACCCCACCGCCGCCGAGACCGACGCCAACGAGAAGGTCCTTGAGGCCGCGGAGGGCTGCCCGGTGGAGGCGATCACGATCGCGCTGGCCGACGGCGGGGAGATCGTGTTCCCGCCGGAGGAGTAGCACCGCGGCGTCGACGGGGTCACGCCCGCGCCAAGTTCACCTCGGTGGCGGCGCGGGCGTCGCCATATGTCCGGACCGTAGCTAGTCTGGACCGTCGAACATGAGCGAACGTGACTTTACGCATGCGTTCCGCACGGCCGATCGATGACACTCGTGACTGTTCCGCCCCTCGGAGCCCTGGAAATCTCAGTGCCACACCGAGCGGAGAGGGGACGCCATGGACAAGCGGTACGAGGTCTACTGTCTGGCCGACAGGCACTTCTACGAGACCCCGGACCGACTGACGTCCACGGCCACCAAGGGCTCCACCGAGTTCCCCGCGGCCCGCCGCCCCGTCCCCGAGGGCTGGCGCTCGGGCCGCGCGGGCGACTGGCTCTCCTTCGTCCCGCTGGACGAGGGCGGAGACCCGCTCCCCGCCCCCCAGCAGGGCTGGAAGATCCACGTCTCCGCCACCCTGGAGAACGCGGACCACGTCATATCGGCCGTGTGGGACCACTGCGTGCCCCGCCGGATCCCCTTCAAGTTCGTGCCGGGCAAACACCTGCTGCACCTGCGCAACAGCAAGTACGCGGGCCGGGACCACAGCGGCAAGGCCGTCACCGTCTACCCGGCCGACGAAGCCCAACTGCACGACATCCTGAACCGGTTGGGCGACCGGCTCGACGGGACCGAAGGCCCGTACATCCTCACGGACCTGCGCTGGCGCGAGGGGCCGCTGTACGTCAGGTACGGAGCGTTCACCCGCCGCATGTGCGACAACGGCAGGGGCACGCTGGTGCCCGCCATCGAGGACGGCGAGGGGCGGCTGGTCCCCGACCCGCGCGACCCCGCCTTCAAGGTCCCCGCGTGGGTGACGCTGCCCGCCTTCCTCGAACCGGCGCTCAAGGCCCGCAACACCTCCACCGTCGCCGACCTGCCGTACCGCATCGAGAAGGCCCTGCACTTCTCCAACGGCGGCGGAGTCTACGCGGGCACCGACACCCGCGACGGCAGCAAGGTCGTCCTCAAGGAGGGCCGCCCGCACGCCGGCCTCGCCGCCGACGGCGCCGACGCCGTGGCCCGCCTCGAACGCGAGAAGGACGCCCTGGAGAAGCTCTCCGGACTCGGCGTCGCCCCCGAGGTGCGCGACTGGTTCCTCCTCGACGGCCACCGCTTCCTCGTCATGGACTTCCTCGAAGGGTCCACCCTCAACTCGTTCTTCGCCCACCGGCACCCGCTGTGCGTCAGCGAACCGGACCCCGCCGACATATCCGCGTACACGGCCTGGGCGCTGCGCATGTACCACGCCGTCGAGGAAGCCGTCACCGCCGTGCACGGACGCGGCGTCGTCTTCAACGACCTGCACCTCTTCAACATCATGGTCGCGCCCGACGAACAGTCCGTCTTCCTCCTCGACTTCGAGGCGGCGGGCACCGTGGGCGACGCGGGGCGCCAGATCGTCGCCCACCCCGGCTTCGTCGCACCACCGGACCGCACCGGCACCGACGTCGACCGCTACGCCCTCGCCTGCCTGCGGCTCGCACTCTTCCTGCCCATCACCTCGCTGCTCTCCATCGACCGCGGCAAGGCGGCCCACTTCGCCGAGGTGATAGCGGCCGAATTCCCCGACATACCGGAGGAGTTTCTCGCCGAGGCCGTCGCCGAGATCCAGCGCGACGGGCAGCACGCCACCGACGGCAACGAGCCGGCGCCGGTCCGCGCCGCGGGAGACCTCAAGGCCCCGGAGGGGGGCGCCCTGGAGGGGGGCCGGACCGGCGCCACCCGCCACGCGGCACGAGCCGCCGCACCACTGGTCGACCCGGCCGACTGGCCGTACAGCCGGGACTCGATGGTCAAGGCCGTCCTCGCCTCCGCGACGCCGGACCGCGACGACCGGCTCTTCCCCGGCGACATCGCGCAGTTCACCGAGGGCGGCGGGCTCAACGTCGCGCACGGTGCGGCCGGTGTGCTGCTCGCCCTCGCCGAGAGCGGCGCCGAACGCTACGAGGAGGGCGAGCGCTGGCTCCTGAAGCACACCGCGCCCACCCCGGCAGGCACCCCGCTCGGATACCACGACGGCCTCGCCGGCATCGCCCACGTGCTCGACCGCCTCGGCCACCGCACCCGCGCCCTCGACCTCATGGAACTCGTACTGCGGGAGAACTGGCAGCGGCTCCCCTCCGACCTGTACGGCGGCCTCGCCGGTCTCGGCCTCGCCCTCGACGCCCTCGCGCACAGCACCGGCGAGAGTGCCCTGGCCCGCCACGCGGAGCGGGCGGCGGAGGTCCTCGCCGAGCGCCTCACCGCGGAGTCCGCGGAGCAGGCCCCGAAGACCGGGCGGCGCCGGGCCGGACTGCTGCGCGGCGCGAGCGGACCCGCACTGCTCTTCCTGCGCCTGTACGAGCGCGGCGGCGACCGAGCCCTCCTCGACCTGGCGGCCCGCGCCCTGCGCACGGACCTCGCCCAGTGCGTGACCCAGCCGCGGGACGGCGGTCTCGCCGTCAACGAGGGCTGGCGCACCATGCCCTACCTCGGTGAGGGCAGCGTCGGCATCGGCATGGTCCTCGACGACTACCTCGCGCACCGCGCCGACCCCGACTTCGAGACGGCACGGCCCGCCATCCTCGCCTCCGCGCGCTCCCGCTTCTGCGTACAGCCGGGCCTCTTCCAGGGCCGGGCCGGACTGCTGCTGCACGTCAACCGCAGCACGACGCCGGGCATCACGCCCAAGGACGTCACCGCGCAGATCGAGGAACTCGGCTGGTTCGCCATGTCGTACGCGGGCCAGCTCGCCTTTCCCGGCGACCAGATGCTGCGCCTGTCCATGGACCTCCACACCGGTACGGCCGGCTGCCTTCTGGCACTCGCCGGCGCGCTCGGCGACGGCGGCGGGGCACAGCTGCCCTTCCTGCCGCCGCTGCGGCGCCCACAGACGCGGTTCCGCGACTCCGCGGGATCGTGACAACACCCAACAGGGATGGCAACACCCCCAAAAGAGAGGGAATTCTCATGGCGCTTCTCGACCTGCAGAGCATGGAGTCCGACGAGCTGACCGGTGGCGGCGGTGGCGGTGGCGGAAGCCAGGCCAGCCTGCTGCTCTGCTGGAGCACCGCAAGTGTTCTGCTCTGTCTCTGATGTCTGACCGCATCTGAGTGGTAAGGCACTGAGGGCCTGGCCGGCACCCGCGAGGGGGTCGTCCGGGCCCTCAGTGCCACCACCGCCGGGCAGGCGTGACTTTGCGGACCCGGCCCAGGGCCGCGAGGCCCGGGCCCCGACGAGGCGACGGAGACCCGCACCGCATGGCGACGACGACCCCCCGCCCACGACAACCGGACGCCGACACGCGCCTGTTGGCCTCGGCGACCCGCTACAGCACGGCCCGCTGCGCGATCCTCGCCCTGTGCGCCGTCGCGGGCTCGGCCGCGACCCTGGGCCTGCCGTTCGCGATCGGCCACGCCCTCGACGCGGTCCTGACCGGCCACCTGAGCGGCCGTGACGACCCCGACGCCACCCGCTGGGTCCTCCTGTGCGCGGCCCTGGTCGGCGCGAGCGCCCTCCTCGACGCCGTCGAAGGCGCCCTCACCGGCACCACCAACGCCCGCACCACCGCCTGGCTGCGCGGGCGCGTCGTACGCCACGTGCTCGCCGTCGGACCCCGCACCACCGCGCGCTTCGCCCCCGGCGACCTGGTGGCCCGCCTCATCGACAACGCGGCGCACGCGGGCGTCGCGCCCGCCACCCTTGCCGCCGTCCTCGCCGCCCTGGTCACCCCCGTCGGCGCGGTGATCGCCCTCGCCCTCGTCGACGGCCTGCTCGCCGTCGTCTTCGTCGTCGGAGCACCCGTCCTCTTCCTGCTGCTCCGGGCGTTCGTACGGGTCTCCTCCGACTGCGTGGCCCGCTACCAGCAGGTCCAGGGGGACATCGCGGGACGGCTCGGCGAGGCCATCGGCGGGGCGCGGACCATCGCGGCGGCGCACACCGAGGACAAGGAGGCGGCGCGCGTCCTGCGGCCACTGCCCGACCTCAGCCGCCACGGCCACCGGATGTGGCGGGTCCAGGGCCGCTCCCAGGCGCAGGCCGTCGCCGTCGCCCCGCTCCTGCAGATCGCGGTCGCCGCGGTGGCGGGCCACCTGGTGCTCCACCACCGCATCAGCGTCGGCGACCTCCTCGCCGCCTCCCGGTACGCGGTGCTCGCCACCGGCGTCGGCATGCTCGTCGGACAGCTCGGCGCCCTGGTCCGCGCGAGGGCCGCCGCCCGCCGCCTGAGCGAGGTCCTCGCCGAGCCCGGGACCGCCTACGGCCACGAGCGACTGCCCGCCGGGGGAGGCCTCCTCGAACTGCGCGGCGTCAGGGCGACACGCGGCGGGCGCGCCGTGCTCGACGGCGTCGACCTGACCGTGCCCGCGGGCGGCACGGTCGCCGTCGTGGGCCGCTCCGGCGCGGGCAAATCACTGCTCGCCTCCCTCGCGGGGCGCCTCGCCGACCCCGACGAGGGAGTCGTACGCCTCGACGGCGTCCCGCTGCACTCGCTCGGCCGCGAGGAGCTGCGCCGCGAGATCGGGTACGCCTTCGAGCGGCCCGCGCTGCTCGGCGAGACCCTGCGGGACACGATCGGCTTCGGCGCCCCGCGCCCGGCACCCGACCGCATCCGCGACGCCGCCCGCGCCGCCCGCGCCGACACCTTCGTCACCCGGCTCCCCGACGGCTACGACACCCGCTGCGCCGACGCGCCCCTCTCCGGCGGCGAGGCCCAACGCCTCGGCCTGGCACGGGCGTTCGCGCGCGGCGGGCGGCTCCTGATCCTCGACGACGCGATGTCGAGCCTGGACACGGTGACCGAGCACCACATCGCCGAGGCCCTGCTCCGCCACACCCCGCACCGCAGCCGCCTGATCATCGCCCACCGCGCGGCGACGGCGGCCCGCGCGGACGCGGTGGCCTGGCTGCACGAGGGCCGGATCCGGGCGGTGGGCACCCATGCGGAACTGTGGGAACGCCCGGAGTACCGGGAGGTGTTCGGCGCGTGAGGCAGACCTCCGGGCGAGGCCCGTACCGTCCCTCGGGGCGGGGCCCGTACCGTCGCGGTCTCCGGTTCCTGTGGCGCAGGTGGCCGGTGGTGCTGCGGCTCGCCGTCTGGTCCGTCCTCGAAACCGGCCAGACCTTCCTCACCGGGTACGCCCTCGCGCACGCCCTGGACGACGGCTTCCTCGACGGGCACGAGGCGGTCGGCCTCGGCTGGCTGGGCGCCGCCGCGCTCGGCGTGGTGATCGCCGCGTACGGCACCGGGCAGGTCTACCGGGCGGTCGCCGACCTGGTGGAGCCCCTGCGGGACACACTGGTGCGGCAGGTCGTCGGCCGTGGCCTGCGGGAGGCGGACGGCGCCGCCGTGTCCCGGCTCACCCAGCAGGTGGAGATCGCCAGGGACACCTTCGCGGGCCTGGTGATGGTCTCCCGCTCGTTCGTCTTCACGGCGGCAGGCGCGCTGGTCGGCCTCTTCTCGCTCGACCCGCTCCTCCTCGTGGTGGTGCTGCCGCCGCTCCTCGCCGGGATCGCCCTGTTCGTGGCGACGCTGCGCCCGCTGGCCCGGCGGCAGGAGGAGTTCCTGGTCGCGGACGAGCAGCTCGCGGGCCAACTGGGCGTCGTCTGCCCGGGGCTGCGGGACGTCGCGGCGGCCGGCGCCGAACAGGACATGGCCGAGGACCTGGACCGGGGCGTCGCCCGCGAGTACGCGACGGCCGGCGCGCTGGCCCGCTGGGGCATCCTGCGCACGGCGTCCCTCGCCGTCGGCGGCCAGCTCCCGCTCGTCCTGCTCCTCGCCGCGGCCCCCTGGCTCCTGGACCGCGGAGTGACGCCGGGCGCCCTGGTCGGCGCCCTCGCCTACGTCACCCAGGCGCTGCTTCCCGCCCTGCACAACCTGGTCAACGGCCTGGGCGCGAGCGGCTCCCGCCTGGCGATCGTGCTGCGCCGCCTGACGTGGGACGCGCCGGAAGCGACCGGGGGGCCGGGGGAGGAGACCGGGAGCGGCACCGGCCTCTCCCCTGCCGAATCCGCCTCCGCTCCTGCCCCCGCCTCCGCTCCTGCCCCCGTACCCGCACCTGCTCCCGCCCCCGCCCCCACGCCCACCCCCGCCCTCCACCTCTCCTCCCTCACCTTCGCCTACGGCCCGCACGCCGAACCCGTCCTGCGCGATCTGGGGCTCACCCTCGCCCCGGGCGAGCACCTCGCCGTCGTCGGACCCAGCGGTATCGGGAAGTCGACACTGGCCGGAATTGTCGCCGGGCTCCTCGTGCCGGACGCGGGAGACGTCCGTGTCGACGGGCGCCCGGTGCGCGGCGCGGGCGCCGTGGCGCGGAGTGTGCTCATCCCTCAAGAGGCGTACGTCTTCACCGGCACGCTCCGCGACAACCTGTGCTACCTGCGGGCGGACCAGGTCCCCGAGGCGGAGATGTTCACCGCCGTGGAAGCCGTCGGCCTGGCCCCGCTCGCCGAGCGGCTCGGGGGCCTCGACGCCGAACTCGTACCCGCTGAACTGTCGGCAGGTGAGCGGCAGTTGATAGCGCTGACCCGCGCCTACCTGTCGGCCGCCCCGCTGGCGGTCCTCGACGAGGCGACCTGTCATCTCGACCCGGTCGCGGAGTCGCGCGCCGAGCGGGCCTTCGCGGCCCGCCCGGGCGGCACTCTGGTGGTGATAGCCCACCGCATCAGCTCGGCCCGCCGTGCCGACCGCGTCCTGGTGATGGACGGAGCGCACGCCCTGTGCGGGCGGCACGACGAGCTGATGGAGCGTTCGCCTCTCTACCGGGACCTCAATGGCGCCGGCGACTGGAGGGGGCGGAGCGCCACCTCACACCCACCCCTCGCCCTGCGAGATCCGTATGGCGTCGATCCTGTTCCGCGCCCCGGTCTTGCGGGTGATCGCGGCCATGTAGTTGCGCACCGTTCCGTTGGACAGATGGAGGCTGCTGGCGATCTCGGCGACCGACGCGCCCCCGGCGGCGAGTGACAGAACGCTCAACTCCCTTCGGGTGAGCGGCATCTGAGCCGCCTTGAGAAAGCCGAAACCCAGTGATTCGTCGACGAACCGCTGGCCGGCCGCCACCTGTCTGATCCCGGCGAGCAGCCGTTCCGGCGGGCTCGCCTTGTTCACATAGCCCAGTGCGTCCGCCTCCGCCGCCCGCCGCAACTGGCCGGGGCGGTTGGCGGTGGCGAGCACCAGTACTCGGCACCCCCTCCCCAGTGCCGAGGGCCCGGTCAGTTCGCCGAGCGGGATGATCGCGCAGGCCGCCTCGTCGTCGAGGTCGACCACGCACAAGTCCGGCCTCACACTGCGTTGACGGCCGCGCGCTTGTGACCACGGCGCGTGGAACACCTCCAGATCCGGCTCACGGGCGAGTTGTTCCGCCAGAGCCATTCGCAGTAGACAGGCGTCGTGCACGAGAAGGACCCGGATCACGCTCTGCCCCTCCAGCTCCCCGCTCCGGTTGCTTCGTTCAAGCACGCAGGATCATTCATAGCGGTGAGTACCCCCTTCGTGACGCAGAGAACTGGCCAAGGGGGAGTTAGGGGGCGCATTTGCCATACGACTGTGCGCCCCCTGTGCGGCAGACGGCGGGACGATGCGATGCCGTCCGGGGGATCCGGCGTACTACGTCCTCGGCTCCGCCGCACGGCGTCCGGGCTCCGCCGTCAGGTCGATGAGCCGGCACACCGTCTCGATGTCGATTTTCACCTGGGCGATCGAGGCGCGGCCGGAGAGCCAGGTGATCAGCGCGGAGTGCCAGGTGTGCTCGATGACCCGGACGGCGGAGAGCTGCTGCGCGGTCGGTGTCCGCTCCAGGCCCATCGCGTCCAGGATGATCGCCGTCGTCAGCCGCGAGACCGTGTCGACCTCGGGGCTCACCGAGCGGTCCGCGAAGGTCAGGGCCCGCACCATCGCGTCCGCCAGATGCGGTTCGCGCTGCAGCGCGCGAAAGGCCCGCATCAGCGTCTCGGCGACCCGCTCCGCGGGTGACTCACCGGCCGGCGGGCGCTTCCTGATGGTCGTGTGCATGTGCTGCAGCTGGTCCTGCATGGTGGCGACCAGCAGATGGACCTTGGAGGGGAAGTAGCGGTAGAGGGTGCCGAGGGCGACGCCCGCCGCCTCGGCGACCTCGCGCATCTGCACCGCGTCGAAGCCGCCCCTGCTGGCCAGTTGGGCGCTCGCGTGCAGGATGCGGCGGCGGCGCGCCTCCTGGCGTTCGGTGAGGGGCGGCGCCGCCGGGTTCGCCGCCTTGGCTTCCGCTGTCATGTCGATGCCCCTTTGGAAAACGCCTCCCGAGATCGCACAGCATGGCAGGGAGCCCGTCGTGGCGCGAATCACCTGATCCGGGCCTTACACCTCGCCTACCTGCCGGTAGATTCAAGGCTCGTCCAGCGATCATTCGGCATTCATTCGGCGATCATTCGGCGATCAAGTCTGAAACTTGTTCTAGATTACCGTCCCGGCGTAACCTCGCGGAGAACCGCAGGAAGAAGGGGGCCGAGAGTGACCGCTGAGGCCATGGAGGCAGGCCCCCGCAAGGGCCCCGGCCGCGACGGCGAGCGCCCGCTGCGCATCGCCCTCCTCACGTACAAGGGGAACCCGTTCTGCGGGGGACAGGGCGTCTACGTACGCCATCTCTCGCGCGAACTGGCCAAGCTCGGCCACAGCGTCGAGGTCATCGGCGCGCAGCCCTACCCCGTCCTCGACGAGGGCGAGGAGCTGACGGGCCTCAAGCTCACCGAGCTGCCGAGCCTGGACCTCTACCGCTCGCCCGACCCCTTCCGCACCCCCAGGCGCGACGAGTACCGCGACTGGGTCGACGCCCTCGAAGTGGCGACGATGTGGACCGGCGGCTTCCCCGAGCCCGTCACCTTCAGCCTGCGCGCCCGGCGCCATCTGCGCGCCCGCCGCGGCGAGTTCGACGTCGTGCACGACAACCAGACCCTCGGCTACGGCCTCCTCGGCGACCTCGGCGCGCCCCTGGTCACCACGATCCACCACCCCATCACCGTCGACCGCCGACTGGAGCTGGACGCCGCGCCCGACTTCAGGCGCCGCATGTCCGTCCGCCGCTGGTACGCGTTCACCCGCATGCAGAAGCGGGTCGCCCGCCGCCTGCCGTCCGTCCTCACCGTCTCCGGCAGCTCGCGCCAGGAGATCGTCGACCACCTCGGCGTACGGGACGACCGCATCAGCGTCGTCCACATCGGCGCCGACACCGACCTCTTCTCGCCCGACCCGTCGGTCCCCGAGGTGCCGGGCCGGATCGTGACGACGTCCAGCGCCGATGTCCCGCTCAAGGGCCTGGTCTTCCTCATCGAGGCGCTCGCCAAGGCGCGCACCGAGAACCCCGCCGCCCACCTCGTCGTCGTCGGCAAACGCGCCGAGGACGGACCCGTCGCCCAGGCCATCGAGCGGCACGGCCTCGCGGGCGCCGTCGAGTTCGTCAAGGGCATCACCGACGCCGAGCTCGTCGACCTCGTCCGCTCGGCGCAGGTCGCCTGCGTCCCTTCGCTGTACGAGGGGTTCTCGCTGCCCGCGGCCGAGGCGATGGCGACCGGCACACCGCTCCTCGCCACCACCGGCGGCGCGATCCCGGAGGTCGCGGGGCCCGACGGCGAGACCTGCCTCGCGGTGCCGCCGGGCGACGCGGGGGCGCTGGCCATCGGCCTGAACCGGCTCCTCGGCGACGCCGGGCTGCGGGCCAGGCTCGGCGCGGCGGGCCGCGCGCGCGTCCTCGCCAAGTTCACCTGGGCCCGCGCCGCCCAGGGCACCGCCGAGCTCTACCGCGCGGCGATCGACCGCTCCGCCGGACAGGGCGCCGCCCGCGCGGTCGCCCGCGGCCACGCCGTCCCGGCGACCGCGACCGCAGCCACGGCCACGGCCGCCCCCGAAGTTGCAGGACCTCACCCCGAAAGCAGGGCCACGTGCTGACCGTCGACTTCACCCGCTTCCCGCTCGCCGCCGGCGATCGCGTGCTCGACCTGGGCTGCGGCGCGGGCCGGCACGCCTTCGAGTGCTACCGGCGCGGCGCCCAGGTGGTGGCCCTCGACCGGAACGCCGAGGAAATCAGCGAGGTCGCCAAGTGGTTCGCCGCGATGAAGGAGGCGGGCGAGGCCCCGGTGGGCGCGACCGCCACGGCCATGGAGGGTGACGCCCTCAACCTCCCCTTCCCCGACGCCTCCTTCGACGTCGTGATCATCTCCGAGGTCATGGAGCACATCCCCGACGACAAGGGCGTCCTCGCGGAGATGGTGCGCGTCCTCAAGCCCGGCGGCCGCATCGCCGTCACCGTCCCGCGCTACGGCCCCGAGAAGGTCTGCTGGGCCCTCTCCGACGCCTACCACGAGGTCGAGGGCGGCCACATCCGCATCTACAAGGCGGACGAGCTGCTCGGACGGATGAGGGAAGCCGGACTCAAGCCGTACGGCACGCACCACGCGCACGCCCTGCACTCGCCGTACTGGTGGCTCAAGTGCGCGTTCGGCGTCGACAACGACAAGGCGCTGCCCGTCCGCGCGTACCACAAGCTCCTGGTCTGGGACATCATGAAGAAGCCCCTCGCGACGCGCGTGGCCGAGCAGCTGCTCAACCCCGTGGTCGGCAAGAGCTTCGTCGCCTACGCCACCAAGCCGCACCTGCCGAAGGCCTCGGCCGACGCCGCGGCGGACGCCAAGTGACGAGCCCCGAGCGGACCGAACACCTCATCCTGCCCGGCGTCCTGACGGCCGATCAGGCCGCCGCGACGGTGCGCGGCATCCTCGCCGTGCAGCGCGAGGACGGCGCCATCCCGTGGTTCCGCGGCCACCACCTCGACCCGTGGGACCACACCGAGGCCGCGATGGCGCTCGACGCTGCGGGCGAGCACGCGGCCGCCGAGCGCGCCTACGACTGGCTCGCGCGCCACCAGAACCCGGACGGCTCCTGGTACGCGGCGTACGCGGACGGCGACCCGGACCACGTCACCGACCGCGGCCGTGAGACCAACTTCTGCGCCTACCTCGCCGTCGGCGTCTGGCACCACTACCTCTCGACCGGCGACGAGGGGTTCCTTGACCGCATGTGGCCCGCCGTCGTCGGCGCCGTCGAGTTCGTCCTCGCGCTGCAGCAGCCCGGCGGGCAGATCGGCTGGAAGCGGGAGGCCGACGGCACGCCCGTCACCGACGCGCTCCTGACCGGCTCCTCCTCCATCCACCAGGCGCTGCGCTGCGCCCTCGCCATCGCCGAGCAGCGCGACGAGGCCCAGCCCGACTGGGAGTTGGCGGCCGGCGCCCTCGCGCACGCGATCCGCCGCCACCCCGAGCGCTTCCTCGACAAGGACCGCTACTCGATGGACTGGTACTACCCGGTCCTCGGCGGCGCGCTGACCGGCGCGGAGGCCAAGTCCCGCATAGAGGAGGGCTGGGACCGCTTCGTCGTCCCCGGCCTCGGGGTGCGCTGCGTGGTCCCGAACCCCTGGGTCACCGGCGGCGAGAGCGCCGAACTCGCTCTCGCTCTGTGGATGACGGGCGAGTCGGACCGCGCCCTGGAGATCCTCCAGTCCATCCAGCACCTGCGCGACGCCGAGTCGGGCCTGTACTGGACGGGCTACGTCTTCGACGACAAGGCGCTGTGGCCCGAGGAACTCACCACCTGGACGGCGGGTTCACTGCTTCTCGCCGTGGCGGCGCTCGGCGGCGACGAGGCGACCTGCGCCGTCTTCTCCGGCGACCGGCTGCCGCGGGGCCTCGACCCGGACTGCTGCGCCGCGGTTCAGTAGCGGCGCAGGCGTCCGGCGAGGGCGTGGCCGACCAGGAGGTAGACGACGGCCGCCAGGCCGTAGCCCGCGACGACCCTGGCCCAGTCCTCGTCGAAGGTGAACAGGTCGTGGGACCAGCCGGCCAGCCAGCGGGCCGCGTCGTGGATGAACTGGACGAGGTCGTTGGCCCGGTTCGCGTCCAGCAGGTACATCAGGATCCACAGGCCGAGTATCGCGGCCATGATGTCGGCGACGAGTGCTATGACCCGTCCCGCGGTGCTGCCGTGGGAGTGCCGTGTGGGAGACATGGAGGCCGGGTACCGGGGAAGCCGCCGTTCGAAACCCGTTCGGGTCCACCCCGGTGGCGGGGCACGGCGGGCCGGGTGAGGGTGCGAGCAGGTCCGCGCGCTCCCGCGCGCCGCTCAGCCCACGCCTGGAGGCCCCGCCGTGCCCAGCACCGTAACCGTCCACCGTGCCGGAGTTTCCCTCACGCTCTGCTGCACCCTGCTGGCCGGTGCGACGGCCTGCGGCGGCAGCGGCGAGGACACCGCCACCGCGTCCGCGCCGTCCACCAGCAGCAGCGCCGAGAAGCAGAAGTTCGCCAAGACCCGCTTCGTGGCCAACGCGGGGCTCGCCGCGGGGGCGACCTACCAGTGGATCGTGAAGCCGTACCGCGCGGGCAAGTTCAAGAAGGGCGCGAACGGCCGGAAGTTCGCCCTGGTCAAGGCGGGCCTCGCGGGCGCGTTCACGTACAACAGGCTGAAGGCCGCGACGAAGAACGCGAAGGGCGATCCCACCCTCTCCAAGGCGGTGGCCCCGCTGACGTCCGGCATCGACGCCCTGAAGGACCTGCCGTCCAAGCTCCGCAAGGGCGAGGGGACGGACTCGGTGGTGAACTCCTTCGACGACATCATCAAGGACGTCAAGGGCGCGGGCAGCAGCGCGGGCGCGGACGTCAAGGACAAGGTGCCGTCGGCGGGCGAACTCAGCAAGGGCTGACGCGTTCCTAGGAGTTCAGCTCGGCCAGGACCCGCAGGGTGTGCGGGTCCGGCGCGAGTACGAGCAGGTCCGTGACCGGCCCCTCGCGCCACAGCTCAAGCCGTTCCGCGATGCGGGCGCGCGGGCCGACCAGGGAGATCTCGTCGGCGAAGGCGTCGGGCACGGCACGGACCGCCTCCTGTCTGCGCCCCGCGAGGAAGAGCTCCTGGATGCGCCGGGCCTCGGCCTCATACCCCATGCGGGCCATCAGGTCGGCGTGGAAGTTGCGGGCGGAGTGACCCATTCCGCCGATGTAGAAGCCGAGCATGGCCTTGACGGGGAGCAGGCCCTCCGCGACGTCGTCGCACACCTTCGCGCGGGCCATCGGGGCGATGGTGAAGCCCTCCCGCAGGCCGGTCAGCGACGCCTCGTACACGTCCGTCCGCAGCGGCGACCAGTACAGCGGCAGCCAGCCGTCCGCGATGCGCGTCGTCTGCGCGATGTTCTTGGGGCCCTCGGCGCCGAGCAGGACGGGCAGGTCGGCGCGGAGAGGATGGGTGATCGGCTTGAGGGCCTTGCCGAGTCCGGTGCCGTCCTCGCCGGTGTACGGGTGGGAGTGGAACCGTCCCGCCAGCTCCACCGGCCCCTCGCGCCGCAGGACCTGACGGATGACGTCGACGTACTCGCGCGTCGCGGTCAGCGGCGACCTCGGGAAGGGCCTGCCGTACCACCCCTCGACCACCTGCGGCCCGGACAGCCCGAGTCCGAGCATCAGCCGCCCGCCGGAGAGGTGGTCGAGGGTGAGGGCGTGCATGGCGGTGGTAACGGGGGAGCGGGCCGCCATCTGCGCGACGGCCGTACCCAGTTTGATACGCGAGGTCTGCGATGCGATCCAGGTCAGCGGAGTGAAGGCGTCGGAGCCCCAGGCCTCGGCGGTCCACACGGAGTCGTAGCCGAGCCGCTCGGCCTCCTGGGCGAGGGCGACGTGCCCGGGGTCGGGGCCGCGCCCCCAGTAGCCGAGTGCGAGCCCGAGCCGCATACGCCCTCCCAGTCGCCGAGACCGAGGGGCGACTGTACGACAACGGCCCCCCGCCCGGAAGGGCGAGGGGCCGCGGTACCGCTGTGCGTGGGGTCAGCCGCGCTGGATCCCCGTGGTGTCCTGCAGCACGCCGCGACGGCCGTCCTGCGTCTGGGCAACCAGGCCGGAGCCGCGCTGCTCGACGGCCAGGTACCAGGTGCCGGGCGCCAGTTCGGCGATCGGCGTGGGCGAGCCGTCCTCCGCGTACAGCGGACGCGGCACCGGCACGGCGAACCAGAACGGCGAGAAGTCACCGGCGGGCTGCGCCTGCGCGGGCGGCGGCGTCTGCCCGGCCTGCGGCTGCGACTGGCCACCGAAGGACTGGCCCTGCGGCTGGCCCGGCTGACCGCCGTACGGGGCGCCCGGCTGCGGCTGACCCGCACCGGCACCCGGGTAGCCGTAGCCGCCCTGCGGCTGACCGCCGTAGGGCTGCGGGGCCATCGGCTTCGGGCCGCCCATGAGGGGAGCCTTCAGCGCGGGAACGATCAGCCCGGCGACGGCGCCGGCGGCGAGCACCAGAGCGCCGATCAGGCCGAGGATGAGGCCGACACCGGCGTCCGGGGAGCCTCCGCGGCCGAGCGAGCTGTCGAAGAAGAAGCCGTAGGACTGGTCGGTGTCGAAGATCGCACCGAGGGAGCTCCAGGCGGCGGCGATGGTGAACGCCACACCGAGCTGACCGAGGTCCAGGCCCGCGACCTTGCGCTGCTGCGGCAGCGCGCGGCCGACGACGATGAGTGCCGCACCAATGATGCCGAGCAGGTACACACTCAGCAGCAGGTTGCCGTTTTCCCAGGCGTTCGGCAGCTTGTCACTGGGAGCGCCTTCGATGTCAAGGGTGTCGAGGAACGAGGCGATGAACAGCAACACCGCTGCTCCGATCACCACGCCGTCGCCTCGAGTGAGGGAGCGGAAATTCACTTCAGGGTCCTTCGTCAGTCGTCTCGTCAGTGGAGGCGTCGCTGTCGCCGTAGTCGCGGTCGTGTCGCGGTGCGCGAAGCGCGGGGGTGGCCCCTCATCGTACGGATGACACTATCCTCCGCGCGGGTGGGGTGTCTGCTCCGCATAAAGACCTTCACGAGATGAAGATCTCCCAGTTGCCTGTCTGTGACGCAATCACGTCGGCTCAGAGCGCGACCAAGTCGATGACATTGATGACGACGTGCCGGTTGGACACGACGTAGGTGATGAAGCCCCCTTTGAACGCGGCCGACCAGCTGTTGTCCCGGTTGCTCATCGCAGGAGGGCCGAACGGGTTGCGGATGACCCGCTTCTCCAAGTCTTCCAGCGCCGCGAGTTGCGGCGCGGCCAACCCCGCCTTGCGCTGCGCCGCCCGGTCCGCGTATCTGATCAAGTAGAGGCTCATCCATGCCTCCCTGCGTCGACCGGATTGTTGTCGGCGTCGTAGGCGTTGCCTTCCGCATCGTGGAAGACGAGTCCTTCGGTGTCGCCTTCCGCCATGCGTTTAGCGGTGTGCTCCACCTCGTCCAGGTAGCCGGGAGTGGCGCAGGCGCAGGCGAAGGGGAACCACTTGTCGAGGGCGACGTCCAGCGCCCCGTGGTCGAAGTCCGCTGCCGCGCTGAGCCAGTCCTGTTCGAACCCTTGCAGCCAGTCGGGTCGCCGCTGGAGCGCCGCGCGCATCGCTTCTGGAGTTCTCTCGCAGGCATTCGGGTCGACTTCGTGGACCATGAGCGCGGGCCTCCGGCGGATGGTGACGGGAGTGGACAGAGGGAAGTTCACCGTACGGGGGCGACGGGTGCGGGCACAGGAGGGAGCGGTCATTGCGCCCCACCTGAACGACTGTGACCACCGTTGGAGGAACGGCCACCTGATCCGGCGCGACGGGCGCACCCGGTCAACGCGGCCCGCCGCGGCCCGCGCCCTTCGGCCACACCACGCTGCCCGGGCTTCCTCGGCGCAGCGAGATCAGCAGTGCGGCCCGCTCGGGAGTCCGCGCCGACATGCGGAAGCCGCCGTCGACGGACGACACCTCGGAACTGCCGTCCTCGTGAGCGAGGCCCCAGGCAGCGACATGGGCGTCGAGGTACCCCTCGTCGGTCGCGTACTCCTCGACGATGGCGAAGAGGGTTGAGCCGTGGGGCCATCCGGCGCCGTGGAACGCGTTAGCGCTGACGCAGGAATCCCGCGATTCCCTCGGAGATGCCCTGCGCCGCCTTCTGGCGCCACGCACCACTGGTCAGCAGGGCCGCGTCCTTCGCGTCCCGCATGTTGCCGCACTCGATGAAGACCTTGGGGACCGTGGAGAGATTGAGGCCGCCGAGGTCCTTGCGGACGTCGAGGCCGGTGCCGCCTCCGACATAGTTGGAGGGGGCGCTGCCCGTCGCGCTGACGAACTTGCCCGCGATGCGTTCGCCCAACTCCTTGGAGGGGGCGACGATCGCGGTGGTGTCGGCGGCGCCGGACTTCACCTGTGCGGGCATGATCACGTGGAAGCCGCGGTTGCCCGCCGCGGAGCCGTCCGCGTGGATGGAGACCACCGCGTCGGCGTGCGCCTTGTTGCCGATCCGGGCGCGTTCGTCGACGCAGGGGCCCCAGGGGCGGTCGCCGTCCTGGGTGAACTTGACCGTGGCGCCCTGCTTTTCGAGCAGCGTGCGCAGGTGGCGGGCGACCTCCAGGGTGAACTTGGCCTCGGTGTAACCACCGTTGGTGGACGTCCCCGTCGTGTCGCACTCCTTGCGGTTCGTGCCGATGTCGACGAGGCGGTTGATGTCCGCCGTGTGCCGGAAGTTGCCCGGGTTGTGGCCGGGGTCGACCACGACGACCTTGCCCTTGAGGGGGCCGTTGGGGGCGGGGGCGGGGGCGTGCGGGGACGGCTTCGTAGTCGAATCGTTGCCGTCGCCGTTCCTGCCCTTGCCGTCCTTGTTCTTCTCGTCGCCCTTGTCGCCCTTGTGCTCATTGCCGTCCTTGTCGGGCTTACCCGTTCCCGAAGGGGAGGACGGCGCGGATCCGGACGACGCGTCCTGGCCCGCAGGCCCGGTCGACGAGGCCTGCAGTGATCTCGCGGGCTCGTTACCGTCGGGCCCGCTCGTCGCCTGGTACACGAGCCAGCCCGCCAGGCAGGCCGGCACCAGCGCGGCGACGGTCACCGTCAGCGGACGGCCGAAGCGGCGCCTGGGCGGTTGGGAGGGATCGAATTCCGGACCTACGTACGACACGAGGGCGAGCCTATCCGCGCGGCCCGTTCCCCGCTCGCGTTGGAGCGCCTCGGGCAGCCTCAGGGGTGACCTCAGGGGTGAGCCATCGCCGCCCGCGAGGTCAGATTCCCGTGCCCGTCCGCCGCAGCACGCGCAGCGAGTCCGTCACCGAGACCTCGGTGAACGCGCCGGACTCCAGGGCCCTGAGGTAGACGCGGTACGGCGCCTGCCCGGTCATGATGTCGACCGGGTCGGGGAAGACGTCGTGGATGACGAGCAGGCCGCCCTCGGCGACGTGCGGCGCCCACCCCTCGTAGTCGGCCGTGGCGTGCTCGTCCGTGTGGCCGCCGTCGATGAAGACCAGGCCGAGCGGACCGCCCCAGGCCTTCGCCACCTGCGGCGAACGGCCCACGATCGCGATCACGTGGTCCTCCAGGTCCGCCCTGTGCAGCGTGCGCCGGAAGGTGGGCAGCGTATCCATCCGGCCGACCTCGGGGTCCACCGTCTCCGGGTCGTGGTACTCCCAGCCGGGCTGCTGCTCCTCGCTGCCCCTGTGGTGGTCCACGGTGATCGCGCTCACCCCGGCCTGCCGCGCCGCGTCGGCCAGCAGGATGGTGGAGCGCCCGCAGTACGTGCCGACCTCCAGGAGCGGCAGGCCGAGCGCGGCGGCCTGCGCGGCGGCGGCGTACAGCGCGAGCCCCTCGCCGCGCGGCATGAAGCCCTTGGCGGCCTCGAAGGCGGCGAGGACCTCCGGCTTGGGCTCGGGCGCGGGCTTGGGCTCGGGCTCGGCGGCCATGGCCACGGGCTTCCTCCAGGTGGTGGGCGGGTGCCGTTGGTGCGTACGGGCGCCATGATGCACGGCGCCCCCGCCACCCGGGTGACGGGGGTGTGCGGGGGCGGATGCGGCGGTACGGGCCGGGAGTACGTTCCGGGGGTACGGGCCGGCCGGGCGGCTCAGGCCGGTACGTCGCTCTCGTCGGCCGCCGCCGACAGCGCCAGGTCGACCCGGACCGGCCGGTCGTCCCCGTGGTACGCCGCCGCCGAGGCGTGCGGCGCGTGGCCGGCCGCGGTGGCCGCGAGGACGTAGGAACCGCCGGCCGGGACGTCGAGGGCGTAGCGGCCCTCCTCGTCGGTGAGGGCCGCGCCCGCCTGCTTGCCACGGGGGTCGATCAGCGTGACCTTGGCCCGCACGACCGGGGCGCCGTCCGCGCCGTGCACCCGGCCGTGGAAGCCCGCGAGCACCTTGGCCGCGCGTTCGAGGTTGGCGTCCTCCTCGCTGCTCGCGCGCAGCTGCGTGGTGACGGAGCGGCGGGCGGAGGGCAGCAGGAGGGCGAAGAGCAGGCCGACGAGGACCGCGCCCCCGGCGATCATGAACGAGACGCGGAAGCCGTGCATGGTCGGTACGGCGACGCCCCCGACGTGGTCCGCGGTGTTGGCGAGGACCATGCCGATCACGGCGCTGGACACCGAGGTGCCGATCGAGCGCATCAGGGTGTTCAGGCCGTTGGCCGCGCCCGTCTCGGACGGGTCGACGGAGCCGATGATGAGCGCGGGCAGCGAGGAGTAGGCGAGGCCGATGCCCGCGCCGAGGACCACCGCGATGACGATGGTCTGCCAGGCGGCGCTCATCAGGCCGAGCCCGGCGACGTAGCCGATCGCGATGATCAGCATGCCGAGGATGAGGGTCACCTTCGGGCCGTACTTCGCCGACAGGCGGGCGTAGACGGGCGCGGTGAACATCATCGTCAGGCCGAGGGGCATCACGCACAGGCCCGCGACGACCATGGACTGGCCGAGGCCGTAGCCGGTGGCGGTGGGCAGCTGGAGCAGCTGGGGCAGGACCAGTGAGACGGCGTAGAAGGCGACGCCGACCATGATCGAGGCGAGGTTGGTGAAGAGCACCGAGCGGCGGGCGGTGGTGCGCAGGTCCACCAGCGGGGCCTTGACGCGCAGCTCCATCACGCCCCACAGGACGAGGACGACGGCCGCGGCGGCGAACAGGCCGAGCGTGGTGGTCGAGCCCCAGCCCCAGTCGCTGCCCTTGGTGATCGGCAGCAGGAAGAGGACGAGACCGGTGGAGAGGCCGAGCGCTCCGAGCACGTCGAAGGTGCCCTCGGCGCGGGCCGGGCTCTCCGGTACGAAGACGAGGGTCAGCAGGATCGAGAGGACGCCGAGGCCCGCCGCTCCGAAGAACAGCGCGTGCCAGTCGGCGTTCTGCGCGACCAGCGAGGCGACCGGCAGCGCGAGGCCGCCGCCGACGCCGATGGAGGAGCTCATCAGGGCCATCGCCGAGCCGAGCTTCTCGCGGGGCAGCTCGTCGCGCATCAGGCCGATGCCGAGCGGGATGGCGCCCATGGCGAAGCCCTGGAGCGCGCGGCCGACGATCATCACGATCAGATCGTCGGTGAAACCGCAGATGAGCGAGCCGACCACCATCACGGCGAGGCTGGAGAGCAGCATCTTCCGCTTGCCGTAGAGATCGCCGAGGCGGCCCATGATCGGCGTGGAGACGGCGCCCGCGAGCAGGGTCGACGTCATGACCCAGGTGGCGTTCGACGGCGAGGTGTGCAGCAGCTCCGGTAGGTCCTTGATGACCGGCACGAGCAGGGTCTGCATCACCGCGACGACGATGCCGGAGAAGGCGAGTACGGGGACGACTCCGCGTATGCCGCGTGGATGGGCCGTCGACATCGACATTGCTGGGGGCCTCCGGGGCGGAAGAGGACGTGGCTTGGCTGTACGTGGATGCGTACGTGTAGCTCGAACCTGTTTCCCCGGGCGACTATTCCGACGGATGTCGTACGAGAGGAACTCTTGACCTGTTGTTAACCCGTTCATCAATCGGGGCCTCCGTGGCCGGTCGGGCGTCGGCGAGGCATCGGCGAGGCGCCCGGAAACACCCGCCCGCGCCTGACCTTCCGTCAGATTGAAACGTGTTCTACTCTGTCGCCGTCCCGGCAGCGGCTACCGGCGAGGATGCGCATGGGGATCGGAATCACGCGGGAACAAAGGGAGTTGGCGTCGGCGGTACGCGGCTGGATCACGCGTGCCGTACCGACCGAGGAGATACGCCGACTGCTCGACGCCCCACCTCGGTCACCGGCCGTTGGTGGCCGCCCCGCCCACTGGGACGGGCTCGCCGCGCAGGGGCTGCTCGGCGTCCACCTGCCTAAGGAGTGCGGCGGCGGAGGCGGGAGCCTCGTCGACCTCGCCGTGATCATCGAGGAGGCGGCGCGGGCGGCGCTGCCCGGACCACTCGCGGCCAGCTCCCTCGCCTCGCTGGTACTGCACCGCGCGGGCGCCCCGGCTTTGGCCGCGGAGCTCGCGGGCGGCGCCCGGATCGGAGCCGTCGCCCTGGACACGGGCACGCTCACCGCCGTCTTCGGGCCCGACGGATACGTCCTGGACGGCACGGCGCCGCCCGTACTCTCCGCAGGCGAGGCGGACCTGCTGATCCTCGCCGCCGCGTCGGCGTCGGGCCCCGTCTGGCTGGCCGTCGACGCCGCCGCACTGACCGTACGTACGCACGACAGCGCCGACCCGACGCGCCCCACCGCCGAAGTGAGCGCCCGCGCCGCGCACGTCCCCGCGGACCGGGTGCTCGCGGTGGACTCCACGGCCGTCCGCGACCTGGCCGCCGCCGTGCTGGCCGCCGACGCGTGCGGCACCGCGGCGTGGACGCTGCACACCGCGGCCGAACACGCCAAGGTGCGGGAGCAGTTCGGGCGCCCCATCGGACAGTTCCAGGGCGTCAAGCACCTCTGCGCCGACATGCTGGTCCGCGTCGAGCAGGCCCGCGCCCTGGCCTGGGACGCGGCCCGCGCGGCGGACGCCCCCGAGGCGCCCGTCGACGTACGCGGCCTGACCGCCGCCCTCGCCGCGGCCACCGCCCTCGACGCCGCGTACTCCTGCGCCAAGGACTGCGTGCAGATCCTCGGCGGCATCGGCTTCACCTGGGAGCACAACGCCCACGTGTATCTGCGCAGGGCCGTCGTGGCCCGGCAGCTGCTCGGCGCGGGCGACGCGCACCGGCTGCGCGCCGTGCGGCTCGCGGAGAACGGCGCCCGGCGCGAACTGCGCCTGGAGCTGCCGCGGGAGTCACGGGCGCGGGCCGAGGCGTACCGGGAGCGGGCCCGCGCGGCGATCGCCCCGGCCCGCGGCCTCGACCCCGCCGCGGCCCGCAAGGAACTCGCCCCCACCGGCTACGCGGCCCCGCACCTCCCAGAGCCCTACGGCCTCGGCGCGGACCCCGTCCAACAGCTCGTCGTCCAGGAGGAGTTGCGGGCCGCCGGGGTCGGGCTCAGCGATCTCGGCATCGCGACCTGGGTGGTGCCCTCCCTCATCGCGTACGGCACAGAGACGCAGCGCGCCCGCTTCCTCGCGCCCACCCTGCGCGGCGAGTTGCTCTGGTGCCAGCTCTTCAGTGAGCCCGGGGCGGGCTCCGACCTCGCGTCCCTGCGCACGCGGGCCGAGCGCGTCGCGGGCGGTTGGCGCGTGAACGGCCAGAAGGTGTGGACCAGCGCGGCCCAGTGGGCGGACCACGGCATCCTCCTCGCCCGTACGAACCCGTCGGCGCCCAAGCACAAGGGGCTGACGTACTTCCTCGTCGACATGAAGGCCGCCGCGGCCGGGGGCGGCGGGATGGACATCCGCCCACTCAAGGAGATCACCGGCGACTCCCTCTTCAACGAGGTGTACTTCGACGACGTGTTCCTCCCCGAGGACGCCGTCGTCGGACAGGTCGACGACGGCTGGCGCGTCGCCCGCAACACCCTCGGCAACGAACGCGTCCACATGGCCGACCAGATGACCTTCGACACCGGCCTCGAAGCGCTCATCGCCCGCGCCGGCGAACTCGACGGCGCCTACCGGGCCCGCATCGGGGCGCTCGCCGCCGAGGCGCACGCAGTCGCCTGCATCGGTCTGCGGACCACGACGCAGCAGGTGGCGGGCGCGGAGCCGGGACCGGGCGCCTCCGTACGCAAACTCGTCCAGACCCCCCACCAGCAGAAGGTCGCCGATCTTGCCCTCGAACTCCTCGGCCCGGCGGGCGCGGTCCGCGAGGGCCCGGGGGAGCGGGCCCTGCACGGCTTCCTGATGTCGCGCTGCCTGACCATCGCGGGCGGCACCACCCAGGTCCAGCTCAACGTCGTCGCCGAGCGGATCCTCGGCCTGCCCCGGGACTGAGATCGCGGCCCACGGAAAGGACCCTCATGAAGGCGTACGTCGTCGGCGTCGGGATGACCAGGTTCGAGAAGCCGGAAACGCGCGACTGGCAGTACTGGGACATGGCGAAGGAGGCGGGCACCAAGGCCCTCGACGACGCCGGTGTCCCGTACGACCAGGTCGAGCAGGTCCCCGTCGGCTACTGCTTCCAGCCCTCGACGGCGGGCCAGCGCGCCGTCTACGAACTCGGCCTGACCGGCGTCCCCGTCTACAACGTCAACAACAACTGCGCCACCGGATCGACCGCGCTGATGATGGCCCGGCAGTTCGTCGAGGGCGGCCTGAACGACTGCGTGCTCGCGCTCGGCTTCGAGAAGATGGCACGCGGCGCGCTGGGGGGAGGCTCCGACGGCGGGGACTTCAAGACGTCCCCCGTCGCCCGCCACTACGGGATCATGGCCGCCCGGCACGGCTTCGAGATGACCCCGCCCACCGCCCAGATCTTCGGCGACGCGGCCCGCGAGCACATGGAGAAGTACGGCACCACCGAGGCGCAGCTCGCCGCGGTCGGCGCCAAGAACCACCGGCACTCCACGAACAACCCGTACGCGCAGTTCCAGGACGCTTACACCGTCGACGAGATCCTCGCCGCCAGAACCATCCACCGCCCGCTCACCAAGCTCCAGTGCTCCCCGACGTCGGACGGCGCGGCGGCGGCGGTCGTGGTCTCGGAGCGCTTCGTCGAACGGCACGGCCTCGCGGAGCGCGCGGTGGAGATCGTCGCCCAGGCCATGACCACCGACACCGGCGAATCCTTCGCCTCGGGCTCGTGCATCGACGTCGTCGGACAGCCGATGTCACGCGAGGCGGCCCGGCAGGTGTACGAGAGGTCGGGGCTCGGCATCGAGGACGTGGACGTCGTCGAGCTGCACGACTGCTTCTCCGTCAACGAACTCCTCACCTACGAGGCGCTCGGCATGTGCGCGCCGGGCGAGTCGGGCGAGCTCGTCGAGAGCGGCGCGACGACGTACGGCGGGCGCTGGGTGGTCAACCCCTCCGGCGGCCTCATCTCCAAGGGCCACCCGCTGGGCGCGACCGGCATCGCGCAGGTCGCCGAGGTGACCTGGCAGCTGCGCGGCGAGGCGACGGCGCGGCAGGTCGAGGGAGCGCGGGTGGGGCTCGCGCACAACATCGGCCTGGGCGGGGCGGCGGTGGTGACGATGCTCAGGCGGACCTAGGCCTGTTGGTCCTGGGCCTGTTGGACCTAGGACTGTCGGACCAGGGCGGAAGGAGGCGAATTTCCGATGCGCCGCTCAAGTTTCGCTTGAGAGGATGGTTGTCATGGTCCAGACGTCCTCCACCGCTTACCCGGCCGACCCCGATTCCGGCTCCGCCCCCGCATCCGCCCCCTCCGGCGCCGCCCCGCCCCGGAGGTCCGTCCCGGTGTGGGCGGTGCTGCTCACCGCCTGCGCGGGCCAGTTCCTGGTCGTCCTCGACGTCTCCGTGGTGAACACCGCGCTGCCGTCGATGCGGTCCGACCTGGGCATGAGCGCCATCGGCCTGCAATGGGTCGTCAACGCGTACTCCATAGCCTTCGCGGGCTTCATGCTGCTCGGCGGGCGGGCCGGGGACCTCTTCGGCCGCAAGCGGATGTTCCTCGTCGGGCTCGGCCTGTTCACCGCCGCCTCGCTCGGCGGCGGCCTGGCCCAGGCCGAGTGGCAGCTCCTCGTGGCGCGGGCCGTGCAGGGTCTCGGCGCCGCGGTCCTCGCGCCGTCGACGCTGACGATCCTCACGTCGGCGGTGCCCGAGGGTGCCGCGCGGGCCCGGGCCATCGGCGTCTGGTCGGCGGTCGGCGCGGGCGGCGGTGCGGCCGGCGGCCTCGTCGGCGGGGTCCTGACCGACGTGCTCTCCTGGCGCTGGGTTCTCCTGATCAACGTGCCGGTCGGCGCCCTGGTGATCGTCGCGGGGCTGGCCTGGCTCACCGAGAGCAGGTCCGACCGGACGCGCCGCCTGGACGTGCCGGGCGCGGTCCTGGTCACCGGCGGCCTCGCCACCCTCGCGTACGGCATCGTGCAGACCGAGGAGAAGGGCTGGACGGCCGCCGCCACGCTGGTGCCGCTGGCGGCGGGACTCGGGCTGCTCGCCGCGTTCCTCGTGGTGGAGGCGCGCACGAAGGTGCCGCTGATGCCGCTGAAGCTGTTCAAGGTGCGGACGGTGTCGGCCGCCAACGCCGCGATGTTCGTCTGCGGCGGCGGCATGTTCGCCATGTGGATGTTCATGACGCTCTACACCCAGAACGTCCTCGGCTACTCCCCGCTGAAGGCGGGCCTCGCCCTCATGCCGTCCTCGTTCACCGTCGTCGCCGGCTCGATGCTCGCGCCGCGCCTGATGCCGCTGATCGGCGCGAAGAACGTCTCCGCGATCGGCATCGTGGTGGCCGCCGCGGGCTTCGGCTGGCAGTCGACGATGACGGTCGACGGCGCGTACGTGACCTCGATCCTGCTGCCCGGCATCGTGATGATGTTCGGCGCGGGCCTCGCCACCACCCCGCTCGCCTCGCTCGCCACGTCGGGCGCCGGGCCGGGCGACGCGGGCCTCGTCTCCGGCCTGGTCAACACCTCCCGCACGATGGGCGGCGCACTCGGCCTCGCGGTGCTCTCCACGGTGGCGGCAGCCCAGACACACGGTGCGTCATCGCCACAGGCCCTCACCGACGGATACGCGATGGCGTTCCGCACGAGCGGGTTCATCCTGCTGGCGGGCGTGGTGGTGCTGCTCGTGTGGATGCCGAGGTCGCGCCCGGCGACTCGGACGCCCTCGGGGAGCTGAGGGCTCGGAGCCCGGTGGGCGGTTGAAGACGTACTCGGCGGCCCGGCGGCGGCGTGCGCCCAGCCACTGCTCTCACAGCCACCCCCGGTGGCGCGCCTCCCGCACCGCCTCCATCCGGTTCCGCGTCCCGGTCTTCCCGATCGCCGCCGACAGGTAGTTCCGCACGGTCGACTCCGACAGATGCAACGTGCCCGCGATGTCGGCGACCGTCGCGCCGTCCACGGAGGCCTTCAGGACGTCCGCCTCGCGGCCGGTCAACGGGCTGGGCCCGGCGCTGAGCGCGGCCGCGGCGAGCGCCGGATCGATGACCGTCTCGCCCCGCAGCGCCCGGCGGATCGACTCGGCGAGCTCCTCCACCGGCCCGTCCTTGACCAGGAAGCCGACCGCACCGGCCTCCATGGCGCGGCGCAGGTAGCCGGGCCTGGCGAAGGTCGTGAGGATGAGGACCCGGCAGTCGGGGCACTCCTCGCGCAGATCGGCCGCGGCGTCCAGGCCGCTGCGGCCCGGCAGTTCGATGTCGAGCAGCGCCACGTCCGGGCGGGCGACGAGCGCCGCGTCGACGATCTCGTCACCCGCGCCCACCTGCGCGACGACCTCGATGTCCTCCTCCATGCCGAGCAGCAGGGCGAGCGCGCCCCGCATCATTCCCTGGTCCTCGGCGAGGAGGACTCTCGTACATCTCAGGGGCCGGTGGTCCTGGGGCATCTCGTCCATGGGGTCAGGCTACGGCCAGCGCCCCAGCTCAGGGCAGCAAAAGCCCCGGCCGGCACACGGGGAACGTGCCGACCGGGGCCGTGTGGATCGTCAGTCCTCTTCGGGCGGGAAGACGAACCCCCGCGTCGGACCTTGCTGCCGCTTCTCCGGGGGCTCGGGGCTGGTCTCGCGGAACTTCGCCACGACGGACGCCAGCGCGTCAGCGGTCGTGTCCTTGCGAGTCGCCGGATCGGCACTGTCGTACACACGCCACGCCCCCGCCGGGTCCTCCGGATCTTCCGGCGCGACCACGCCGGGGATACCAAGACGCCTCAACGTGGCGTCCACCTGCCGGGCCTGCTCCGCGTCCATGCCCTCACCTCTCAGCCGTACGTGCGGGCAGCCTAGCTACCGCCGCCCCCACTCCCGCCCGAGCAGTGCGAAGCGCACTTGCCGGGGTTGATCGGCCCGCACCCGCCCGGCTTGGGCGTGTGGGAACAGTTCGCGCCCACGGGCACCAGGGCCCGACTTGGGGCCGTCCACAACTCCGGATCGACGTTGTACCCGGCCTGTTCGATGATCGCGACCGTGCGCGTCAGCGCGTGAGGGTCGTACCGCTCAGGGTCGGGTCGCTCCGGCCAGTGGTGCACGAACCGGCCCAGCCGCTCACACAGCTTGGCGTAAAGATTCGTGTGAAGGATCAGCGCATGCCAACCCTCGTCTACCACCTGTGACGGGGTGATCTTGACGTCAGGGAACTGCACTGCGGCTACTACGAACTTGAGTGCGTCCGTGACGATCCGGGCGGCCACCTCTTCGGCCATGTCGGGGTTGCTGTCCAGGACAGTTGCCTTGACTCCCTCGAACCCTTCGGGGGTCAGCAGGGTCCCCACAGGGATCGGTCCGGGGCCTGGGGGACCGGGCATGGGCTGTGGTTCGGTCGGTACGCTCATGGCGTCACTTCGCTTTCGTAGACGGGGTGATGGCCCGTCCCCGGCTGTTCGTACTGTCCAGGTCCGCCAGCCGGGGCGGGGTCTGTGCCCGTCCGGCCGCTCCGCTTCACGGGGCGTGCGACCGGACGGGGGCTTGTACCTGCCTCTCCTGCGGGCTTCCCGTGGGGTTGCGGTGCATGAAGCAACCGGGAACGCACGGCGGAGAGGGGTTGCCCTGCGGGATGTAGACCACGCCAGAGCGCACGTCGAACGCTCCCCCGTACTCCGTCCACCAACCCTCGGGAGGGTCCGCGTACGGGCCTGTGGGGTCGTCTATGAGGCTCACGAGCCTCGGGGCCGGTGATGGCGCCGAGGGGCGTCTCTGGAGCCTCGCGGGGGCGGTCACGTCCGGGGCCTTACCTGCCGCCCCTCTGATGAGGTCAGTTGCGGGCGCATCGGTCTTCGCTGCCATTGGCGCTATCCCCTCGCGTGGTCCGTTCTCCACCACGCTAGGAACACGGAACCTTCAACTCCTAGCCGATTGCTCCTGATTGCGCGCGGACTACGCGAGCGAGTCGCGGGCCCGGAGGATCAGCGCTCGGGCCCTGTCGCCATAGGCCGCCATGTCGGCGAGAGTGGCGAATGTGTCGGCGTACACCTTGACCTCGCTGGGCTGGGTCAGCGTGAGGTACCCGGAGACCAACTCGACGTTGACTTGGGCGTTGTCGTAGATCCAGAAGTTCTCGACCGGCAGTTGGGGGCGTCGCTGAGCCATCGGGACCACGCCGAGACTGACGTTCGGTAGGCCGCACACTGTGAGCAAGTGCTCCAGCTGCTCCTCCTGATCGTCTCCAGTGCTGAGGGTGTTGCGGAGCACGGGCTCCTCGATCAGGAACGCGAACAGCCTTTGCCCCTCGTGCAATACGCGCTGACGCTCCATGCGGGCGGCTACAGCGTCGGCCACATCGTCCGTTGCCACTCGTTGCCGCTGGATCGTCCGGAGCACGTCCTCCGTGTACTGGTAGGTCTGGAGCAATCCGGGAAGAGCCCAAGAGCAGTACGAGCGGAAGCGGCGCGTTCGCTGATACAGCGGAAGGCGTTCCTCCTGCGACGGTTTCAGCCCGGCACGCTCCAACCGGCGCCACGTCAACCACATGCCCTCAACGGCACGCAGCGAGGCAATCAGGTCCTCTGCCTGGTCCTCAGCTCCGCATGCCCGGCACCAGGCCCGAATGTCGTCCTCGCTGGGCTGAGCCTTCGCCGTCGAGATCCGCGACACCTTGGACGGGTGCCAGCCGCACAGCGCGGCGAGATCCTTGCCTTCAAGCCCGGCGTCCCTGAACAACTCGCGTAGACGGTCGGCCAGGACTTGCCGTGCTTGCCGGACGTTAGATGATGCTGGTTGCACTAGACCGGCCGGTACTCCTCGTGCGGAGTAGCCCGCCCCCACACTGTGTCAAAGGCATCGGTGCACCAGGCAGCCAAAGCGGTGTCCTTGACGTACTCCCGCTCCATCAGAGCGCCATCCCCGCTGAAGTGATGGAAGAGGACCAACTCACTGTCGAATACCCAGAAGTCCACAGCGGGGATCGCAAGATCCTTCGCCCGTCGGCGGGGCAGCCAGCGAACTTGCTCACCGGCAGCCACGTTGGTCACGGCATAGTCGTACTCCCAGCGCAGGTACTCAGTCAGCGGCTCGGAGACCACACGGGCCCGGCGCACGACCACGCCCCGCGAGACGGCTGCATGTACGGCGTCGTGCCAGCCCTCCCACCAGTCAGAGCGGTTATCCGCTGTGAACTTGCGGTGTCCCTCCCGCCACGCAAGGAAATCCGGGTCTGTACTCGCGTAGTGGTCGCGGACCTCAAGGTGAATGGCGGAACGTCGGGCTTGGGACAGTGGCTCACGTGCCGGTGGCTTCATCGGCGGCGTCTCCGTCCGGGCGAGGGATGTACTGGATCATGACCTTGGGCAGACGGATGATCGTCTCGTGATCCGGAATGTCCGTCCCATGACCGGGGATTGAGCCGATCTCCTGACATCCCTTCACTTCCTCCTCAGTGGCCCGGTACGACTGGATCAGCAGGTCTCCGCTGTCCTCGTCCAGCCAAATGGTTGGCGAGTCGTCCTTACCGGTGTTCGGGATGATCCCGAGGAAACGCAAGCGCATGACCTCTCCCTGCGTCGATCCGATTGCGGCCGATTGCTTGACCATCACCCCTCTAGCCGATCAGCGCAAGAGGGCCTGTCGGCCTACGGATCGAAGGTGCCCAACTCCCCTGTGCTGCAAGGGGTGCGCTCGAAGCCGGCCGGGAAACCGGGGTTTCTCAGCCTGTGATCCGAAGGCGCCCCCAGGAACGCCAAAGACCCCCGCCAGCCACCCCAGCGAAGGGGCGACCGACGGGGGGTCAGGTCAGGCAGAACGAGCGGCAGCACGCCGGGCACGCTGACGGGGTGGCGCAGCATCCGGGCCACGTAGGCGTACCGCCAGCCCTTGCCACCCGGACCAGGCACACCAGCGCCGTCCAGCCAGCGCACGATGTCGCGGGTTGAGGCGCCGTCCTCGGCCACCCGGCGGAAGATCTCGCGGACCACCTCAGCGCGGGACGGAAAGCCTGGAGCCGCCGGGGTGTCGTCCCAGTAGAGGCGACGGCCCCGCGTGACCGGGCAGGTGCCCCTCTCAGAGGACCGCCGTGACCCGGAAGCCGCCGCGGGGCCCGGGGCCGGACGTGAGGGAGCCGCCTGCCGCCGCGAGGCGTTCGGCCAGGCCCTTCAGGCCGCTGCCCGGGGTGCCCGGACCCGCGCCGCGGCCGTCGTCCGTGATCATCAGGCGGGACTGCTCCACGGTGCCCGTGACCTCGATCTCGCAGTGGGTCGCGCCGGAGTGGCGTACGGCGTTGGTGGCGGACTCGCGGACCACCCAGCCCAGAAGCGCCGCGGTCTGCGGGGAGAGCGGCGGGCCCGACTGGCGGACCACCGTCTCGATCCCGGCGGCTTCGAGCAGGTCGCGGGCGCACTCCAGCTCGGTGGCGAGGCTGCCCTCGCGGTAGCCGGTGACGGCCTCGCGGATCTCGGTGAGCGCCTGCCTGCCGACGGCCTCGATGTCGGAGACCTGGCCGAGCGCCGCGTCCAGATCGCGCGGTGCGATACGACGGGTCGCCTCCGCCTTCACCACGATCACGGAGAGCGTGTGGCCGAGCAGGTCGTGCAGGTCGCGGGAGAAGCGGAGACGTTCCTTCTCCACCGCGGTGCGGGCCAGTTCCTCGCGGGTGTCGCGCAGTTCGCGTACCGCCTCGGAGAGCGAGAGGATCGCGGCAGTCACCATCGTGGACAGGAACGTGGCGTACGCGATGTTCACCGCGCCCCAGCCGTCCCGGAACCCGCCGACAGCGCCCGCGAGGGCGCCGAGGGCCAGGCCGATGGGGCCGAGCCCGCGCCCGCGCGCGGTCGCACCGACGGCCAGGCCGAGCAGCGGGAAGAAGAGCAGCCAGTTGCCGCCGTAGCCGGCGGCGAGCCCGGCGGTCAGCAGGCCGAGCGCGATCAGGGCGACCGACGTGGAGCGGGCCCGGCGCGTGCGCTTGTCGAAGGCGCGGAAGGCGATGAAGACGTAGAGGGAGTTGAAGGCGAGGATCCCGGTGGCGCCGATCCAGGGGTTGGGGGTCTCGCCCTGGAGGAGGTGGGAGACGGCGCCGAGGCCCATCAGGAGCCAGGGCAGCAGCGCGAATCCGCTGGGCGGCGGCCCGAGCCGCTCGCCCTCGCCGGAGCGGGCCCCGCACCTCTTGCGCCGGCCGAACCTGGCCCATTTGCGGTCGCAGTTCGGTTCGGTACGAGGGCCGGGGGTTCGCTCGGTGCGGGAGTCCTCCGCCGCCTCGGCGCCGGCCGCCCGCCACGCGCGCAGCCCTCGGCCCATCCCGTTCTCTCTGGACACGTCCGCGTTCCCCGTCCTCGCCATCGGGCGGCCGCCGCGGTGCGGGCGGGACGCCGGTACGAGACCCCAGCGTACGAAGCGTTCGCCGGTGGCAGGCGGGGAGGTGGCGACGCAGGGGCCGGAGGGTTCGTCGACGGGAGTCGCCGGCTCGTCGACGGTGGCCGCAAACCCGCGCCGCGCTGTCTTCGTCATGGCCACGACGCTACGGAGGCGGGGCGGCCCCGCGGCAGATCCAGCCGTACGGACTCGGCCGGTACAAATGTCACCGACGCCGATCTGACGTCACGTCAGCAGCCTTCACAACCACCGTGGCCTCGGCTATACATGGGACCGCCGGACTGGAACGCGTTCTAGAACGGCCCTGTTGCGACCTCGGTGCGGTCGACGGTGCGGACGGCCGCACCGAGGTCTTCGCCCACGGCCCAAGGAGCTGCCCCGATGCCCATTGACGCAGTGAAGGCCGTGGCCGCCGAGCCCAGGTCCGCCGAGATCGCCTGGGACCACAAGGACATCCAGCTCTACCACCTGGGCCTCGGCGCGGGACGCCCCGCCACGGACCCGGACGAGCTGCGCTACACGCTGGAGTCCCGGCTGCACGTCCTGCCCAGCTTCGCCACCGTCGCGGGCGCGGGCATGGGCGTCGTCGGCGGCCTCTCCGCGCCCGGCATCGAGGTGGACCTGGCCGCCGTCCTGCACGGCGGCCAGAGCATCACCCTGCACCGCCCCATCCCGGTCAGGGGCGAGGCCGTCAGCACCTCCAGGGTCGCCGCCGTGTACGACAAGGTGAAGGCCGCGATCCTCGTCCTGCGCACCGAAGTCGCCGACGGCGAAGGGCCGCTGTGGACCAGTGACGCCCAGATCTTCGTGCGCGGCGAGGGCGGGTTCGGCGGTGACCGCGGCCCCTCCACCCGCCTCCCCGCGCCCGAGGGCGACCCCGACCTGGAGGTCGAACGCCCCGTACGGGAGGACCAGGCGCTCCTCTACCGCCTCTCCGGGGACTGGAACCCGTTGCACGCCGACCCCGAGTTCGCGGCGCTCGCCGGTTTCGACAAGCCGATCCTGCACGGCCTGTGCACCTACGGGATGACCCTCAAGGCCGTCGTCGACACCCAGCTGGGCGGCGACGTGTCGCGGGTGCGCGGGTACAGCACCCGTTTCACGGGAGTCGTCTTTCCCGGCGAGACCCTGCGCATCCGCATGTGGCGGTCCGATGGCCGGGTGCAGGCCACGGTCACCGCGGTCGAACGGGACGACGCGCCGGTCCTGGCCGACACCGTCGTCGAACACACCTGAGGACGCACACGCTGAGGACGCACACGCTGAGGTCGCACACGTCCGAGGTCGCGTACGCCTGAGGCAGCGATCTCCGTACGAGAGGAGCCGCGCCATGCGCGCAGCCGTACTGCACGAGACAGGCCAGGACAAGCTCGAAGTCCTCGACGACATCGAGACGGCGGGCTTTGGCCCCGGCAAGGTGAAGATCCGCGTCCGGGCCACCGGGCTGTGCCACTCCGACATCTCGGCGATGAACGGCGTGCTGCCGCAGCCTGCCCCCTTCGTCCCGGGGCACGAGGGCGCCGGCGAGATACTCGACGTCGGCGACGGCGTGACCGGCCTCGCCCCGGGCGACCGCGTCCTCCTCTGCTGGCTGCCCGCCTGCGGCGCCTGCCCCGCCTGCAAGCGCGGCCAGACCCAGCTGTGCCTCGCCGGCTTCATGAACGCGGGCACCCCCAACTTCAAGCGCTCCGGCGACGGTTCGGACGTGTTCGGCTTCGCGGGCACCGGCACCTTCGCCGAGGAGGTCGTCGTCGACGCCGGGTGCGCCGTGCCGATCCCCGACGACGTGCCCTTCGACATCGCCGCGCTGATCGGCTGCGGCGTGACGACGGGGCTCGGCGCGGCCGTCAACACCGCCGACGTGGCGGTCGGTTCGTCGGTCGCCGTGATCGGCTGCGGCGGCGTCGGCATCTCCGCGATCCAGGGGGCCAGGCTCAAGGGCGCGGCGCAGATCGTCGCGGTCGACCCGGTCGCCTCGCGCAGGGAGGCGGCACTGAAGTTCGGCGCCACCGAGGCGGTATCGCCCGACGAACTGGCCGACGCCAAGCAGCGGATCACCGCGGGCGAGGGCTTCGACTACGTCTTCGAGGTCGTCGGCAAGTCGGCCACGGCCCGCACGGCGTACGAGACGACGCGGCGCGGCGGCACGCTGTGCGTCGTCGGGGCCGGTGCCATGGACGACCACCTGCGGCTCAACATGTTCGAGCTGTTCTTCGACGAGAAGCGCATCCTGCCCTCGATGTACGGCGGCGGCGACGTCCTCACGTCGTACGAGCGGGCCATCGCGCTCTGGCGGGCCGGCCGCATCGATCTGGCAGGACTCATCACCCACCGCGTACAGCTCGCCGAGATCAACGAGGCCCTGGACCAGATGCGCACGGGCACCGCGCTGCGCACCTGCATCGAGATCTGACCCCGCAGCATCCGGCCCGCAGTATCCGGCCCGCAGCATCCGGCCCGCAGCATCCGCCCTACAGCATCCACCCTCTCGCATCCGCCCCGTCCAGCTTCGAAGGGACTTCGATGTCATCGACCTCACTGCCACTTGAGGGCCTTTCCGCGATCGTGACCGGTGCGGGCCGCGGGCTCGGCCGCGCCGAGGCGCTGGAACTGGCCCGGCTCGGCGCGAGCGTCGTCGTCAACGACTTCGGGCAGCCGGGCCGCGACGGCTCGGGCGAGGCGTCGGCGGCGCCCGCCGAGGAGGTCGCGGCCGAGATCCGGGCGGCGGGCGGGCGGGCCACCGCCCACACCGGCGACGTAGCCGACCACGAACAGGCCCGCGCGCTCGTCCAGTCGGCGATCGACACCTACGGAAAGCTCGACATCCTGGTCAACAACGCGGGCATCCTGCGGGACCGGATGATCTTCTCGATGAGCGAGGCCGAGTGGGACGCGGTCATCCACGTCCACCTCAAGGGTCACTTCAACACCACCCACTTCGCGTCCGCGCACTGGCGCGAGCGCTCCAAGGCGGCGGGCGGCCCGGTGTACGGCCGGATCGTCAACACCTCGTCCGAGGCCTACCTCGCCGGGTCGGCGGGCCAGCCCAACTACGCGGCGGCGAAGGGCGGCATCGTCGGCCTGACGACGTCGACGGCGCTGGCGCTCGCCAAGTACGGCGTGACCGCCAACGCCATCTGCCCGCGGGCCCGTACGCGGATGACCGAGGACGTCTTCGCGGGATTCGCGGAGCCGTCGGAGGGCCGGCTCGACCCGCTGGCGCCCGAACACGTGTCGCCGCTGGTCGGCTATCTGGCCTCGCCCGCCGCCGCCCGGGTCAACGGGCAGCTGCTCGTGGTCCACGGCGGCATGGTCGCGGTCGTCGAGCGGCCCAGGGTGGCGGCGAAGTTCGACTCGGCGAAGGAGGCGTTCACCTTCGACGAGCTGGACGAGGCGCTTTCGCCGTACTACGCGGACCGCCCGCCGAACGAGACGTTCGCGGCGGCGGAGGTGCTGGGGCTCAAGCGGGGCTAGCGGGGTTCGAGGACAGGCTCTCAGGCAGGGATGAGGACGGGCTCTCAGGCAGGGGCGAAGACGTCCTCGTCGGCCCCGTCGAGGATGAATCCGTTGTCGAAGCGGACCCGTACGCTCACGCGAGGAGGCCGTTCCTGGAAGGCGGTCCACGCGGGTTCCAGGGAGTCGATCTTCTCTTCGAGCTGCCTCCTGCTCTCCGTGGGCATCTCGCCCCCGAAGGCGTCGAGCAGCGACTTGAGCCGCTCGTACTCGCGCACGTCGTCGCTCACTTCCTGGTGGTCGACCACCTGCTCGACGGTCCCGGCGCTGCCCGCCGCCAGGGACAGGAACCCGACGACGACCCCCGCCACCTCGGCCGAATCCGTCAGCCGGGTGTCCGCTGCCAGCACCACCCGCCGGCCTGCCTTCAGAGCCATGTGCTCCCCATCTCCCTCGCGTCGGCTACGTCAACTACCTGCGGGAACGCCTCGACGAGGCGGTCGGTGAAAGGCCTCGCCCCCGCGCCATGGGTGGCGGCACGGGGGCGAGGCCTCTCGTTCTCGTCGCTCTTGTCGCTACGAGCTTGGCGCTACGAACGGGCGTACCGGTCAGGACTGCCGGTACCGGTCAGGACTGCCGGTACCGGATCAGGACTGCTGGTCCTGCCTGCGGTGCCGCCCCCGCGGCGCCGCTGCCTCGTCGCGCTCGGACACCGGGCCCCGGTGCCTGCCGGCTCCGGACCCCGCGCCGGTGGGCGCGTTCGACGGCATCCGTGGTGCGGTGTTCATGCGTGGTGCGGTGTTCTGGTGTGTCTCCGAAACGGTCTCGGTCGTAGTCAATCCATTCACCCCGTAAAGAAGATCGTTCGTACAGCCGGGCGAGTCTAACCGGCCACTGTTCGACCGCCGAGGGGTGCCTGCTGGAGGGGGACGGGACGTGTGACGGCGGGCTTCGGGAGGTCGGCGGGGGAGGCCGACGGGGGCGGCGGTGGCGGTGGTGGCGGGTAGGGAACGTTTCTCTCCGCAGGGGCGCCGGGACCGGGCGATGGGGCGCCGGCACCGGCCGGTGAGGCTTCGGCCGCGCTGGGCGGCGGGGCGGGTCGCGTCACCCGGGCCACCCCGCACGGCACGGCGGCCGTGGCGTACGGCAAACACAGGGTGCCGTCCCGCGTCCACCAGCCGGATCCGGCCAGCCAGCCGGGGGGCGCGGCCAGCTGATGCAGCTTGCGTTCGGCGGGCCGCCAGAGGCCGAGCCAACTACCGCCACCACCCCCGCCGCCCCCGGCGCCACCCCGACCCGCCGGGGCGTCGATCCGCAGCGCCACCGCGCAGGCCTCCGGCGTGAGGGCCTGCCCCGGCTGCATCGCGAACGGCGTCACCGCGAGGTCCGGCGGCGACAGGCACTCGGGGAAGCGCACCGGCCGCGTACCACCGAGGACGCCCCAGCCGAGGCGGGGCCGCCCCGGGGCGTCGGAGCGGATCAGAAGGAGACCGCTGCCCGCGTCGGCGAGCAGCAGCCGGTCGTCGCTCTCCTCGGAGATCTGCAGAAGGGGGGTGACCTCGCCGCCGCGCTCCAGATCCACCGCGACCGTCTTCGTGCGGCCGTCGAGATCGCGGTCGAGCGCGAGCATGCGGTCCGTGCCGTCCAGCCAGACGCCCCCCGAACAGCGGCCGGGAACCGCGGCCAGGTGTTCGGGCCCGAAGGAGCCGCCCGCCACCAGCCAGATGTCGGAGGAGCGGGCGCCGGGCGCGAGGGCGTACGCGCGGTCGCCGCCCGGCGCCGGTGGCAGCAGGCTCAGCTCGCCGCACTCCACGGCCCCGAGCGGCACCTCGCCGGTGCCGGGTCCTGTCGGATACAGCAGGGAGAAGGCGTGCCGCTCACCCACCACGCGGTGGATGAGGACGCGGCCGTCCGCCATCGGATGCACTTCCGTGGACGGCTCCTCGGGCTGGTTGCCGGGCAGCGGCACGGCGTACGGCTCTCCGGAGCCGAGGGTCCAGCGTTCGGGATACCAGGAGTCCGGGGCGCCGGCGGCGCGGGCGAGGCGCGCCGCGTACGAACCGTCCGCCGCGATCGTGCACCCAGCCGGGCGGGCGGGTACGCGGAGACGGACGGGGGGCGCGGGGGCGGTGGGGGGCATGGGGGCCGTGGGGGTCTGGGTCGGTGGCGGCGCTGGTGGCGCGGTCATCGTGATGTCACCTCCGGCCCCGAAGCTAGTTTTCGTCCGCACTGACGTGGCATCGACGGGCGTCCGCTTCACACAGAAGGGTGGAGATGTCCCGATTCGCCTGAGGGGGAGGGGGCGGTTGTGCTGTGCGGGAGGCCGGTCCCGGCGGCCACGCCGACAGCCGCGCAGCGGCATCGGGAAGCGGCACCGAGAAGCCTCCCAAGTAGCCGCTCCGTAGCGGTCAGTAACGCACGACCTGCGCGGGACGCGGGGAAGGTAGCCTTTCTCCGTGCCCCGTCTGTCTGAAGTCATCGCCGCGCTCGACGCCCTGTGGCCCGCCGATCTGGCCGAGAGCTGGGACGCGGTCGGCACGGTCTGCGGAGACCCCGACGCGGAGGTCTCCCGGGTCCTCTTCGCCGTCGATCCCGTCCAGGAGATCGCCGACGAGGCGGTCTCCCTCGGAGCCCAGCTCCTGGTCACCCACCACCCCCTCTACCTGCGGGGTACGACGACGGTCGCGGCGTCCACCTTCAAGGGCCGGGTCGTCCACGACCTGATCAAGCACGACGTCGCGCTGCACGTCGCGCACACCAACGCCGACCGCGCCGACCCGGGCGTCTCCGACGCGCTCGCGGGAGCGCTCGACGTCCGCGTCGTACGCCCCCTCGTACCCGACCCCGCCGACCGGCACGGCCGCCGCGGCCTCGGCAGGATCTGCGAGCTCGACCACCCCCTGACCCTCGCCGAGCTGGCCGAGCGCGCCGCGAAGCGGCTGCCCGCCACCGCACAGGGCATCCGCGTCGCGGGCGACCCGGACACGCTGATCCGCACCATCGCGGTCAGCGGCGGCTCCGGCGACAGCCTCTTCGACGACGTACGCGCCGCGGGCGTGGACGCCTTCCTCACCGCGGACCTGCGCCACCACCCGGCGTCCGAGGCCCGCGAACGCACACCTCTCGCGCTGCTCGACGCCGCGCACTGGGCCACCGAGTGGCCCTGGTGCGAGCTGGCCGCAGCCCAGCTCGACGAGATCTCCGACCGGAACGGATGGGGCCTTCGCGTCCACGTCTCGAAGACGGTCACCGACCCCTGGACCGCCCACGCGGCCTCACACAACGCCTCAAACGACTCAACAGGAGCCCCCAACTGAACGCCGCGCCCGCCGACCAGATCCGACTGCTCGACGTCCAGGGTCTGGACGTACGCCTGCAGCAGCTCGCGCACAAGAAGAAGTCCCTGCCCGAGCACGCCGAGATCGAGTCGCTGAACAAGGACCTCACGCAGCTGCGCGACCTGCTCGTCGCCTCCACGACCGAGGAGAGCGACTGCGCCCGCGAGCAGACCAAGGCGGAGCAGGACGTCGACCAGGTCCGTCAGCGCGCGGCCCGCGACCAGCAGCGCCTGGACTCCGGCGCCGTCACCTCCCCCAAGGACCTGGAGAACCTCCAGAAGGAGATCGCCTCGCTGGCCAAGCGCCAGGGCGACCTCGAGGACGTCGTCCTGGAGGTCATGGAGCGCCGCGAGTCCGCCCAGGAGCGGGTCGCCGAGCTCACCGAGCGGGTCTCCTCGGTCCAGTCGAAGATCGACGACGCGACGTCCCGTCGTGACGCCGCGTGCGAGGAGATCGACGCCGAGACCGCCACGGTCGGCAAGGAGCGCGAGGTCGTGGCGGGTTCGGTCCCGGCCGACCTGCTCAAGCTCTACGACAAGCTCCGCGTGAAGGAGGGCGGTGTCGGCGCCGCCAAGCTCTACCAGCGGCGCTGCGAGGGCTGCCGCCTCGAGCTCAACATCACCGAGGTCAACGAGGTGAAGGCGGCGTCCCCCGACACCGTGCTGCGGTGCGAGAACTGCCGCCGCATCCTGGTCCGTACGTCCGAGTCCGGCCTCTAGGAGCCTGCCCGGTGCGGGAGTTCATCGTCGAGGCCGACGGCGGGTCACGGGGCAACCCGGGGCCCGCGGGGTACGGCTCGGTCGTCATCGACGCGGCCACGGGGGAGACCCTGGTGGAGGCCGCCGAGTACATCGGCGTCGCGACGAACAACGTCGCCGAGTACAAGGGCCTGGTGGCCGGCCTCAAGGCGGCCCACCAGCTGGACCCGGCCGCCTCGGTGCACGTACGCATGGACTCCAAGCTCGTCGTCGAGCAGATGTCGGGCCGCTGGAAGATCAAGCACCCCGACATGAAGCCGCTCGCCGCCGAGGCCGCGCGGGTCCACCCGCCCGACCGGGTGACGTACGAGTGGATCCCCCGCGAGAAGAACAAGCACGCGGACCGGCTCGCGAACGAGGCGATGGACGCGGGCAAGCGGGGGGAGCGGTGGTCGCCGTCAGCGTCGACGGCGGAGCTCGACGCGAGGGCCGCGCGGGCGGCGGCCGAAGCTCCCACCGAGCTCTTCGGGTCCCCCGAGCCCGGCGGGCCGCCGCCGCCGGGAGACGCGGCTGCGGGCGCTGCGCGGGCGCGGGCGGCGCTTAGCGCCGGGGCTGCGTCGCGCGGGGATTCGGTCTCCGACTCCGACTCGGGGTCGGGGTCGGGGCCGGTATCGGTCGCTGACTGGGCCTCGTCGTCGCCCTCGTCCTCGCCGCCCGCCACCGCACAGGGAAGCGCCGACGCCCGCGCCGCGCGCAACGCCGCCGCCCCGCCCGTCGGCTGGGCCGCCCCCGCCGACCTCGGCGCCCCCGCGACCTTCGTCCTGCTGCGGCACGGCGAGACCGCGCTGACGCCCGAGAAGCGGTTCTCCGGGAGCGGCGGCAGCGACCCGTCCCTCTCCGGGGCGGGCCGTGCGCAGGCCGAGCGCGCCGCGGCCGCCTTCGCGCTGCGCGGCACCATCGAGGCCGTCGTCTCCTCGCCGCTCAAGCGCTGCCAGGAGACGGCACGCACCGTCGCCGCCCGGCTCGGACTCGACGTACAGCTCGACGACGGCCTGCGCGAGACGGACTTCGGCGCCTGGGAGGGGCTGACCTTCGGCGAGGTGCGCGAGCGCCATCCGGAGGAGCTGAACGCCTGGCTGGCCTCCCCGAAGGCGGCGCCGCCCGGCGGCGAGTCGTTCGCGACGGTCTCGCGCAGGGTCGCGGCGGCGCGCGACCGGCTGACCGCCGCGTACGCGGGCCGCACGGTGCTGCTCGTCACGCACGTCACGCCCATCAAGACGCTGGTGCGGCTCGCACTCGGCGCCCCGCCGGAATCGCTGTTCCGCATGGAACTCGCGGCGGCCTCGGTCTCGGTCGTGGCGTACTACGCCGACGGCAACGCGTCGCTGCGCCTGCTGAACGACACGTCCCACCTGCGCTGAGAGCCTGCTGCTGACCGGTGCCCCGTCCGGCCGGTCAGCGCGGGCGAAGGGCGGCGGCCTCGCGGGCCAGCGACTCGACGCGTGCCCAGTCCTTGGCGGCGACGGCGTCGGCGGGGAGCATCCAGCTGCCGCCCACGCAGCCGACGTTCTGCAGTTCGAGGTACGTGGGCGCCGTGCCGGCGGTGATCCCGCCGGTCGGGCAGAAGCGGGCCTGCGGCAGCGGCGCGCCGAGGGACTTCAGGTAGGCGGTGCCGCCTGCGGCCTCGGCCGGGAAGAACTTCATCTCCCGTACGCCGCGTTCGAGCAGCGCCACGACCTCGGAGGTCGTCGAGACACCGGGCAGGAACGGCAGGCCGGACCCCCGCATCGCGTCCAGCAGCGTGTCCGTCCAGCCGGGGCTGACGACGAAACGGGCGCCGGCCTCGACCGAGTCGGCGACGTTGCGGGCCGTGATGACGGTGCCCGCGCCGACCACCGCGTCCGGTACCTCGGCGGCGATGGCCGAGATCGCGTCGAGCGCGACCGGCGTCCGCAGCGTCACCTCGATCGCGGGCAGCCCGCCCGCGACCAGGGCCCGCGCCATCGGCACGGCGTCGTCGAGTTCCGCCACGACGACGACGGGAACGACGGGGGCGAGATCGAGCACGGAGCCCGTTGCGGAGGAGGTCATGGAGTCATCCTGCCCGGGGGGTGCAGCACGCGCAAAGCGCGTTGCGCATGCTGCAATGACACGGGTTTTGCCGTACGTGTCGAGTGGGCGTCGGATGTGCCGGTCACGCCCGGGAGGCGAGGTGGCGCCACTCGTTCCAGGTGTCGAGGCGCTTCTGATAGGCCGCCTCGACCACCGGATAGGGGTAGGTGCCGAGGAAGAGCCGCAGGGGTGGTGCGTCGGTGTCGACGAGTTCGAGGATGACGGCGGCGGTGTCCCGCGCGTCCTGGGGGGCGCGGGCGGACGCACCGGCCCGGCGTGCGGCGCGGACGGGTTCGTAGGCGGGGAGCGGCTCGGTGTGCACTGCGGACGACCCCGACCAGTCGGTGCCGTAGGGGCCGGGTTCGATGAGGGTCACGTGGATGCCGAACTGGGCGATCTCCTGGGCCAGGGCCTCGCTCAGCCCCTCAAGGGCCCACTTGGAGGCGTTGTAGAGCCCGAGTGTGGGGAAGGCGGCGAGGCCACCGATGCTGGATACCTGCAGGATGTGGCCGCTGCCTTGGGCCCGCAGGTACGGCAGGGCCGCCTGCGTCACCCACAGCGGGCCGAACAGGTTGGTGTCGAGCTGTGCGCGGGCCTGTTCCTCGGTGGTCTCCTCGACCATGCCGAACAGGCCGTAGCCCGCGTTGTTGACGACCACGTCGAGGTGGCCGAAGGCCTCGGCGGCCCGCCGCACCGCGGCGAGCACGGATGGGCGGTCGGTCACGTCGAGGCGGAGCGGGAGGACGTTGTCCCCGTGGGCGTCAAGGAGGGGGCGCAGGGTCTCGGGATCGCGTGCGGTGACGGCGACACGGTCGCCGCGGTCGAGAGCGGCTTCGGCCCAGATGCGGCCGAAACCGCGGGACGCGCCGGTGATGAACCAGGTCTTCATGGCATCGAGCCTGCGCCGTTCGCACCCCGGCAGCCAGCACCCCCACGGGGTTACCCTCGCGGCATGGTGGCCGACAATCTCCTGGGAGACTTCCTCAAGGCCCGCCGCGGACGGGTCGCTCCGGCGGACGCGGCGGTACCCACCGGCGGACGCCGCCGGGTGGCGGGACTGCGCCGGGAGGAACTGGCCCGGCTCGCCGGAATCAGCGAGCCGTACCTGGTCCGGCTCGAACAGGGCGTCGACCGGCACCCTTCGCCCCAGGTGCTGAACTCCCTCGCGCGGGCGCTGCAGCTGGACGCCGACGCCTCCGCGCACCTGCACGCCCTCGCAGCCCCCGCCCCCGTGGCGCCGTCGCGGACCGAGGTCTCCGCGGACGTGCACCGGCTGCTCGACGCGTGGGCGGACCGCCCCGCGTACGTGCGCGACCGGTGCTTCGACGTACTGGCGGCGAACAAGCAGGCCCGTGCGCTCGCCCCGATGTACGAGCCCGGGAGCAACCTGGTCCGAGCGGTGTTCCTCGACCCGGCGTCCCGCCTGCTCTTCCCCGACTGGGCGGAGGTGGCCGCGCAGACCGCGGCGGCCCTGCGCGCTGAAGCCGATCCGCGCGACCCCGCAACCGTCCGGTTGCTCGCCGAGTTGGAGACGGACGAGGAGTTCCGTCGGTTGTGGACGCGGCACGAGACGCGTCCCGTCCGGGACGAACTCAAGCGCTTCGCGCACCCGGTCGTCGGCAGCCTCGCCCTGCGAAGGCAGGCGCTCACGGTCGGCGGCGCCGAGCAGCAGGTGATCATCGTGTACCAGGCGGCGGCCGGGAGCCCGTCCGAAGCGGCCCTGGCGCGTCTTCTCTGACGCGCGGACGCCACCGCGAAGAGGTGGGTCCGAAGACAGGCCTGGACAGGCCCTCAGTGAATCTCCCGCACCACCACGTCGAGCGCCCACGGCTTGCCCGGCCTGGCCGGAGCCTCCGCCTCCACCACGTGGCCCAGATCCCGCAGCGCCTCGACCAGTTGGGCCGGGTCCTTCGGCTGGACGCCGTTGGTCAGCAGGGAGCGGACGATCCGCCCCTTCGTCGCCTTGTTGAAGTGCGAGACGACGGACCGCTTCTCGGTACCGGTCCTCTCGTCGACCTGCGCGTGCAGCACACGTACGGTCGCCGTCCGCCCCGCCACCTCACCCTTCGGCTTCCACGCCGCCGCGTACGCGGACGAACGCAGGTCCAGGACGAGGCCGTCGCCCGCCGCCTCGGGCATGACGTCGGCCATCGGCGTACGCCAGTACGCTCCGAGCGCGCCGAGGCCGGGCAGTTTCACGCCCATCGAGCAGCGGTAGGAGGGGATCCTGTCGTTCACACCGACCGCGCCCCACAGGCCGGAGAAGACGAGCAGGGAGCGGGTGGCGCGTCGCTTGGCGGCGGCGTCGAGCGAGGCCAGGTCCAGGGCGTCGTACAGGACGCCGGTGTAGATCTCGCCGGCCGGGCGCGCGCCCGCCGTGCGCAGTCCGGCGTTCTTCGCGACCTCGCCGCGCAGCCCCTCGCTGAGACCGAGCACGGTGCGCGCCTTCTCCTCGTCCGCCGAGCACAGCTCGACGAGCTCGTCGAGGACCGCCTGCCGCGCCTCGGCGAGCCCCGGCAACGACAGGCTCTCCGGCTTGAGCGGGGCTCCCCGCCCGGAGGGTGCCTTGCCTTCGGACGGCGGCAGCAGGACGAGCACGGTAGGACTCCTTCGGCGGTACGGGGGGAGGGGTGCGGCCCCCGCGAAAGGGTACGGGGCGTGTGCGGCCGCGCTCGAACGGACACCGGCGCGCTTCCGCCGGACGCCGCGGGGCACCGCCCCAGAGGTCCCATCCACCAGCCTGACCCCCGGCACGGCCACGCGCCAAGACCCCGCCCGAGCCCGGTGCATGCCATACGCTCGGGAACATGCCCCGCCGCCACCTCCGAGTGACCGGCGCAGCCGAGGCTCCGCTGCGGGCCGCCCTGCGCGCACTGCGTACCGAACTCGACGTACCCGAAGAGTTCCCGGCCGACGTCCTCGCGGAAGCGGACCGCGCCGCCGCCTCGCCCCGGCTTCCGGAGCACGACGCCACGGACCTCCCGCTCTTCACCGTCGACCCGCCCACCTCCGTCGACCTCGACCAGGCCATGCACCTGGCGCGCCGCAGGGACGGCGCCGGGTACCGCGTGTCGTACGCGATCGCCGACGTCGCCGCGTACGTCACGCCCGGCGGGCCGCTCGACGCCGAGGCCCACCGGCGCGTCACCACCCTGTACTTCCCCGACGAGAAGGTGCCCCTGCACCCCACGTCGCTGAGCGAGGGCGCCGCGAGTCTGCTGCCGGGACAGGACCGCCCGGCCGTCCTGTGGACGATCGACCTGGACGCGGACGGCCGCGCCGAGCGGACCGACGTACGCCGTGCCCTCGTCCGCAGCCGGGCCAAGCTCGACTACGAAGGGGTGCAGAAGGCCGTCGACGACGGCACCGCGGAGGAGCCCCTCGCACTGCTGCGGGAGATCGGCGAACTCCGCGAGCAGCGCGAGGCCGACCGCGGCGGCATCTCCCTCGACGTCCCCGAGCAGGAGATCGTCGAGCGCGACGGCGCGTACGAACCGGCCTTCCGCGCCCCGCTTCCCGCCGACGGCTGGAACGCGCAGATCTCCCTGCTCACCGGCATGGCCGCCGCCGAGCTCATGATCGCCTCGGGTACCGGCATCCTGCGCACGCTGCCGACCGCCCCCGACGGCGCCGTGGCCCGGCTGCGCCGTACCGCGACGGCTCTGGGCATCGACTGGCCGCACCACGTCTCGTACGCGCGACTGGTCCGCTCCCTCGATCCCCGCCAACCGCACCAGGCCGCGTTCCTCCAGGAGTGCACGACGCTGCTGCGCGGCGCGGGCTACACGGCGTTCCGCGGCGGCGAGATCCCCGAGCTGACCACCCATGCCGCGGTCGCCGCCCCCTACACCCACTGCACCGCCCCGCTGCGCCGCCTCGTCGACCGCTACGCCGCCGAGCTCGGCCTCGCCGCCTGCGCGGACGCGCCGCCCCCCGAGTGGGTGCTCGCCGCCCTGGACGTGCTGCCCAAGGAGATGGCGGACGGCAGCAGGCGCGGCAACACCGTGGAGCGCGAGTGCGTGGACATCGTCGAGGCCGCGCTGCTCAAGGGGCGGGTCGGGGAGATCTTCGACGCCGTGGTGGTGGACGTGAAGGAACGTGATCCGTCGGTCGGGACCGTCCAGTTGCGCACGCCCGCGGTCGTGGCCCGCATCGCGGGCGGCTCGGCGAAGCTGCCCCTGGGGGAGCGGCTGAGGGTCCGCCTCGCCCAGGCGGACCCCGGCACGGCGAAGGTTCAGTTCGCGCCCGCGTGAGGGTGCGCCGCCAGCTGTTCCTCGAGGGCCGAGAGAAGCCGGTCGGGCTCGTCCGCGTGCAGCCGGACCTTCGTCACCTCGCGCCGCTTTCCCAGGAAGCCGACGTCGGTGACCGGTTCCGCCAGCTCCAGGGTGAGTGACGTCGTGGAGGCGACCGGCATGTCGAGCGTCCGGCCGTGGGACTGGTCGGGCGTGTCCGGCGCTCGGGGCTCTCGCGGCTCTTGAGGGTGGGTGAAGAGCCGCTCCGCGCGTACGGCGGCGATCAGCGTCAGCGGTATCCGCAGGTCCCGGTGTGCGCCCTGACGGAGCCGCAGCTCGTCGGGCGACAGGACGTGCGGCCGGGTCACGGACGCGGCGTGGAGGCCGAGCATCAGGATCACGCTGTAGACGTCGACGACCAGCATCACGGTGTGGGCGGTCGGCCAGTTCCGCAGCAGCACGGCCATCCCGTACGCCTCGATGACGCAGACGCACGTCAGGCCGTACATGATCGCCGCCTGGTCCCGGGCGTACCCGAAGGCCTGGTCGCCCGCCCCGCGCACGCCGTGCCGCCGCCGTGCCACCCACATCGCGAGGCCGGCCAGGACGCGCAGCTCGTGCCCGACGAGCCGCCGCACGGGCGTAGGAATGAAACTGCCCCTGAGCATGCTCATTCCGCCCTCTCCTCCCTCTCCTCGGCAGGCCCGTCGACGCCCTCCGCCGCCGCGCGCCGTGCCAGCAGCCCCATCGCACGGCGCAGGACCTCGGCCTGCGCGGGAGCGAAGTCCGCGAGGAACGCTTCGAGGAAGCCGTCGCCACGGTCCCCGCGGCCCTCGGCGAACGCCTGCGCGTCCCCCGACCCCAGGGCGCTCAGGAGCGAGTCCGGCAGGGTGTCGGCCAGCGCCCGCGCGGCCTCGTCGACGGCGGCCTGCGTACGGGGGTCGCCGAGGTCGGCGCCGGCGAGGGCGTCGAGCCGTGCGTACACCTCATGGGCCCGCTCCACCGCCCCCGGCGAGCCGAGCGCCGGGCGGATCGCGGTGAGGAACGCGTCCCGGTCCTCCGGCGCGGCGGTGGTGTCGAGCAGGACGAGGAACTCGCGGTCCTTCGCGGCCATCGGGGACTCCGGACCCGGTAGGCGGCCCTCGGAGGCGCGGGCCAGCTCGCCGAAGAACTCCGCCAGTTCGGGTGAGACGGGCCCCTCGGGCGAGAGGCGTCCGTGCTCCGCGTCGGCGAGCAGGGAGCGGAGCCGCTGCCTGCGTTCGCGGATCGCGGCCTCCTGCCGGGCGAGATCCGCGTCCAGCTCGGCGAGGACCTCGGCGAGCTCGCGGCCCGCGTCGTCCGTGAGCACGTCCCGCACCTCGGGAAGCCCGAGACCCAGCTCGGTGAGGCGCCGGACGCGGGCCAGCGCGACGGCATGGCGCAGCCCGTACGCGCGGTAGCCGTTGGACCGCCGCTCGGGCTCGGGAAGCAGACCCAGCTGGTGGTAGTGCCTGATGGCACGCGTTGTGACACCGACGATGCCGGCGAGCTCTCCGATTCGCATGGGCCCAGTAGAAACGTTGACGCTACGACAAGGTCAAGCGTCCTCGACCCGGGCGGCGGGCCCCGCGCAGGTGTCCCGCACCGCCATGGGCACCGCCCGCGCACGGGTCGTGGGCGGAGCGGGTCGGGACCGGGAAGCCGCCAGGTACCATGGTCCGCACGGCAGACGAGCCGGGCGGGCGGCCGCGTGAAGATCCCTTCGGGGGCTTCCCGAGGAACGTCCGGGCTCCACAGGGCAAGGTGGTGGCTAACGGCCACCCGGGGTGACCCGCGGGACAGTGCCACAGAAAGCAGACCGCCTCGCGTTCAGGCGCGGGGTAAGGGTGAAACGGTGGTGTAAGAGACCACCAGCGCCTGAGGTGACTCAGGCGGCTAGGTAAACCCCACCTGGAGCAAGGTCAAGAGGAGCGCCGTGAAACGCGCTCTGCGCGGACGTTCGAGGGCTGCCCGCCCGAGTCCGCGGGTAGACCGCACGAGGCCGGCAGCAATGCCGGTCCTAGATGGATGGCCGTCGCCGCGACGTCCGCGAGGACCCGCGGTACAGAACCCGGCGTACAGCCCGACTCGTCTGCCCCACCCGCCTCGGCTCCGGCCGGGGCGGACTCCCGACCCCGGCCCGCGCCTGTGGGGCCACCACCTGCCGGGCCTTCCTCGGTACGTTCCCGGCACCTCTGCGGAAGGCTCTCCATGACTCATCAGGACGCGACCCAACAGGACGCGACGGACCGGGTCCGGACCGGCTTCGCCGGGCTGGAGCTGCCCGGCGCGCTGCTGCGCACGCTCGACGAGCTCGGGGTGCGCGAGCCCTTCCCGATCCAGGCCGCCACCGTGCCCAGCGCCCTGGAGGGCCGCGACGTCCTGGGGCGCGGGCGCACCGGCTCCGGCAAGACGCTCGCCTTCGGGCTTCCGCTGCTCGCCAGGATCGCCGGACGGCGCGCCGAGCCCAAGCAGCCCCTCGCGCTGGTCCTCGTGCCCACCCGCGAGCTGGCCCAGCAGGTCACCGAGGCGCTCACGCCGTACGCCGACGCGCTGCGGCTGCGGATGGCCGCCGTCGTCGGCGGCATCTCGATCGGCCGCCAGATCGCCGCGTTGCGCGACGGTGCCGAGGTCGTCGTCGCCACCCCCGGCCGGCTGCACGACCTCATCGAACGCAAGGCCTGCCGCCTCGGCCGGGTTCGGATCACCGTCCTCGACGAGGCCGACCAGATGTGCGACATGGGCTTCCTGCCGCAGGTCACCGAGGCGCTCGACCAGGTGCACCCGGACGGCCAGCGGATGCTGTTCTCGGCCACCCTCGACCGTGACGTCGACCAGCTGGTCAGCGGCTACCTCCACGATCCCGTCGTCCACTCCGTCGACCCCTCCGCGGGGGCGGTCACGACGATGGACCACCACGTCCTTGTCGTCCACGGCCCCGACCGGTACGCCGTCACCACGGAGATCGCCGCCCGCGACGGCCGCGTACTGCTGTTCCTCGACACCAAGCACGCCGTCGACCAGCTCACCCGGCACCTGCGCGCCAGCGGCGTGCACGCCGCCGCCCTGCACAGCGGCAAGTCCCAGCCGCAGCGCTCGCGCACCCTCGCCCAGTTCAAGGCGGGCCAGGTCACCGTCCTTGTGGCCACCAACGTCGCGGCCCGCGGCCTGCACGTCGACGACCTCGACCTCGTCGTCAACGTCGACCCGCCGACCGACCCCAAGGACTACCTGCACCGCGCGGGCCGCACCGCCCGCGCCGGCGAGTCGGGGCGCGTCATCACCCTGGTCCTCTCGGGGCAGCGCCGCGAGACCAGCCGTGTGCTCAGCGAGGCCGGCATCGAGCCGACGGTCACCAAGGTGCGCTCGGGCGAGGCCGAGCTGAGCCGCATCACCGGGGCCCGGCGCCCCTCCGGCACACCGCTCGACGGCGGCCCCGCCGCGGCCCGGCCCAAGAACACGAACACGCCGTTCCGGGGTCTCGGTACGAGTAAGGACACCTCACGGGGCACGGGTGGTACGGGCGGGACTGGCGGGAATTCCCGCAAGAGCGACGAGGCCCGCAAGCTCGCCGAGGCGCGCAGGGCGGCCCGGGTGCGCCGCGGCGGCTGACCCACGGGACGTGCCGGGCGTGCCCGGCGCGACCGCGTCGCCCGAACGGAACAGGGTGGGCAGCGGCCCGCCGCGGTAGGCATTCCGCGTGCAGACTTTCCTCCCGTACCCCGACTTCACGCGGTCCGCCACGGTCCTCGACCGGGCCCGCCTCGGCAAGCAGCGCGTCGAGGCGCTCCAGGTGCTGCGCGGCCTGACGGTGCCCGGCTACGGATGGCGGAACCACCCGGCGGTGCGCATGTGGACCGGCTACGAGGAGGCCCTGGTCCGCTACGGCCTCGACGTGTGTGCGGTGTGGGTGGCACAGGGGCGCCCCGACACCTGTGCCACCACCCTCGTCACCGACTTCACGCGGCATCGTCCCGGCACCGCCGTACGCGCCCAGGAGGAACTCGCCGACGACGGCGAGCTGCCTCCCTGGCTGGGGGACCCGGCCTTCCACCGCAGCCATCGGTCGGCGCTCCTTCGCAAGGCGCCGGAACTCTACGCCCCGCTCTTCCCGGACACCCCCGACGACCTGCCCTACGTCTGGCCCGCCTCCGACCGGAGCCCGTCGTAGCGCCGGGGCATCAAAGAGAGGCTCTCAGAGCTTGCGCAGCCTGGTCGTGTAGACGTGGTCGGCGATCTTCTCGCCGAGGGTGAGTCCGTCCTCTGCGTCCCAGGGGAAGTGGACGCCGAGCCAGACCCGGCTCTGGGCGTCCTCGCGGGCGGCCTGGCTGAAGCTGGTGAACGAGCGGGACCTGACCGGGGACTGCGGTTCGTCGGTGGTCATGGTGAAGGCGATGTCGTCGCTGCCGAAGTAGCGCTTCATCACCCCGGCCCAGGAGGCGCCGAAGGTGGCGTGTCCGGAGGCCCAGGCCGGGAAGCACGGCGAGACGTTGACTCCGGCCCGGGTCTTGAGCAGCGGCTTCCACTCGCGGTCGAGGCCGCTGTCGCGGATGGCGGAGACGGGCCGCCACAGGTCGATCGGGGTCAGGTACTTCACGTCCCGCACCGCGATGCCCGCGTCCGCCATCGCGATCGAGACGAGGGCGAACAGACGGGCGTTCTCGTAGGTGTTGAGTCTGCGCTGGGTCGCGACCTCGCGCGTGGCCTGGAGCAGCTGGCCCGGCGGCTTGTACGTGCCGTCCTCGTCGTTCGCCCAGAACCAGGCGACCGCCTCCTGCTCCGGAGTCCGGTCGACCTCCGGGGTATTGGCGGTGGGCTTGTCGGCGCCGGCCTTGCGCACCGCCGCCACCTGCTGCTTGTACGCGTCGCTCGCGAGGAGCTTCTCGTACGTTCCGTACAGGCCCGGAGTCGGCGGCCGGAACTGCGAGCCCGACGTCAGCGCGAAGGGTTTGACCCGCCCCCAGAACGGGGTCACGGCCTGGCTGGCCTGCGTGCAGTTGGGGTCGACCATGTCGGGGTAGCTGGTGGGCCGCCAGGCGCCGGGCTTGTTGTCGGCGACGTACACCTCGTCGTTGTCGGAGCCGTCACCGTCGCGGGCGTCCCGCATCTGCTTGACCATCGGCCCGACGACCGTGGTGTCGAGGAGGTCGAACTCGGTCGGTTCGGTGCCGAAGCGCTGCCGGAACCGTGCGTCCAAGTAGTTGGTCTGGCCCGGGTAGAGGCCGAGCAGGATGTTGTAGGCCGTGCGTCCGACGACCCGCTCCTCCTCGTCGGGGCCCTCGATCCAGCCCGTGTACTTCGTGGCGCGGATGTACGGCTCGGAAGTGATCCTGCCCTTCCATTTCAGCTGGTACGAGGACTCCGCGTCGTAGATGGAGGCGTTCAGCATCGCGGCGGATCTGGCCATCGGGCCGGGACCGCCGCCCTCTCTTCGGACGACGTCCATGAGCACGTCGTTCCAGTAGTGCACCGGGTTCGCGATGGTCTGCGGCGGCAACGCCGTCTGGGCCGCCCCGGCCGGCTGCGGCACCGCGGTCAGCGCGGTGCCCGCGGCGGCCAGCACGACGGCGACCGCCAGGGTCCGGCTCCGGCGCGCCGTCTGTCGGACCTTGCTGGTTCGGGTGTGCGCGGTCATGCTCTACCCCCTGATCACAGGCCTGTTGCCGCAGGCGTGCCACCGGAGCGGTGGCGGCGAGATCCTCGCCGCCGCGCGCCGCCCGCAGGATCCGCTTCTGCCGGAATGACCGGCCCCGGCCGGATGCTTGGCCGAAACCCGTCACGGGAGGGCAGTGGGAACAGCCGGTCCGTGGCGCGCTGTTGCACCGAGAGGCCACCGGACCGTCGTGCCTCGACGGATCCGGGCCCCGGGCTCGCGGTATCCACGCCGCGGACCCGTATCGAGCCGTTGTTCATTTTGCGCAGGAGGACTGTTTCATGGCTGAGCGACCCTTGACACTCATGGCGGTGCACGCCCACCCCGACGACGAGGCCACCGGAACCGGAGGGATCCTCGCGCGGTACGCGGCGGAGGGCGTGCGTACGGTTCTCGTGACGTGTACCGACGGCGGTTGCGGTGACGGGCCCGGAGGTGTCAAGCCGGGTGATCCCGGACACGATCCGGCGGCCGTCGCCCTGATGCGCCGGCGGGAACTCCAGGAGAGCTGTGAGGTACTGAAGATCAGCGATCTGGAGATGCTGGACTACGCCGACTCCGGAATGATGGGCTGGCCGAGCAATGACGCCCCCGGATCCTTCTGGCGGACCCCCGTGGAGGAGGGCGCCGCCCGGCTCGCGGACCTCATGCTGCACTACCGGCCGGACGTGGTCGTCACCTACGACGAGAACGGCTTCTACGGGCACCCCGACCACATCCAGGCCCACCGCATCACGATGGCGGCGGTGGCGAAGAGCGGGCTGACGCCGAAGGTCTACTGGACGACGATGCCCCACTCGGCGATGGCGCAGTTCGGGAAGATCATGCGCGAGTTCCACGAGGACATGCCGGAGCCGGACCCTGCCGAGGCCGCCGCCCTGGCCGAGATCGGCCTCCCCGACGACGAGATCAGCACCTGGGTGGACACCACCGCGTTCAGCGGCCAGAAGTTCGACGCGCTCGCCGCGCACGCCAGTCAGGGGGAGAACATCTTCTTCCTCAAGATGGGCAAGGAGAGGTTCGGCGAGCTGATGGGCATGGAGACCTTCGTACGTGTCCAGGACGCCACCGGCGCGCCTGTGCCCGAGACCGATCTCTTCGCCGGACTGCGCTGATCGAGCCGTCCGCGGCGGCCGGTCGCCCTCGCCACCCCTACTTGGTCGTGTGCGTGGGGTAGACCTGGACGTCGGTGTAGGCGCCCTTGATCCGGCCGGCGCCCGCGGGCCACTTCAGGCTCACGGTGTGGGTCTCGTTCGGGGGCGTCACCAGGATGTTGGTGGGGGACGTCATGCTGTCGCCGGTGGTGTCGATGTCGTAGGCGAGGTTGAAGACAGCGGCGTCACCGGGCTTCAGGGTGGTGACACGCGGCTGGGCGTGGCCGCGCTCGATGGGGCTCGACGTGTGGTCGGCGTCCTTGATGTCGACGCCCGGGAAGCCCGTCGCCGAGCAGGTGGTCGAACCCCGGTTGACCATGGTGATGTCGATCCGGCCCGTGTTCGCGTCGGGCGCGGCGTCCCGGGCGTCGATGGCCAGGTCCGCCGTCTTGCAGAACGTGGACTTGGCGCCCGTCTTCGTCGAGCCGTTCGGGGCCGCCTCCGCCTTGGTGTCCTCACCGGCGCCCGACTTCGCGTCGCCCGCCTCCGACTTCGAGCCGTTGGACGAAGAGGAGGAGGAAGACGCGGAGCCCTTGGAGGACGAGTCCGTCCCGGAGTCGTCGCCGCCACAGGCGGTGAGCGAGAGGCTGGCGGCGAGGCCGAGGGCGGCGAGAGCGGCGATGCGGGTGTTCTTCACGGTTTCCCCCAGAAGGAGCGCGGTGCGTTGCGGTCGGAAGTATTTGTATCTCGCACCGAGTTACAGGCGGTCTCCCGCGACGTCTCCGTTCTGTCACAGGCGTACCGGCCTCTGGGGGGGGGCAGGCGGGGGTTCGAAGACAGGCTCTACGGGTTCTGGCAGTCCTCGCTGTGGCTGAGGTGGATCAGATGGGCCACGGTGGGCGCCGCGCGCTTGGTGCGGATCCGGCGCAGGTAAGTACTCACGGTGTGCACGCTGATGCCCAGGCGCCTGGCGACCTGCTTGTGCGAGAGGCCTGCCGCGATGTGGGCCAGCACCTGACGTTCCCTGTGGGACAACGCCGGCGCGTTCTGCGGGCGGCCGTTTCCTGGCATCTTCCCTCCGTGAGGGACTGTCAACACGTACGACGGCTGTAGCCGCAACGTGATCTAACCACGGTCGTGCCGAAACACAAAGGAATCCCCGCATACCCAGGGGAAAGGGCAACTACTGACCGCCATCCACCATGTCAAGTCCCCAATTCGGGGGACTGTGGGCGTGGTTCGAGGCGGGCGAATGTGAAGGCCGTCTCGGCTGGGCGCAGCCGTGCACGACCCGAATGGCAGCAGCCCGGCGCGGACCAGGGGGGATCGGTTGCGGTACTTTCGCCTGCTCGTCGTCGGCAACGCCGTCTCGGCGTACGGCAGTTACCTGAACATGGTCGCCCTCAACGTCTTCGTCTACGAGGTGACCGACAGCGCGCTGGCCGCTGGACTCTTCATGGCCGTACGCCTGTTGACCAGCGTCGCGTCCGGCTTCGTGAGTGGACGGCTGGTCTCGGCGTACGACCGCAAGACGCTGATGGTCGGCGCCGACCTGACGCAGTGCGCCGCCATGACGGCGCTGCTGATCGCGCCGGAGGCGGGGCGCGCGGGGCTGCTGTACGCGCTGGCCGTCGTGACCGGCTTCTGCTCGACCCTGTCCGGCGTCGCCCTGCGCAGCAGCATCCCGGAGATCGTCGGGGGCGAGCTGCGGATGCGCGCCAACTCGACTCTCGCCACGGGCCGTTCCCTCGCGATGATCGCCGGGTTCGCCTCCGCCGGTGTCGTCGTCGCGCGACTGGGATACGTCGCCGCCATCTCCCTGGACGCCGCCACCTTCGCGGTCTCGGCGGGCGTGCTGCTCTCGCTGCCCATCCGTACGAGGGCGCAGGGGGAGGCGAAGACGTGCCCGGGGGGTGCGAAGGCGTCGGGCGCCGCGGCGGAGGCTGCGGCGAAGGCTGCGGGCGGTCGTGCCGGGGACGGTCATCGGCGGGGAGGCTCGCTCCTGCTGCTGCGGGCCGCCCCCGTCCTCGCCCTCATGATCGCGCTCAGAGCCGCCGACGGCCTCGGCTCCTCGTCCCACAACGTCGCCCTGCCCGTCTACTCCAGCGACCTCGACCCGTCCCATCCGGCCACTTTCGTCAGCCAGTTCTGGGCCACGTGGGCCCTCGGCAACATCGTCATGCAGCAGGTGTGCGGGCGGTGGGGCGGGCGCGGCGGGCGGCAGGGGCCGGGGGAGCGGGCGTTCGCCGTGGGGGCCTGCGTGATGTCGGCCGCGTTCATCGTCGTCTTCGCGGGGCTGCCCACGGGGGTGGCGGTCGCGGCCGCGCTGGTGGCGGGCATGGCCGACGGGCTCACCGAGATCGCGTACGTCACCCGTCTCCAGGCCGCGCCCGACGAGCAGCGCGGCAGGCTCTTCGGGCTCTCCGCGTCGGCCGAGAACACCGGATTCGGCCTGGGAATGCTGGTCAGCGGCGCGCTCCTGGACCGCTTCTCACCATTTCACGTCGTGGCCCTGCTCCACGGTCTCGCGATCACGCTCTGCGTCGGGCTGCTCGTCGTCCTGGTGCGGCAGCGCGCGGTGGTGCGAGGCGGCGAGGGGGCCGTGGAGCGGTGGGACCGGGATGCCGGGAGACACGGGGGCTCCGTGGAGCGGGAGAGCGAGGCGCGATGAGCGAGCGTGACGCCGTAGCCGTCGTCGGGATGTCCTTCCGGCTGCCCGGGGCCGACACCAGGGAGGAGTTCTGGCGCACGATCCGCGACGGCGCCGACCGCATCCGCCGCTTCACCGACGCCGAGCTCGCCGCCGCCGGAATCCCCGAAGAGCGGTACCGGGCCGAGGAGTTCGTCGGGGCGAGCGGAATCCTCGACGGCATCGCCGGGTTCGACGCGGGCTTCTTCGGGATGAGCGCGCACGAGGCCCGGATCACCGACCCGCAGCACCGGCTGTTCCTGGAGTGCGTGCACCACGCGCTGGAGGACGCCGGGTACGCGGGCGGCGGGAAGGGTGGCGGGCAGGGTGGCGCGGAGGCGGGCGCCGACGTCGGGGTGTACGCCAGCACCGGCTACCATCTCTACTCCCTCCAGAGCTACCTCCAGAACAACGTCCTGCGGGGCGGCATCGCGGACTGGGTCGCCGGACTGCAGGTCACCATCGGCAACTTCGCCGACTTCACCGCCAACCGGGCCGCGTACCGCCTCGGCCTGACCGGGCCCGCCGTCAACGTCCAGACGGCGTGCTCCAGTTCGCTCACCGCGGTCCAGCTGGCGGCGCAGTCGGTCGTCGGCGGTGACTGTGACATCGCTGTCGCCGGAGCCACCGCCCTCCACGTGCCGCAGGTACTCGGCTACCAGTACGTCAAGGGCTCCATCCTCTCCAAGAGCGGCTACCTGCGGCCCTTCGACGCCGACGCGGACGGCACGGTCGGCGGCACCGGCGTCGTGGCGGTCGTACTCAAGCGCCTCGACCTGGCCGTCGCCGACGGCGACCACATCCACGGCGTCATCCGGGGCTGGGGCGTCAACAACGACGGTGCGGACAAGAAGGCGTTCAGCGCGCCCAGCGCGGCCGGGCAGCGGGACGCGATCCGCCGCGCCCTGCGGCGCGCGGGCGTCGACGCGGGCACGGTCGGCTATCTGGAGACGCACGGGACCGGCACGTTCAAGGGCGACCCGATCGAGTTCGAGGGCGCCACCGCCGCGTTCCGCGCCGACACCGACCGCACGGGCTACTGCGCGCTCGGCTCGGTCAAGGCCAACATCGGTCACCTCGACGTCTGTTCGGGCCTCGCGAGCCTGGTCAAGACCCTCCTCGTCCTGCGGCACGGCGTCATCCCGCCGATGGCCAACTTCCGCCGACCCAACCCCGCCCTCGACCTCGCGGCCAGCCCCTTCTACATACCGGAAGCCGCGCGGCCGTGGCCGACGGGCGAGGTGCCGCGCCGGGCCTGCGTCAGCTCCTTCGGCGTCGGCGGCACGAACGTCCACGTCGTACTTGAAGAGGCCCCCGAGCCCGCGCCCCGCCCGGCCGACGCGCCGCCGCCCCCGGGCGTCCTCGTGCTCTCCGGCCACACCGAGGCGGCCCTCGCCGACAACGCCGGTGCCCTGCGCGACCACCTGCGCGCGCACCCCGGCACCCACCCCGCGGACCTCGTGACCACGCTGGCCCTCGGCCGCGCCCACCGCAGGCACCGGCTCGCGGTACGGGGCGACACCGTCGCCGCGCTCACCGGCGCCCTCGACGACTGGCTCGCACAGCAGCCGCCCAGCCGTGCGGGCGGTGCCGGCGCCGGGTTCCTCTTCACGGGGCAGGGAAGCCTCCACCGGGGCGCGGCCCGCGCCCTCCACGAGCGCTTTCCCGTCGTACGCGAGGTTCTGGACGCCTGCGAGCGGCAGTTCGCCGAGCTGTCCGGCGGCGGCAGCCTCCTCGGCCCGCTGCTCGGCCCGCCGCACGGCCCCGGGGGCGGGGAGCCGGTGTGGGACACCGAGGTCGCGCAGCCCGCGCTCTTCGCGTTGCAGTGCGCGCTCGTCCGCCTGTGGCGCGAGGCCGGGATCGAGCCGGGCGTGGTGGCAGGGCACAGCGTGGGGGAGCTCGGCGCGCTGTACGCGGCGGGGGCGCTGTCCGCCGAGGACGGGCTTCGCCTCGCCGCCGGGCGCGGCCGGCTCATGCGGCGCCGGTGCGCGCCGGGCGCGATGGTCGCGGTGCCGACACGGGTGCGGGAGGCACAGGAGCTGGCCGCCGAGGTGCCCGGCGTGGAGCTCGCCGTCACGAACGGCGAGCGGAGTCAGGTGCTCGCGGGGCCCGCCGCCGCCATGGAGCGGCTGGACGTGATCCTCGCCGAACGCGGCGTGCACGCGCGGGAGTTGCCGGTGCGGCACGCCTTCCACACCGCCCTCATGGACCCGGTCCTCGACGGCCTGCGGGAGCTGGTGGCCGACATCGGCCCGCGTCCGGTGCGCGTGCCGTTCGTGAGCGGCCTCGACGGGCGCACCCGGCCCGCCGGATGGGCGCCGGACGCCGACTACTTCGTACGGCAGACACGCGACCCTGTCCGCTTCGCCGACGTCCTTCACGAGGTGGGGGCGTCGTCGTACGACGGCGTGGGCGCACTGGTCGAGATCGGCCCGCACACGACGCTCAGCGGACTGGCCCGGAGGGCGGTACCGGGCCGGGCGGCCCACCCGTCACTGCGGCGCGGCGCCGGGCTCGAACCGCTGTGGGACGCGGTCGCCGGACTGTACCGGGCGGGTGCGCCGGTGGACTGGCGGCCGTTCATGGGCGGGGCGGGACGCCGTATTCCGCTGCCCGGATACCGGTTCCAGCACAAGGACTACTGGACAGGGCCGGAGAACCACCTTCCCCGGTCGGAACAACCCGTACACGTACGAGCGGCAAGGGATGGGGCGGAAGTGGCACAGGACGAGGCAGCGGTCGAGCGCGTGCTCCAGCACATCATCAAGGTCACCGCGAAGCACCTCAGCTACGACACGAGCGAGATTGCCGAGGAGGCCTCCTTCTTCGATCTCGGCGCGGACTCGCTGCAAATGATCGGCGTGCTCCGGGAGCTGGAGGAGGAGCACCAGGTCAAGGTGTCGATGCGGGAACTCTTCGAGGAGGCGGGCTCGGCGAAGGGGCTGGCGCTGGTCATCGTGGGGAAGATGGGGGGTGGGGTGGCGTCGGCGGCTCCGGAGCCGGAGCCGGAGCCGGGCGCTGTGCCGACTCCCGCTGCCCCGACTCGCTCCGCCCCGGCTCCCGCTGCCCCGACTCGCTCCGCCCCGGCTCCCGCTGCCCCGACTCGCTCCGCTGCGGCTCCCACTGTCCCGGCTGCCGCCCCCGCACCGCCCGCACAACTCGCGCCCGCAGTGCCACCCGCCCGGGATCCCGCGCCCGTGTACGGCGCACCGGTACCGGTGTCCGCTCAGGCCCCGACCGCCCCCGTTCCCGCCCCCGCCCCGGCCCCCGTCGAGTACGCGACGCGCCGCGAAGTGGAGGACCTCGTACGCCAGGTCCACCAGCTCTCGCAGATGCAGCTGCAACTGATGGGCCAGCTGAGCCAGTTGCTGGCGGCACAGACCTCGCAGGCCACACAAGCCGTACAGACCGCGCAGGCCACTCAGGCCGCGTCCGCCCACCTGGCCGCCGACGTCGAGGCGGGCCGGTGACCGGCACCGAATCCGTCGGCCGCTCCCTCTCCGGGGCCGTCGACGCCGACCTCGCCGCGATGGCCGAGCTTTCACGGCGCATCACCCGGCAGCTGGGCGGGGCGGAGCAGGAGACCGCCGCGCCCCGCCCGGCCCAGCACGGGCCGCGCCTCGAAGTCTCCAGGGGCTCCGGCATGCTCCGCGGCGACGCGTCCGAGACGCAGCGGGCCCACCTCGACGACCTGGTGCGCCGCTACACCGCCAAGACGCCCACCTCGAAGAGCATCGCCCAGCGCTACCGCCGCGTGCTCGCCGACAGCAGGGCCGCGGTCGGGTTCCGCAGCAGTACGAAGGAGATGCTGTACCCCATCGCGGGGCGGCGGGCGCGCGGCTCGTCGCTCGAGGACATCGACGGCAACCGCTACGTCGACATCACCATGGGCTTCGGCGTCCTGCTCTTCGGCCACGAGCCCGCCTTCGTCACCGAGGCGGTCCGCGAGCACCTCTCGCGCGGCATCCAGCTCGGCCCGCGCACCGTGGAGACCGGCGAGGCCGCCGAGTTGCTCGCCGAGCTGACCGGCATGGAGCGGGTGGCCTTCGCCAACTCCGGTACGGAGGCGAACTCCGCGGCGATCCGGCTCGCCCGCGCCGCCACGGGCCGCTCCCGCATCATCACGTTCGAGGGCGCCTACCACGGGCACAATGACAACGTCCTCGGCCGCTCCCCGCGCACCGGCGGCGAAGGACCCACCACCGTCCCGATGTCCGCGGGCATCCCGGCCAACGCCGTCGCCGACCTGCTCGTCCTGCCGTACGGCGGCGAGGAGAGCCTCGCCGTCATCGAGCAGCAGGCCGCCGACATCGCCGCGGTCGTCGTGGAGCCGGTGCAGAGCCGCCACCCGTCGCTCCAGCCGGCCGACTTCGTACGGCGGCTGCGCGAGCTGACCCGGCGCCACGGCATCGTGCTGCTCTTCGACGAGATGCTGACCGGCTTCCGCCCCGCCCCGCGCGGCGCCCAGGAGCTCTACGGCGTGACGCCCGACCTCGCCACGTACGGCAAACTGCTCGGCGGCGGCTTCCCCATCGGAGCCGTCGCGGGCCGGGCCGACATCATGGACGGCATCGACGGCGGCCACTGGAACTACGGCGACGACAGCTATCCGGCGGCCGACACCACGTTCTTCGGCGGCACCTACATCCAGCACCCGGTGTCCATGGTCGCCACCCGCGCCGTACTGTCCCACCTCAAGGAGCACAGCCCGCACCTTCAGGAGCGCCTGAACGCCCGTACGGACGAACTGGCCGCCACCCTCAACGCCTTCTTCGAGGCCGAGGGATTCGCCCTGAGCATGAGCCACTTCGGCTCGATGTTCCGCTTCGAGCACCGGGCCGACATGGAGCTGCTCTACCACCACCTCATGCTGCGCGGCGTGCACGTGTGGGAGTGGCGCAACTTCTTCCTGTCCACCGAACACTCCGACAGCGACGTGGAGTTCATCGTGGACGCGGTGAAGGACTCGCTGCGGGAGCTGCGTGCGGCGGGATTCTCCCTCGGAGTACCGAAGGCGCCGGTGAGAAGGCCGGTGAGAAGGCCGGTGAGAGCGCCGGTGAAGGCGCCGGTGAAGGCCATGGCGTGGAACGGGGCAGCGGCGGTCGCCGCCCGGACGGACCCGAAGCGGGAGCCGCGGCCCGAGCCGAAGGCCGGACCGACGCGGGAGCCGCAGGCCGGACCGACGCGGGAGCCGCAGCCGGCGCCGGAGAGCCGCCGACCCACCCGTCAGGGCCCCCGCACCCTCGACTTCGGCGTCTACTTCTTCGGCGACTACCCGCAGGACGGCGCGGCGCCCCGCCACGGCAAGTACGACCACCTCCTGGAGACGGCCCGGTTCGCCGACCGCAACGGCTTCCACTCCCTGTGGATCCCCGAACGGCACTTCCACTCCTTCGGCGGCCTCTTCCCCAACCCCGTCGTGCTCGCCGCCGCGCTCGCCCGCGAGACCTCCCGCATCCGCATCAACGCGGGCTCCGTGGTGCTGCCGCTGCACGACCCGATCCGCGTCGCCGAAGAGTGGTCGATGGTCGACAACCTCTCCGGCGGCCGGATCGGCATCGGCTGCGCGAGCGGCTGGAACGCCGACGACTTCGTCTTCTTCCCCGGGCGCTTCGGCTGCCACAAGGAGAAGATGTACGAACAGGTCGCCGAGGTACGGCAGTTGTGGCGGGGCGAGCCCGTGCGCCGCGCCACGGGGGACGGCGAGAGCGACCTGCGGCTGTTCCCCCGGCCCGTCCAGGACGCCCCGCCGATGTACACGGCGGTCGTCGGCAATCCCGCGTCGTACGAGCTGGCCGCACGCCACGACCTGGGCATCGTCACCAACCTCATGACCCAGGGCGTCGAACAGCTCCACGAGAACGTCGCGCTCTACCGCCGCACGCGCGCCGCCTGCGGCCTGGACCCGGACGCCGGGCACGTGGCCGTGCTGCTGCACACCTACCTCGCCGAGGACCACGCGGCGGCCCGCGCCGATGCGCGCGAGCCGCTGGCCCGGTACATGCGCTCGTCCCTGTCGCTCTTCGGCAACGTCGCCAACAGCCTCGGCCACCGGGTCGACCTGTCGGCGATGACCGAGGACGACCTGGACGTGGTCTTCCGCCGCGCCTACGACCGCTACTGCGACCAGCGGGCCCTGATCGGCAGCCCCGAGAGCGTGCGGCCCGTCGTGGACGCGGTGCACGCGGCGGGCGCCGACGAGATCGTCGGCCTCGTCGACTTCGGCGTCGCCCCGGCGGCGCTGCGCGAGGGTCTGACCCACTTCGACGGACTGCGCCGCGGATACGAGCCGGAGCCGGAGCCGGAGTCGGTTCCGGCGCCGCTGCCGGTGCCGGTGCGCAGTGGGGGAGCGGAGGTGAGCGGCGCACCTCTCTCGCCGGCCCAGCAGCGCGTCTGGTTCCTGGAGCGCATGCTGCCCGGCCGCACCGCGTACAACGAGACCAAGGCCATCGAGTTCGAAGGCCCGCTGGACGTCGCCGCGCTGCGCTCGGCCCTGGACGCGCTGGCCGCCCGGCACGAGCAGCTGCGCACCGTGTTCCGTGAAGTGGCGGGTGAACCACGCCAGTTCACCCGGGCCCCGGGCCCCATCGACTTCGAGCTTGTCGACGGCACAGGCACAGGCGCAGGCGCAGGCGCAGGCGCGGACCCCGGCGCAGACGGCCCCGTCGCCGACGTCCTCAGGGCCGAGAGCGAGCGCCGCTTCGACCTGGCGGAAGGCCCGCTGTTCGTCACACGCCTCGTCCGCCTCGGCGCGACCCGGCACGTCCTCGTCCTGTCCCTGCACCACATCGTGATGGACGCGGCATCGGCCGCCGTGCTCGCCCGCGACATCTCCGCCCTCTACCGCGCGCGGCTGCCGGGCGCACCGGCCGCGGACCTCCCTGCCCTCACCCGTACGTACGCCGATCACGCCCGCGCCCAGCTCGGCTCGCTCGACGGCCCGAAGGCGGCCGACGACCTCGCGTACTGGAAGAAGACCCTCGCCGGCGGCCTGCCCGTCCTGGCGCTGCCCACCGACCGCCCGAGGCCCGCCGTGCTCACGTCCCACGGCCGCGCCCTGTTCCGCACCCTGGACCCCGAACTGTCCGACCGGGTCAGGCGGTTCGGCCGGGAGCGGCGCAGCACCCTCTTCATGACCCTGCTCGCCGGATACGCGGCCGCGCTGCACCGCGTCACCGGTCAGGACGACCTCGTCATCGGCACCCCGATGTCCGACCGCACGCCGGAGTACGAGGACGTGGTCGGCTTCTTCGTCAACACCCTGGCCCTGCGCGTCGACCTCTCCGGCGACCCGGACTTCGGCACGCTCCTCGACCGGGTGCGCGGGGTCGCCCTGGACGCGTACGACCATGCCGGTGTGCCCTTCGAGGCGGTCGTGCGGGAGCTCGCGCCGCCCCGTACGCTCGACCGGACGCCCGTCTTTCAGACGCTCGCCGAGTTCGAGCCGGGCGACCCCTTCCGTTTCGATCTGCCCGGCGTGCGGTCGACGCCGCTCGACTCGGGGCCCGACAAGGCGCTGACGGACCTCAGCGTGTACTTCACCGACCAGCCCGACGGCATCCGCTGCCACCTGGAGTACCACACCGACCTCTTCGACGAGGCGACGGTCGACGCGCTCTTCGGGACGTTCCGTGACGTGCTCGCGGAGGCGGTGGGGTACGTCGACGCCGCCCCGGCAGCGGTGCCGCGGGAATGGCGGCGCGGCCCGGTCCGGCAGCGGACCCGCAGCACCGTCGACGCGCTGGCGTCGCGGTGGGCCGAGGTCGCCCCGGACCGTACCGCCGTCGTCAGCGGCGAAGTGGAGCTGTCGTACGGGGAGTTGGTCGCCCGTGCCGAGCGGCTCGCGCAGGTGCTGCGTGCCGTCGGCGGCGGCGAGGGCCCGGCCGCCCTGTGGCTGCCGCGCGGCGCCGACCTGGTCGTCGCCATGCTCGCGGCTCTCAAGTCCGGGCGCGGATACGTGCCGTTGGACCCCGCCCACGGCAGGGCGCGGGCCGAGACCGTCCTCGCCGAGAGCGGCGCCCGGGTCCTGGTGGTGGGCGACGACGCAGCCACGGACGCGCGGCCGACGCCACCGCCCGGTACCGTCGTGATCGACGTCGACGCGGCACCCACCCCAAAGGCACCCACCCCAAAGGCACCCACCGCACCGGTGGACACCCCGGCCCCCGCACCGTCCCACGGCCCCGACTCCCTCTGTTTCGCCATCTACACCTCCGGCAGCACCGGCGTCCCCAAGGGCGTCGCCGTCCCGCACCGGGCCGTCGTGGACCTCTGCCAGTGGCACCACGAGCGCTTCGGTTTCACCGCGGACGACCGCAGCGCGGCCGTCTGCAGCCAGGGCTTCGACGCCGCCGCGCTGGAGATCTGGCCCGCGCTGACCGCGGGCGGCACGGTCGTCGTGGCCGACGACACGGTCCGCAAGGACCCGGCCGCGCTGGCCCGCTGGTACGCGGATCGGCGGATCGGCTTCTCCATTCTGCCGACCGCACTCGGCGAGGCCGTCCTCACCCTCCCGGAGCGCCAACAGCCGCCGCTGCGGCACTTGTTGCTGGGCGGCGACGTCCTGCGCACCCGCCCGCGCCCCGGCACCCCGTACGAGACGGTGAACGTCTACGGCCCCACCGAGGTGACGGTGCTCTGCACGGTCGCGACCGTGGAGCCGCGCGCCACCGCGGAACCGATCCCGATCGGGCGCCCCGTGGACAACGTCACGCTGCGCGTGCTCGACGCGCACGGGCGTGAGGTGTCCGCCGGTCAGGTCGGGGAGCTGTACGTCGGCGGTCCCGGCGTGGCCACCGGCTACCTGGGCAGGCCCGACCTGACGGCGGAGCGCTTCGTCGACGATCCGCTGGGCGCCGAGGGGCGCATGTACCGCACCGGCGACCTGGTGTGCTGGACGGCGGACGGGGCGCTGGAGTTCCGTGGCCGGGCCGACGACCAGGTCAAGATCCGGGGCCACCGCGTCGAACCGGAGGAGGTGTCGCGCGCTCTCCGCTCCCTGGCGGAGGTCCGCGAGGCGCTCGTCCTGGGCCGCCGCGACCGGCGCGGGGAAGCCGGCCTCGCCGCCTACGTCGTGCCCGCGCGGGCCGCCACGGGTCAGGGGCAGGAACTCGCCGACCGGCTGACGGCGGAGCTGGCGGCGCGGCTGCCGGACCACCTGGTGCCACACGCCTGGACCGTACTGCCCGAGCTTCCGCTGTCCGCCAACGGCAAGGTGGACAGGAGCGCGCTCCCCGCACCTTCCCTGACCACCGCGACGTCGGCCGCCGTTACGGGAACCACGGTGCCGGTGCGCCCGGCGCGCGACATCGAGGCGCGGCTGAAGCGGTTGTGGGCCCGCGAGTTCGGGGTGGACGAGGCCGCGATCGGCTCCGGCGCCTCGTTCTTCGAGCTGGGTGGGCACTCCCTCACGGCGATCCGCCTGGCGAACGGGGTACGCGAGGAGTTCGGCACGGAGTACCCCGTCGCGCGCTTCTACGAGGAGCCGGGCCTGCGGGCGATGGCGGCACACCTCGCGAAGGACCTCGGCGAGGGCATCGACAGGGACGGAGGCGAAGGCGTCGGCAGGGACGGAGGCGAAGGCGTCGGCAGGGACACCGACGAGGGCCGGAGCGAGACGGACGACGGCGATGTCGTCGTCGGTCGCGCCCCCGTCACCGCCCAGCAGGCCGCCTTCATCACCCGCCACCGGACGCACCCCCGCCCGCAGATCTACAACGTGGCGATGCGGCTCACCCTGACGGGAGCCCTCGACGTACCGGCCCTGCGCACCGCGCTCGGTCAACTTCTCGCGCGGCACGAGGCGTTGCGCACCCGCTTCGTGGCGGACGGTGGGCAGTGGTGGCAGGAGGCGTTGCGCCCCCGGCCGGTGGAGCTGCCGGAGGAGGATCTCGTCGCACGCCGCGGCGCGTCCGCCACCGCAGAGACGGCCGAGGAGGCGGCGGAGCGCGTGGCCGCGGAGACGGCCGCGGTCCCCTTCGACATCGAGGCCGAGCTCGCCCCGGTCCTGCGCCTGCTGCGCACGGGCCCCGACCGGTGGGTGCTGCTCTTCGTCCTGCACCACGCGTCCTGCGACGGCTGGTCGGTCAGCGTCCTGCTGCGCGAGCTGGCCGCGCTGTACCGGGCGGCGGTCACCGGCACCCCGCACGGCCTTTCGGAACAGGTGCCGCAGCCCGGCGATTACGCGCGCTGGCAGCGCGAGCAGAGCCGTACACAGGACAAGGGGCGCCTGGTCGACCACTGGGCGCGCGAGCTGGACGGCGCCCGCTTCGACATGCCGCTGCCCCTGGACAGGACCCGTCCGGCCGAGCTGAGCGGGGCGGGCGACGTGGTGCTGTTCACCGTGGACGGGGCCACCCGCGCCGATGTGGAGGCGCTGGCGCGACGGCACCGTACGACGCCCTTCGTGGTGACGGCGGCGGCGTTCGCGCGGCTCGTCGCGGAGGTGGGCGACGAGCCGGACGTCGTGCTCGGCATCTCCCACGCCAACCGCGAGCGGCGCGCGTTCGAGGCGCTCGCGGCCTGCACGGTGTCGTCCTTCACGCTGCGGATCCGGGGCGGCGCCGCCGCGTCGTTCGGGGCGCTGGTCGACCAGGTGGCGCGTGCCGCGGTCGGGGCCATCGACCACGCCGCGCCGCTTCGCGCGGTGGCGACCGGGGTGAGCGCGCGGCTCGGCACCGAGATCCCCGACCGGCTGCCGCTCGGCTTCCAGTACCAGAGCTCGCTGGAGACGGAGGTCGAGCTGCCGGGCGTGACCACGGCGGTCGAGGACCTCGCGGTGCCGGGGGCGCGCTCCGAGTTCAACTTCGGTCTGATCCCGACGGGCGACGTGCTCTCCGGATACCTGGAGTACTCGACCGACCTGTGGGACCGCGCCACGGTCGAGGCCTGGACGGCCACGTACGTCGAACTGCTGGCGAGGGAGGTGGGGGAGGCGCTGGGACGGTAGCGGGCGAGGCCAGGGGACCAGCGGTGCCCCCGTCGCCGTACGGGGGTACGGGGGCGGCACGGGGTACGGGGGCACCACCGACCGACGCCCGCGGACCGCGCACCGCACGTCGAAACTCGCTCGCGGCCCCGCCCTGGCAGCCGCTACGGTCGCGATCATGCTGCCTGAGGTGCACACGGACGAGGAGTGGGACCGCGTCGTCGACGACGAGGGGGTGATGCGGCCCGCCGCCGAGGACCTGTGCGCCCGGCTCGGGCTGGCCGGCGCACCCTTGACCCGCTTCCCCGAAGGCTCCCAGCCGGTCTACGCCGTGGGCGACGAGCACGTGCTGAAGCTCTTCCCCGGCACGGCCGCCCAGGACGGCGTCGCCGAGGCCCGCGTACTGAGCCATGTCGAGGGCCGCCTCCCCGTCCCCACCCCCCGGCTGCACGGTTCGGGAACGTACGACAGCGGCTGGCACTACATCCTGATGTCCCGGCTGCCCGGCGAGGACCTCGCCGTCGCCTGGCCGCGCATCCCGCGCGCCGACCGGGAGCGGATCGTCACCGACGCCGCCGAAGCGCTCGCCGCGCTGCACGCGCTCGACCCCGGACCGCTCACCGGCGTCCTCGGGCCCGGCGACTGGGGCGCGTTCGTCGAGGCCCGCCGCGCGGCCGCGGTCGGCCGGCAGCGGGAGCGCGGCCTCGCGGAGCACTGGCTGGCGCAGATACCCGGCTTCCTGGACGCCGCCGCGCCGCCCGACGACGAGACGTTGCGCCGGCCCGTGCTCCTGCACACCGAGTTCATGCGCCAGCACCTGCTCGTCGACCCGGCCGACGGCTGGCGGCTCACCGGGCTCTTCGACTTCGAGCCCGCCATGATCGGCGACAGGGCGTACGACTTCGTGGGCGTCGGCCTCTTCGTCACCCGCGCCGAGCCGGGACTGCTCGACCGCTTCATGAAGGCGTACGGCAGGACGTTCGACCCGCGCCGACTCCTCGCGTACACCCTGCTGCACGTGTACAGCAACCTGCCCTGGTACCTGCGGGAGCTGCCCGCCCCGCCCGAGCCGACCCTCGACGCGCTCGCCGAGACGTGGTTCGGCACGCAGCCGTAAGAGCGCCTCAAAGACAGGCTCTCAGCCGACCGGCACCAACGTCAGATACGCGATGCCGAGCACCCCGCGATAGCCGTGCAGCCAGGACGAACGCTGGGCGTCGACGCGGGCGCGGGTCTCGGCGGCCAGCGGGTGGCCGGCGTGCGAGGCCAGCCACTCCTCGACGTCGCAGCGGTAGCCCGACTCGAACTCCTCCCACTCCTGTTCGCTCGCCGTCTCCACCCACAGCGGCCGGAAACCGGCCTCGACCGCGGCGTCCACCAGGCCGCCGAGGGGCAGGAACTCGCCTGCGTCGGCGTCCGGCCACATCGCGGCCAGCTCCTTCGCGGTGGGCTCGCGCTGCCAGAAGCCCTCGCCGAGCAGTACCCGGCCGCCCGGGTTGACCAGGCGGCGCAGCTCCCGCAGCGCCTCGACGGTCGCCTGCGGCGGTGTCGCGGTGCTGAGGGCGTGGCTGGAGCTGAGGCACAGGACGAGGTCGGCGGGTCCGCGTCCGGTGTCCGTCGCCGATTCCTCGGCGAAGACGACCCGCTCGCCGATGCCGCGCTCCCCCGCGGCCGCGCGGCCACGGTCCAGGTCCTCGGCCTTGAGGTCGACGCCGACGCCGGTGGCCGCGGGGACGGCTGCCAGGACGCGGAGCATCAACTCGCCCCAGCCGCAGCCCAGATCGAGCACCGTGCGGGGGCCGGCCGCCGCCAGCCGACCGACGATTTTGTGCGCCCGGGCCTCGGAGAGCGGGCCGTGGAAGGTGAGGCGGGTGAGCCGCGGCGGATGATCAGAGGTGGTGGTCATGTGCGGCGACGCTATGCGGTTCACACGGCGGGCGGCAAAGGGGTTTTGGGGCGCTCGTCGACGCGGCGCAGATGGGCCGCCAGCACGTCCGCCGCGTCCGGGGTGAGCGTGCGCAGGGCGACCATGGCCGTGACGATGACGTCGCAGAGCTCGGCCTGCACGTCGTCCCAGGTGTGGCTGGTGCCCTTGCGCGGGTTCTGGCCGGTGGCGCCGATGACCGCCTGCGCGACCTCGCCGACCTCCTCGGACAGCTTCAGCATCCGCAGGAGCAGCGCCTCTTGAGGTGCCCGCCGGTTCTGGGAGTCGAGCCATGCGCAGAGGCGGTCGACGGTGTCCCACGGGTCCTGACGGGTGTCCTGCGCGCCCTGCTGATCGTCGTCCATGGGCCGCAGCCTGCCACGGCGGTCGCGCGGCGGGCGAGACGGCCGCGCGTCACTGCCCGGACGCCTCGTTCCCCCCGTCCGCCGCGCGGACGTTCTTCCTTCTGGCCGCCAGCGTCGCGAGCACCCCGACCGCCGTACCCGCGAGCGCTGCGGGCACCATCCAGCCGCGGTCGAGCCGGTGGCCGAGCGCGTGGTCGACGGAGTGGCGGCCCGGGCCCGTCACGGCGAGGGCCCCGGCGACCATGCCGAGGAACGCCGGGTACTCGTAGCCGCCGCCCTGACTGAAGAACCCGTGCGGCGTGTGCACGGCCACGGCGCCCGCCATCGCGCCCGCCGCCGCCGCGCCCGCCGCGGGTGTCGCGAGGCCGAGGGCGAGCAGCGCGCCGCCGCCGGCCTCGGCGAGCCCGGCCATGACGGCGTTCCGCTTGCCGGGCGCGTACCCGATGGACTCCATGAAGGCGCCGGTGCCCTCGATGCCGCCGCCGCCGAACCAGCCGAAGAGCTTCTGGGCGCCGTGCGCGGCGAGCACCGATCCTGTCCCCGCCCGGAGCAGCAGCAGTCCGAGGTCACGTCGGTCCGGACACGAGCAGGTGGCCATGGGGGAACTCCCGGTTTCGACCCTCGGCGGGGTGGCGGTTGCGTCGCCTCCACCGTCCACCGGACTCGCCTCCGTCACCCGGCCCGCGGGTCCGTCCGGGTGACGGGCGGCATGATCACCTCGAACCGAGAGGGGTCAGTGGCAGTTCTGGGACCCGGAGCCGAGGCGCGACCACGAGCAGGAGTCCAGCTGCGAGCCGCTCGGCCTGAGCAGGCGCGCCTTGTCGCCGGTGTTGTTCCAGACGTAGTTGCCGCGGCCCCAGTAGCGCACGCCGGAGGCGTCACGGCCCTTGCCGGTGCGGACCTTGACGGTCTTGCCCGCGCCGATCTTGTAGCTGCCGAAGGTGTACGTGTAGCCGGTGTTGTCCTTCAGCTTGTAGCCCTTGAGCTGGAGCGCCGAGCGGCTGCTGTTGTGGATGTTCACCCACTCCGCGTTCAGCGACGAGTTCGAGCGGTTGTCCCGGCCCGGGCTGTCGTACTGGATGTAGGCGAGGTGCAGTCCGCCCTGGTGGCGCACGGTCGCCGCCGAAGCGGGGGACGCGGCGAGCAGCGACACCGACAGGGCGGTGGCGGCGAGGACGGCGGGGGCGGCGTTGCGTATGCGCAAGGAGTGCTCCAAGTGTGAAGTTCTCGTGGAGAGTTGCTGAGCATACGGGGCCTACTGGCCTGATCTGCCGCGGTAGCTCCAATTCCACTTGTGCAGATCTCGGCCGCCCGCACTCACCGCTCGTATGCGCCGAGCGCGCGCCACCACGCGCCACCCCTCGCCCTTCGGAACGTCAGCCGCGCCCGACGTACGGCATGTTGGTCGCGAGCACCGTCGCGAACTGCACGTTCGCCTCCAGCGGCAGCTCCGCCATGTGACGCACCGTGCGCGCCACATCGGCGACGTCCATCACCGGCTCGCTCGCCAGCTGCCCGTTGGCCTGGAGGATGCCGGACTGCATGCGCTCGGTCATGTCGGTCGCGGCGTTGCCGATGTCGATCTGCCCGACGGCGATCCGGTACGGCCTGCCGTCCAGGGAGAGCGACTTCGTGAGGCCGGTCAGGGCGTGCTTCGTCGCCGTGTACGCCACCGAGTTCGGGCGCGGGGCATGGGCCGAGACGGACCCGTTGTTGATGATCCGCCCGCCCTGCGGGTCCTGCTCCTTCATCTGCCGGAAGGCGGCCTGCGCGCACAGGAACGCGCCGTTCAGGTTGGTGTCGACGACGTGCCGCCAGGCGTCGTAGGGCAGCTCCTCGACGGGCACGCCGCCGGGGCCGAACGTGCCGGCGTTGTTGAAAAGGAGGTCAAGGCGCCCGAAGCGCTCGCGCACCAGGGAGAAGAGCGCCGCCACGTCCTCGGGCCGCGACACGTCCGTCCGTACGCACAGGACGGCGCCGCCCCCGGCCCCCGTCCCGGCCGAAGCGAGGGCGGCCGTCTCCTCCAGCGTCTCGGTGCGGCGGCCCGCGAGCGCCACCGACCAGCCCGCGGCGAGCAGATCGAGGGCGACGGAGCGGCCGATTCCCGAGCCGGCCCCGGTCACCACGGCGGTCCTCGGCGGTGCAGTTCGCTCAGCGTTCATGGCCCCGCAGCGTACGGGAGGGGTGGCCACGCGGACATCACCCACCCGCCATATGGGTGTTGTGTACGCGACAGGCTGGCGTCTTCCCCCGCCACTTGCATGACGTTGACACCAATAGTCAGGGGAGGGCCAACATGACATCAGCAGGCCAGCAGCACACACCCGAGCTCCGCGCCGCCGCCCGTCACCTGGGGCGCCGTCGCTTCCTCACCGTCACCGGCGCCGCCGCCGCGCTCGCCTTCGCCACCAACCTGCCCACCGCGGGCGTCGCGGGCGCGGCCGAGCTCGACGCCCGCCGCATCACCGAGAACCCCTTCACCCTCGGCGTCGCGTCCGGCGACCCGCTGCCCTCCTCGGTCCTGCTCTGGACCCGCCTGGCACCCGCCCCCTACGAGCCCGGCGGCGGCCTGCCCCAGCAGCGCGTCACCGTCCAGTGGGAGCTCGCCCACGACGCCCGGTTCCGGCACGTCGCCAGACGCGGCACGGTCACCGCGCACCCCGAGTTCAGCCACACCGTGCACGTCGAGGCGGAGCACCTCGCCGCGGGCCGCACCTACTACTTCCGCTTCAGGACGGGCACCTGGGTGAGCGAGACGGGCCGCACCCGCACCGCGCCCGCCTCCGGCAGCCGCCCCGGTGCCCTCACCCTCGCCGCCGTCTCCTGCCAGGCGTACCACGACGGCTACTTCACCGCGTACAAGCACCTGGCGCAGGACGACGTCGACGTCGTCTTCCACCTCGGCGACTACCTCTACGAGTACGCCGTGAACTCCGTCGGCGGCGCCCGCAACTACACCGACCGCACGCTGCCCGCCCACTTCAACAAGGAGACGCAGAACCTGGAGGACTACCGCCTGCGGTACGCCCTCTACAAGTCCGACCCCGATCTGCGCGCCGCGCACGCCGCGCACCCCTTCGTCGTCACCTGGGACGACCACGAGGCCGAGAACAACTACGCCGACGACATCTCGGAGAACGACGACCCGCCGGCCGAGTTCCTGCTCCGCCGCGCCGCCGCCTACCGCGCGTACTGGGAGAACCAGCCGCTGCGCCGCCCGCAGCTGCCGAGCGGACCCGACGCGCAGCTCTACCGGCGCCTGGTGTGGGGCCGCCTCGCCCAGTTCGACATCCTCGACACCCGGCAGTACCGCTCCGACCAGGCGTACGGCGACGGTGCGCACGTCCCGGGGCCCGAGTCGGACGACCCGGCCCGCACCATCACCGGCGCCACCCAGGAGCGCTGGCTCATCGACGGATGGCGGCGCTCGCGCGCCCTGTGGAACGTCGTCCCGCAGCAGGTCACCTTCTCCCAGCGCAAGCTCGACCTCAACGCGCAGGCGAAGCTCTCCATGGACGCCTGGGACGGCTACCGCGCCTCCCGCCGGCGGGTCCTCGCGGGCGCGAAGGCCGCGGACCTGGACAACCTCATGGTCCTCACCGGCGACGTGCACGTCGGCTACGCCTTCGACATCAAGGCCGACTTCGACGACCCCTCGTCCAAGACCCTCGGCACCGAGATCGTCGCCACGTCCATCGCGAGCGGCAAGGACGGCGCGGACAAGCCAGCCAACTGGGAGACGTACACCAGGGCCAACCCGCACCTGAAGTTCTACAACGGCCGCCGCGGCTACGTGACGGTCGCGCTCGGCCACGACTCCGCGCGGGCCGACTTCAAGACGGTCTCGGCGGTCACGACACCGGGAGCACCGATCAGGACGGCCGCGTCGTTCGTCACGGAGGCGGGCGACCCGGGCCTGAAGCCCGCATAGCCGCTCCGGGTAGTTCCAGCCCGTCCGGCGCTTGAGGACGAACCGGCGAAGCCGGTGATCGACCGAGCCACGTGAACACCGCGTACCGGGGCGGAGCCCACAGCTGCGACGATGGAGGGGCACACGCAGCAACTGGGAGGGGCGCGATGCCTGAGCTCGGGCAGGCCACACAGGCACATCCGGAAACCAAGGCGGCGGAGCCACCCGGCCCCGCCGCCCTCCGCCGTACCGGAGCCCTCGTCACGCTCGTCCTCGGCGGCCTCACCGCCGTCCCCGCGCTCTCCATGGACATGTACCTGCCGGCCCTGCCGCAGGTCACCGACGCCCTGCACTCCCCGGCCGCCACCGTCCAGCTGACCCTGACCGCCTGCCTCATGGGCATGGCGCTCGGCCAGCTCGTCGTCGGCCCCATGAGCGACAAGTGGGGCCGCCGCCGGCCCCTCCTCACCGGCCTGCTCGTCTACGTACTCGCCACCGCGATCTGCGCCTTCGCACCCACCGCGGAGCTGCTCATCGGCTTCCGGCTGCTCCAGGGCCTCGCCGGAGCCGCCGGGATAGTGATAGCCCGCGCCGTCGTCCGCGACCTGTACGACGGCATGGCGATGGCCCGCTTCTTCTCCACCCTGATGCTGATCTCCGGAGTCGCGCCCGTCGCCGCCCCGCTCATCGGCGGCCAGGTGCTGCGCTTCACCGACTGGCGGGGCATCTTCCTCGTCCTCACCGTCGTCGGCACCGCGCTGACCCTCCTGGTGTGGCGGCGGCTGCCCGAGACCCTCGCCCCCGGGAAGCGGCACAGCGGCGGCACCGTCGAGGCGCTGCGCACCATGAGGTCGCTCCTCGCCGACCGCGTCTTCGCCGGCTACATGATCGCGGGCGGCTTCGCGTTCGCCGCGCTCTTCGCCTACATCTCCGCCTCACCCTTCGTGATCCAGGAGATCTACGGCGCGTCCCCGCAGACCTTCAGCCTCCTCTTCGGCGTCAACTCCGTCGGGCTGATCGCCGCGGGCCAGCTCAACGGCAAGATCCTCGTCGGCCGCGTAGGCCTCGACAAGGTCCTCGCCGTCGGCCTCGCGATGATCACGGTCGCCGCGACGGCGCTCCTGCTCATGACGGCGGGCGTCTTCGGCGACGTCGGCCTCCTCCCCGTCGCCGCCGGACTCTTCGTCCTCATGTCGTCGATGGGCGTCACCATGCCCAACACGCAGTCCCTCGCGCTGATGCGCACCCCGCACGCCGCCGGTTCCGCCTCCGCGCTGCTCGGTACCTCCTCCTTCCTCGTCGGCGCGGTCGCCTCGCCGCTCGTCGGCATCGCGGGCGAGCACACGGCCGTTCCGATGGCCGTCGTCCAGCTCGTCTGCGCGGTGGCGGCCATCGTCTGCTTCCTCGGCCTGTGCCGCCCCTGGCAGCACAGGCCCGCGCAGGAGGCGGACCACTGAGCTCACCCAGACTCCTGCGCCCCGGCTCCCCGGACCGGGCGGGCCTCGACCCCGACGAGATCGGCCACCTCGTCGCCGAGGTGCGCGACCTGACCCGCGGGCCGCGCCCCTGGTGTGCGGGCGCGGTGGTCACCGTGGGCCGGGGCCCCGTCATCGCGGCGCAGGAGGCGACGGGCTGGGCGGTGCGCTACGCCTCGTACGACCCGGAGACCGGCACCGGCGTCGAGCTGCCCCACGGATGGCGCGTGCCGATGCGCCCCGCCACCCCCTTCGATCTGGCCTCGCTCACCAAGCTCTTCACCACGGTGGCCGCCGTCCAGCAGCTGGAGCGCGGCACGCTCGGCATCGACGCGCTCGTCGGGGCGTACGTCCCCGAGTTCACGGCCGTCGCCGAGCACGGCGTCACGGTCCGCCAGCTGCTCACCCACACCTCGGGGCTGCGGCCCGAGCTGCCGCTGTACGACCTCCCCGACGACGCCGCGCGCCTCGCCGCCCTGCGCGAGGAGGCCCCGGTCACCGCGCCCGGCGCGTACGTCTACTCCGACCTGAACATGCTGCTGCTCCAGCGCGTCCTCGAGCGCCTCACCCGCCGCCCCCTCGACGCCCTCGTCCGGGACGGCATCACCAGGCCGCTCGGGATGACCGCCACCGGCTTCGGGCCGTGCCCCGAGGCCGCCGCGACGGAGGACCAGCGAAGGCCCTGGGCCAAGGCCGACCGCGGGATGCTGCGGGGCACGGTCCACGACGAGAACGCCTGGGCGCTCGGCGGCGTCGCCGGGCACGCGGGCCTCTTCTCCACCGCCCGCGACCTGGCGGTGTTCTGCCGCACGCTGCTGTGCGGCGGCAGCTACGGCAGGGCCCGCATCCTCGGCCCCGACTTCGTCGAGCTGATGCTGACGGCGCCGGGCCTCGGCTTCCGCGTCGACCAGCCCTGGTTCATGGGCGATCTTGCGGGCCGCGGCGCGGCCGGACACACCGGCTTCACCGGCACCTCCCTGGTCATCGACCCGGCGACGGACACGTTCCTGGTACTGCTCGCGAACACGGTGCACCCCCGGCGCGAGGCCGCCGACAGCGGGCCCCGCGCGGCGGCGGGCACGCGGCTGGCCCGTGCGGCGCGGGGGCGGTAGGCGGGGCGGGGTGCCCCTGGCCGGTGCGTCCGGCCGGTGCGGTCCCGTGTGGTCCCGTGTGGTCCCGTGGGGTTGCGGGCGCCAGCCGGTGCGTCCGCCGGTGTGTCCGCCGCTGTGCGGCCTCGCGGCGGCTGCCGGCCGGCTCCGGTCGCTCGCGCGGTTCCCCGCGCCCCTTCGGGGCGCCGGGGCCGGGGCCCCACCCCCGTAGAATCGCCGGGTGAACGCCCAGATCCTTCCCGTCTCACCGGCCGAGACCCTGCGCACCGCCCTCGCCGGGCTCCTGGACGGCCTTCCGCCCAAGCAGGCGGGGCAGGCCGTCGACCGGCTGATCGCCAACTACCGGGGGCGCACCCCGACCGACGCCCCGATCCTGCGCGACCGCGCGGACGTCGTCGCGTACGCCGCGTACCGGATGCCCGCGACCTTCGAGGCGGTACGGGCGGCGCTCGCCGCCCTCGCGGAGGCGGCCCCCGAGGGCTGGGCGCCCGGCGGGCACGTGGACGTGGGCGGCGGGACGGGCGCGGCGACCTGGGCGGTCGCGGAGACCTGGGCGGGGGAGCGGCCCGTGACGGTTCTCGACTGGGCCGAGCCCGCGCTGGCCCTGGGGCGTGAACTGGCCGCAGCGGCGCCGCAGCTGAGGGCCGCGCGCTGGCAGCGCTCCCGTATCGGTGCGGCGCTCGCCATGGAGAGCACCGATCTCGTCACGGTGTCGTACGTCCTCGGGGAGCTGACGGAGAGCGACCGCCGCTCGGTCGTCGACGCGGCGGCCGACGCGGCCGCGCAGGCCGTCGTCGTCATCGAGCCCGGCACCCCCGACGGCTACGCGCGGATCATCGAGGCGCGCGAGCGGCTGATCGCGGCGGGCTTCCGGATCGCCGCGCCCTGCCCGCACAGCGCCGCCTGCCCCATCGAGCCCGGCACGGACTGGTGCCACTTCTCCGCCCGGGTCAGCAGGTCGTCCCTGCACCGCCAGGTCAAGGGCGGGTCACTGGCGTACGAGGACGAGAAGTTCGGCTATGTCGCGGCGGTCCGCTTCGAACCGCGGCCCGCGCCCTCCCGTGTCGTGCGCCGCCCGCAGATCCGCAAGGGCCAGGTCCTCCTCGACCTGTGCGGGACCGAGGAGTCCCTGCGCAGAGAGACCGTGACCAAGCGCCACGGTTCTCTCTACCGCGCGGCCCGCGACGCGGACTGGGGCGACGCGTGGCCGCCCCGGCCCGCCGAAGCGGACTGACTACGCCGGTCCCCAGGTCCCCTGGTTGACCGAGCAGTTCCAGCCGGTGCCGCGCAGGGTGAACTTCACCCCGAACGAGCGGGTGTTGAGCAGGCGCGTCTGCACCTTGAAGCCGAGCTTCGCCTTGCCCGCGAGGCTCTTGTCGTAGACCGAGACGCTCTGCGTCGTCCGGCGGGTGATCTTGCCGCCCGTCGGCGTCGCCTTCTTGAAGCGGATGTTCTTGGTGTTGGTCACCGTGAACGTGACCTTCTTGATGCTCCGCGTGGTCTTGCTCTTGATGCCGAAGTACAGGCCGCCGTTGGTGACGTTGCCGTGCGCGTCGTAGTAGAAGCGCTTCGGGTAGACGATGTCGATCGGGCAGCCGGAGACGGCGGCCCGCGGCGATGCCTGCACGGCGGACGGACCGCTCGCCGCAGAAGCGGAACCGGCGAGTCCGAGCTGGCCGGCGGCGAGTGCCCCCGCGGTGGCCAGCACTGCGGCGGACGTGCGCATGCGATTCACTGCGCTATACCTCTTCTTCCCCCAGGGCCCCAATGGACCCAACTGTTTGGTTGTGGTGATGCGTTCGCACTGGACGGGATGCGTACCTGTGCGTCCGTATTGTTAGCACGTCCTCGGCCAGGTGGCTGAACTGCCCCCAATCTTAGAAGATTCTTAAAGTCGGGGACTATTCAGTTTCTCCATGCCCACCAAGAGCAGTTCTCCAGGCCACGCCCGCAGGCGGTCGGAGACACGTTTCCTCTCCCTGTCCATCGCGCTGGCGGTCGTCGCGGCCGGTGCCACCACCTACGCCTTCACGGCCGACGCCGGGCAACCGCACGGCAAGGAGGTCGAGTTGGCCGTCGACGGCGGCACGGCCGTCGTCGACACCGCCTCCCTCGCCGTACGCGCCCACACCCGCGAAGGCCGCGACATCACCCTCTCCGACGCCTCCGGCACCGACCTCGGCGCGCCGGGCCCGGTGACCCGCACCGGCAAGGGCGGGGCCCGCTGGAGCTACCCCGAGCGCGGCATCGACGTCACCGCCCGCACCGACCACGGCCGCCTCTCCCTCCGGCTGGAGTCGGACCGCGACACCTCCGTCAGCTGGCCCGTCACCGGCACCGACGCCGCCGCCTCGGCCCTCCAGCTGCCCCGCGGGGAAGGCCTGGACATCCCCGTCGACGACGCCTTCTGGACCACCGGCGAGGGCGGCCTCGGCGGCAGCACCGTCGACGTCGGCGCCGACCTGACCCTGCCGCTGTGGGGCTACTCCCTCGGCAGGAGGACCGGCGTCAGCTACCTCACCCCCACCGACATCGGCACCACCCTCGGCTTCACCACCCCGGGAGGCCGCCTGCGCGCCACGGCGAAGCACTCCTTCGACGGCGGAGAGGGCACCCGCGACTACTCCGTCACCTTCGCGCTGACCGACGGCAACGCGGGCGCGCCCGCCGCCGACTACCGCTCCTACCTCGCCGAGCGCGGCCGACTCGGCAGCCTGAAGCGGAAGATCGCGAAGAACCCCGCCACGGGGCGGCTCCTCGGCGCCTTCCACGCCTACACCTGGGGAGACGCCCGCAAGGCCGATGGGATCGAGCAGCTCAAGAAGCTCGGCGTCGACCGGATGTGGCTCGGCTACGACGGCAAGCCCTACCCGGACAGGGCCGCGGTGCGCGCGGCGAAGAAGGCGGGCTACCTGACCGGGCCCTACGACTCCTTCGCCAACGGTCAGGACCCCAGGACCGCCGACGCCCCGAACGCGATCTGGCCCGGCACCGTCTACCCCGACTTCTGCGTCCGCGACGCCAAGGGCAAGCCGGTGACCGGCTTCGGCGGGCGCGGCTGCTACCTCAGCTCCCAGGCCTTCGAGCGGGCCGAGCCCCGTCGGCACTACCTCGCCGACCGCACCCGTTCGATGGTCGCCAACGGCGCCGACAGCTACTTCCTCGACGTCGACGCCACCGGCGAACTCTTCCGCGACCACGGCGTGGGCCACCGGATGACCAGGGCCGAGGACCGCGCGAACCGCCTCGCGCGGATGCGGCGGATCGCGGACACCGGGCTCGTCCTCGGCTCGGAGACCGCCCAGCCCTGGGCGAACGGGCCGCTGGCCTTCGACCACGGCGGGGGCACGCCGGTCGCCGACGGCATGTGGAAGCTCCAGAAGGACCGCGAGAAGTGGGGCGGCTACTACCCGGAGACCGCGCCCGGCGTCTTCTTCAAGCCGGTCGACCTCCCCGCCGACCTGGCCAAGGCCATGTACGACCCCCGCTACCGCGTCCCGCTCTACGAGACCGCGCTGCACGGCTCCCTCGTCAACACCGAGCGCTGGGAGCTCTCGTACGAGAAGCTGCCGAAGCAGAAGACCACCCGCGCTCTGCTCGCCATGCTCTACAACACCCCCCTCAACTACGTCCTCGACGGCAAGTCGCTGAAGCAGCACGGCACCGAACTGGCCGCCTTGCAGAACTACTTCGAGCCGCTGCACAAGGCCGCGGGCACCGAGCCCCTCACCTCCTACCGGCGGCTGAACGGCGCCAACACCGTCCAGCGCACGGTGTTCGGCGGGGGCACGCTGACCGTCACGGCCAACTTCGGCACCAAGGCGTACGACGGGCTGCCCGGCGGCTGCGTCGACGCCCGCCTCAAGGGCGACGACGCGCCGCGCAGGCTCTGCCCGGCCGATCTGCACAAGAGCTAGACGCGCAGCTCCTGTGTGCAGCACTTCACGCTGCCGCCGCCCTTGAGCAGCTCGCTCAGATCCATGCCGATGGGTTCGTAGCCGCGGGCGCGCAGCGGCCCGAAGAGGCCCACCGCGGCCTGCGGCAGGAGCACGTGGAGCCCGTCGGAGACGGCGTTGAGCCCGAGCGCCACGGCGTCGGGCTCCTCGGCGATCAGCGCGTCGGGGAACAGGCGCCGCAGGACCGACCGGCTGCCGGGCGAGAAGGCGGGCGGGTAGTAGACGACGTCGTCCGCCGCGTCGTCGAGGACGGCGAGCGCGGTGTCCAGGTGGTAGTAGCGCGGGTCGACCAGGTCGAGCCCGATCACCGGGCGGCCGAAGAACTCCTGCGCCTCGCCGTGCGAGAGCGGGCTGGCCCGGAAGCCGCGTCCCGCCAGGACGTAGGAGGCGGTGACGGCGAAGTCGCCCTCGCCCTCGTTGATGTGGACGGGTTCGTGGATCTCGGTGAAGCCGTGCGCGCGGAACCACTCCAGGTGGGCCGCGGCCTCCCGCTCGCGCTCGCGGTAGGCGAAGCGGGCGCCGAGCACGCGTCCGCCCACGACGGTCGCGCCGTTCGCCGCGTAGACCATGTCCGGCAGGTCGGGCCGGGGGACGAGCTCCTCGACGGTGTGGCCGAGGGCCCGGTACCGGTCGCGCAGGTCCTCCCACTGGGCGATGGCCAGGGGGACGTCGACCGGTTTCGCGGGGTCCATCCAGGGGTTGATGGAGTACGTGACCTTGAAGTGTGCCGGTGGGCACATCAGATAGCGCCGGGGTGTGGCGCGCCGAGGAGAGCGAGGAATACGGGACAAAGAAGGCTCCTCACGTACCGCAGTGTCAGCTGCCGTCCTTGGTGGGGCAGTTGAAGCCCATAGTGCGGGGTGAGGAGCCTTCGCGCTGTGAACCGAACGGGTGGTTACGGAGATGGTCATCACACCCGAAGTCCGTGGCGGCTCTCCGCCCCGCCTCCGCCGGTCCCCGCCTCCGCCGCTCATCGCGGGCCGTGCGCACTCCGCACGAGACAACTCGTCTCGTCAAGACGGTACGTCTCGGTTCGGCCCGCTGCTACATTCGGTCGCATGGCTCAGAAGACCGTCCCAGACTCCACGCGCCGCAGCGAACGCTCGCGCCGCGCGATCTATGACGCCGCCCTCGCCCTGGTCGACGAGCTCGGTTACGCCAAACTGACGATCGAGGCCATCGCGGCCCGCGCCGGTGTCGGCAAACAGACGATCTACCGCTGGTGGCCGTCGAAGGGCGCCGTCCTGCTCGACGCCTTCCTCGACCTCGCCGAGCAGGCCGCCCGGGAGGCGAGCGAGAGCGCGGGCCTGGACGAAGTCCAGAGCGAGATCCCGGACTCCGGGGACCTGGAGGCCGACCTCAAGTACGTGATGCGGGCCACCGTCGACGAGTTCAACGACCCCAAGTACGACGCCCCCTACCGTGCGCTCGCCGCCGAGGGGCTGCTCAACCCCGAGCTGGGCGCCGAGTTCGTCGAGAAGCTCCTGGAGCCGCAGCTCCAGGTCTACGCCGACCGGGTGCGCCGGGCCCAGGAGGCGGGCCAGGTCCGGCCCGGCATCGACCCCCGCATCGCCCTGGAGATGTGGACGAGCCCCCTCGCCCAGCGCTGGATGATGCGCACGGGGCCCCTCACCCACGCCTACGCCGACGCGCTCGTCGAGTACGCCCTCTACGGCATCACGTCACGCCCGCCGGCCCCCTGAGCGGCCCCACCGAAGGCTGCCGCGCCGCCCTGACGGCCCCGGCCGCCCCGGCCCGCTTGACCGGCGTGCGCGAGAGCAGGCCCGGGGCGTCCGTGATCACGCCGTTGCAGCCGAGCCGCAGCACCCGGTCGCGCTGCCTGGGCGTGGTCACCGTGTGCGCCCACACCCGTGGGATGCCCGAGTTCACCGCGCGCTCCAGATCGCGGTCGCGCGCCTTGTAGTCCACGTCGAGCACGTCCACGAAGGGCGCCCAGTCCTCGGGCCGGTCGGTGCTCATCTGCTTCTTGGAGCGCCACAGCTGGGCCAGCAGGCCCAGCTCGTGGGCGCGCAGGGCGACCGCTGGGCTGTTGGAGTTCACGAAGACCGAGCGGGTCAGGCCCCGGGCGCGGATCAGCCGGGCCAGCGACTTGAGGCTCCGCGGGTCCTTGGCCTCCAGCATCAGCATGATCCGCCCGCCGAACCGGTCGAGGACCTCCGCCACCGTCGGCGGCCGCTCCGGGCGCCAGTGGCCGGGCAGCGTCATCTCCTGGCGCAGCCGGACCCCCAGCCACTGCCATCGGTCCAGGTCGCTCACGGGGCCCGACGAGTACGTGGTGCGGTCCAGGGTGGCATCGTGCATGACCACCATCGTGCCGTCGCCCAGCATCCGCGTATCGAAGTCGATGACCTGTGCGGTGCCGCTCTCGAAGGCCGTGGCCAGGCCCGACATGCTGTTCTCCGGCACCTCCAGGGCGCCGCCGCGGTGCGCGGTGTAGACGACGCGGGGGAGCGCGTCCACGGTCAGGGGGCCGCCGCCCCATTCGATCGGGGTGAGGAAGCCGTTCAGTGTCGTGAGGGTCAGCGCCGTGAGGCCCGTCAGCACAGTCCTAATGACCATGACGCCCACCGTAGGGGGGAAAATCCCACCTTTCTACGTGATGCCCCCCTATGGGGACCGCAACTGGTACCGCCCCGGCCACCCCGGATGTGGGCTCCGGCCCCCCAGGGCGCAGGATGGTGGGACCATGGGTCATGCTTTCGGCACAACGGCGAGGTGAGGGGCTAGATGGGCGCGGAGTTCGGTAGCCGGTCCGGCGGGCGGAGCAGGATTTCCCAGTGGCTCCGCCGCCGTCCGAAGGACACGGCCGCGGAAGACCGGGCCCGCGAGGACCTGCTGCTGGCCGCCGCGGCGGCCGGGCTGCCGCTCGCCCCGGCCGCGTATCCGTCGGGGTACCGATGTTCGTGCGACCGCATCGGCTGCCCCACACCCGCCAGGCATCCCGTCTCCTTCGCCTGGCAGACGCAGTCCACGACCGACCGCGGCCAGATCGAGCGGTGGGCCCGCCACCAGCCGCAGGCCAACTTCATCACCGCGACCGGCATGATCCACGACGTCCTCGACGTACCGCTGGACGCCGGTCTTGAGGCCCTGGAGCGGCTCCTGGCCGCCGGCATCGACGTCGGGCCCGTCGCGGAGTCGGGCGGCAGCAACGGCCGGGGCCGCCTGCTCTTCTACACCGCGACGCGCGGCACCCCCGAGGACGAGGACGAGTGGTGGCCCTGCGAGCTGGACTGCCACCCCGAGACGATGGACGAGCACCCGGGCCTGCGCTGGCACTGCCGCGGCTCGTACGTCCTGGTGCCGCCCGCCCGGCTCCCCGGTGACCAGGAGGTGCGCTGGCTGCGCGGCCCCGAGCACCCGCTGCCTGATCCGCTGACGCTCCTCGCGACCCTCACCGACGAATGCGCGCGGGTCGCGGGAGAGCCCCAACAGGACGTCGCCGCCTGGCCGTTGAGGGGCTGACGCCGTTGCGGGGGTCCGACGGCCGGCAACGCGGAGCGTTGGCAACCGACGACAACGCCGCAGATGTGCGTGCCAGGCCCCGCGGCCCCGGACAGATCCGAAAGACAGGCCCTAGTCGCCCTTGGCGCCCGTCAGGCCCTGGATGCGGCTCAGGATCGCCACCTTGTCGCCGCTCTTGCGCTTCGGGTCGACGGCCACCTGGTTCGAGACCCGGTCGAGCAGCAGGGACTGCCGCACCTCGCCCTTGAGCAGGGCCTTCGCGTCCGCGTCGACCTTCGGGCTCAGCCCCTTGAACGCGGTCTGCTTCTCGTAGTGGCGGGTGGAGAAGAACACCATCGCGCCGCCGTCCTCGGTGCGCAGCCCCAGCGGGGCGAAGGCGCCGCCGTTCTGCGGCTCGTCGATGTACTGCACGGCCAGCCCCGCGCGCCGCGAGTTCCGCTCGCGGTACGCCTTCCAGCGCGTCGTATGGTCGCCCGGCGCGAAGGCGTCACCTCCCGACTTCAAGTACGACGTGTACTTCTCGCCGAGGTCCTGCGGGGCCAGCGCGAGATCCTTCGCCGCCACGTCCACCGGCTCGGCGAAGCCGTCCTTGTCCTTCTTCGGCTTCGGCAGCTTCTGCGGCGACACCAGGTTCAGGTAGGTGGCCCGCCACAGCTCGTCGGGGCCGCCCTTGGTGAAGACCCACAGCCAGCGCAGGTCCGAGCGGCGGTTGGCCCGGGTGTCGGCCATGAACCAGCGCGGCCAGCCGGCCTTCTTCGGGATCGTGTACGACACGTCCGTCAGTTCCAGCGGCTGGTGGCCCGGATTGCCGCCCGGGTGCTGCACGTGCCGCGACCTCAGGCCGCCCTGGTTGATGGCGCCGAGCGGGCCGGTGATGCGGGCGGCGTCCGCGGCCGGGTCGTAGGCCTTGTCGGCCTTGTTGTACGCGGCGAGGAACGCCTTGAGCGCGCGGCCCGCCTCGGCCTTCGTGGCGGAGGGCACGACCTCCCGCTCGCCGTGCACGGTCACACATCCGCTCACGGACAGCGCCAGCGCCGCCACCGCCGCCGACGCCGTGGCGGGCCGGCCGAGACCACGGACCCTGCGAACGCTGCTCATCGGAATTTCCTCACCTGCCCCTTCCCGGGGCCGAACCATATCGGGCCCGGGAAGAGGGTGCCCGAGGCGGGTCAGATCTCCTGGAGGAGCTGCGCGTTGACCCAGCCGCGTTTGCTGCTGCGCGGCAGGTCGCCGTAGTACCACTGGGTGTTGCGCTTGACCGTGTAGCAGCGGACGTAGACGTTGTCGAACCACTCCAGGCGCTTGAGCTTGCGGTAGCTCATGCCGGGACCCGAGTACGCGGTGGCGCCGACATTGATGACCATCATGTTGTGGTTCTTGACGTTCTTGGTGCAGGCGCTGCCGCCAACCGCGGAGGCGGTGGGGGCGGTCACGAGCGAGGCACCGAGGGCCACGGCGGTCGCCGCGGTCAGCGTGGCAAGGCTCTTCCCGAAACGGGAGGTTCGCATGGGGGGATCATCCTCAGAGATCGGCCGACTGGTGAACGACGATCATAGGCACGGCAGTTCGAGCCCCGTGCGCCAGGTCAGCCCTGTTCCGGAACGGTCGCTTTCGCCGGTTTCTGCGCCGCCCGCTGCGTGGACCGTCCCGGCGCGAAGAAGAACGCCAGCGTCGGCACCAGATACAGCAGCCACACCACGACCTGCACCACGGTCGGGTCCGGCTGGAAGTTGAAGACGCCCTTGAGCAGCGTGCCGTACCAGCTGTCCGGCGGGATCGTCGCGCTGATGTCGAACGCCTTGTCGCGAAGGCCGCCGACGAACTCCGCCTCCTGCAAGTCGTGCACGCCGTACGCGAGGACGCCCGCCGCCACCACGACCAGCATCGCGCCGGTCCAGGTGAAGAACTTCGCGAGGTTGATGCGGACCGCACCCCGGTAGAACAGCCAGCCGAGCGCCACCGCGCTGAGCAGGCCCAGGATCACGCCGAGCAGCGGGCCGTGCGAGCCGTCGTTCGACGCGCGTACCGAGGCCCAGACGAAGAGGGCGGTCTCCAGGCCCTCCCTGCCCACCGCGAGGAACGCGGTCGCCACCAGCGCGGCCGTGCCCATCTGCAGCGCCGTGTCCAGCTTGCCGTGCAGCTCCGACTTCAGGTGCCGTGCCGTGCGCCGCATCCAGAAGACCATCCACGTCACCAGGCCCACGGCGACGATCGACAGCGAACCGCCGAGCGCCTCCTGCGCCTTGAACGTCAGCTCCTGCGAGCCGAAGGTCAGCGCGCAGCCGAAGCCGAGCGCGAGCGCCACCGCGACACCGATGCCCGTCCAGATGGGCGCCAGCGCGTCCCGCCGCCCGGTCTTCACCAGGTAGGCGATGAGGATGCAGACGACCAGGCTGGCCTCCAGACCCTCGCGCAGGCCGATCAGATAGTTGCCGAACATCGGCTCATCCCTCCCCGGTGAACAGGTCCTTGCCCCACCAGTCGCCCTTGCCGCGGACGCCCGGCGGGACCGCGAAGACCGCGGAACCCACATGCTGGATGTACTCGTTGAGCGCGTCGGAGCGCGCCAGATTGCGCTGCACCGGGATGAATCCGGTGCGCACGTCCCGCTGGTACGCGAGGAAGAAGAGGCCCGCGTCCAGGCGGCCGAGGCCGTCGGTGCCGTCCGTGAAGGAGTAGCCGCGGCGCAGGATCGTCGCCCCGCCGTTGGCATGGGGGTGCGCGAGCCGGACGTGCGCGTCGGGCTTCATCGCCTTCAGGAACGGCTCGTCGTGCTCCCTGGCCTTGCCGACCGGGGCGCCCTCGCCCTTGTCGCGGCCGAACACGTCCTCCTGCTCACCGAGCGAGGTGCGGTCCCACGTCTCGATGTTCATGCGGATGCGGCGCGCCACGAGGTAGGAGCCGCCGGTCATCCAGCGGGGCCCGTCCTTCTCACCGACCCACACGTGCCGGTCGAGCGCGGCGGTGTCGTCCCCGGAGACGTTGCGCGTGCCGTCCTTGAAGCCGAAGAGGTTACGGGGGGTCTGCGCGCCCGGCGTCGTCGACGACGTCTTGCCGAAGCCGAGCTGCGACCAGCGCACCGCGACCTTGCCGAAGCCGATGCGGGCGAGGTTGCGGATGGCGTGCACGGCGACCTGCGGGTCGTCCGCGCAGGCCTGCACGCACAGGTCGCCGCCGCTGCGGGCCTTGTCGAGGTTGTCGCCGGGGAACTTGGGCAGGTCGACCAGGGCCTCGGGGCGCTTGTCCGCGAGATCGAACTTCTCGAACAGGGAGGGCCCGAAGCCGATGGTCAGGGTCAGCCGGGACGGCTTGAGGCCGAGCGCCTCGCCGGTGTCGTCCGGCGGCGCCTCGGCGAGCCCGCCGTACGCGCCCTCGCCGACCGCGTGCCCCGCCGTCATCCGCGCCGCGGCCCGCGTCCAGTCCTTGAGGAGCCGCACGAACTCCGCGCGGTCGGCCGTCTTCACGTCGAACGCCGCGAAGTGCAGGCGGTCCTGGACGGCGGTGGCGATGCCCGCCTGGTGCGCGCCGTGGAAGGCGACGGCCGCCCCCGAGTCGGCGGCGGGCGCCGCTTCGTCCTCGGAGCGTGCCATCGTCACCGCGCCGCCCGCCGCGGCCGCGCCGAGCGCGAGCCCGGCGCCGCCCCAGCCGAGCAGCGAACGCCGGGACGGTGTACGGGAGGTTTCCTCAGTCATCGTTTCCCCTGCCGGTTCTGCCGGTCACTTGGCCTTGGCGACGGCCGCGGCCAGCTTCGACAGCGGCTCCGCGAGCGCGTTGACGCCGTCGGACAGTTCCTTGGTGTCCGCCTTGCCGAGCTTGTCGTACGAGGTGAACCGGTAGGAGCCGGCGCCGCCCTCGCGGTACTTGTCCAGGAGCTTGTTGAGGGCCGCGAACTGCTTGTCGAGCTCCTTGGTGAGCTGCGGGTCGTTCTCGGCGGCGACGGGCTTCAGGAGCTCGTACGACTTCTGGGCGCCCTCGACGTTGGCCTTGAAGTCGACGAGGTCGGTGTGCGAGTAGCGCTCCTCCTCGCCGGTGACCTTGCCGGTGGCGACCTCGTCGAGGAGTTCCTTGGCGCCGTTGGCCATCGAGGTCGGCGTGATGACGGCCTTGCCGACCTTCTTCTGCCAGGCGAGGAGGTCCTTGTCGAGCCGCGTGGCGAGCTGCTTCTCGCGCGCGCCGATCTTCTTGTCCTTCCACAGGGCCCGCTCCAGGCGGTGCCAGCCCGTCCAGTCCTTCTCCGGGTCCTGGTCGTCCGCCAGGCCGTCCTCGCGCACGTCGACCTTGGGGTCGATGGTGCCGAAGGACTCGGCGACGGGCTCGGTGCGCTCCCAGCCGATGCGGGAGTCGGCGTACGCCTTCTTCGCGGCGGCCAGGTCGCCCTTGCGGACGGCGTCGGTGAAGACCTTCGTCTTCGGCAGCGTCGCGTCGGCCTGCTCCTGGGCGTACTCGCGGTAGGCGGCGACGGCCTTGTCAAGGCGGGGGTCGCGCTTCGCGGTCCGGCCGCCGCCGGTGACGGTGACCTTCTGGCGGATGCCATCGCCCTTCATGCCGGGCTTGCAGGCGATGTCGTAGGAGCCGGCCTTCACCTCGGCGGTGAGCTTCTGCTTGGTGCCGGGGCCGATGTTCTCGCGCTCGCTGACGATGCGGTCGTCGGGGAAGAGGAGGTAGACCTCGGTGACCTTGGAGCCCTTGTTCTCGATGGCCAGCTCGACGTGACCGGCGGAGAGCTCCTTCTTGGAGACCTCGCACTTGTCGTCGGTGGCGGTGACGCTCACGGTGTTGCCGCCGCCCTTGGCGTCGCTCTTCTCCGTGCAGCCCGTGACGGCGGTCAGGGCGGCCGCGGCGACGACGGCGGTGACGACGGGCAGACGTGCGGGGCGCACGGGACGCATAGCGGGCTCCAAGACGGTCACGGACGGCATTCGACCCCACCGCAAGCCGGTGAGGCCGACCTAACTTAACCGAGCCTTACCTCGGTAATACCCGCCCGACCCGTGATTCAGCTCTCACGCCGCACGACCGCTCACGAGCCGATCACGGCCGGTCGATGGGCGGCCCATGACCAGGCAAAGCGATGGTCAAGCCGCAGGGGTGCGGCACGGAGTGATCATGGGGACGCCCGTGCGCGGGTGCGGGTGCGGGTGCGGGTGCGGGAGTGGGGCCGGGCTCGGGTTCTGTGGGTGGTGCTGGTGGGGGAGGAGGGGCGGTCGGTGGCGCGGGGGCGCTGGCGGCCACCGGCTCTTCCGTACCCTCGGCGGCGCTCCTCGGCGTGGCGGGCGTGGCGCTCGCGGCGGGCACGGGCGCGGTCGTCGTGGCACGGCGGCGGCGCGGCACCGAAACGGTGTGATGTTTCAATGCGGGGATGACTGCACCGCACGACGTACTCCGTGTCTTCTGCGGGCCCGACGGTCGGCACGGCAACGAACTCGGTGTCGTGCGCGACGGGGCCCGCATGCGCGCGGCCGAGGAGCGCCGGGCGCTCGCCGCGCGGCTCGGCTTCAGCGAGACGGTCTTCGTCGACGACGCAGAGCGCGGCGTCATCGACATCTACACACCGTCCCTGCGCCTGCCCTTCGCCGGGCATCCCTGCGTCGGCACGGCCTGGCTCCTCGGCCGGCCCGAACTCGTCACGCCCGCCGGGGTGGTGGCGGCGCGTCAGGACGGCGAGTTCAGCTGGATCACGGCGCGGTCGGACTGGGCGCCGCCGAGGACGTTGCGGCGGTACGCGTCGGCGGCGGAGGTCGACGCGCTCGACGTGCCGCCGCCGGGGGAGTGGGTCTACGCCTGGGCCTGGCAGGACGAGGCCGCGGGGCGGGTGCGGGCGAGGGGCTTCCCCGGCCGGGGCGACGGCATCGACGAGGACGAGGCGACGGGCGCGGCGGCGCTCCAGCTCACACATGAGTTGGGCCGCGCCCTCAACATCACGCAGGGACGCGGCTCACAGATCCTGACGGCGCCGGGGCCGGACGGGTCGATCGAGGTAGGGGGACGGGTGAGGCCGGTGTCCTTCTGAGAGGGACTTTTCAGCCCCTCCGGCGTGGCGTTTGAGGAGCGGGGGCCCGGGGGCCCGGGGGAGCCCCCGAGTCGGCTCTCTCATCACGCGGTGAGCGGAAACTCTTCCCCCAGCTCACGAAAGACCGCCGTATTCAGCGCGAACGCGCGCCGGCACTCGTCGACGATCCGCTTCTTCTCCAGGTCGTCCGCGACCACCGCGTCGATCCCGTCGAGCAGCTCCCGGTAGCTCCGCTTGAACGCGGCCGGATTGGCTATCCCTTCGAACACGTAGAACCGCACGCCGTCACCCTTGCGGTCGAAGCCCCAGGTCTGCTCCGCCTTGCCGCGGATGATCTGGCCGCCGGACAGGTCGCCGAGATAGCGCGTGTAGTGGTGGGCTACATAGCCGCCGGGCCAGGTGCGGGCGCACTCCTCGACCCGTGCCGCGTACGCCGCCGTGGCGGGCAGCGGCGTGACGCCCTCGCGCCAGTCCGCGCCCCGCAGATGCGTGAGGTCGCGCTCCAGCTCGCCCACGCGCTCCAGCTCGGGCCGGATGAACGGCCCCGCGACGGGGTCGCCCCGCAGGGCCCGCGCGCCGTCCTCCAGGGCGCGGTACACGAACCACAGCTGCTCGGTGTAGCGCGTGTAGGCGTCGACGCCGAGCCGGCCGCCGAGCAGGTCGCTCATGAAGGCCGAGGTCTCCGCCTCGGTGTGCTGCTCGTGGGACGCGGTGCGGATGACCGTCGAGAAGGGCGTGGGCGCCGTGTCCATGAGGGGCCTCCAAGGGGAGCCGGGGGTGGCGGGATGGCGGGAACCGGTGCGACCTCCGCAGATCATGGCAAGTTAGGCTTACCTAAGTCAACTGGTTCCCGACATCCTGTCGGTAAAAAAGGTACCCGCCTTCGGCTCGCGGAACCGTACGGAACGAAGAACCCGGATATCGGCCGGCCGGCCGGTCCACCGGTCGACCGGTCAGGGCAGCGTCAGGATCTCCGCCCCCGTGTCCGTCACCACCAGCGTGTGCTCGAACTGCGCGGTCCGCTTCCTGTCCTTGGTGACGACGGTCCAGCCGTCCTCCCACATGTCGTACTCGTGCGTACCGAGCGTGAGCATCGGCTCGATCGTGAACGTCATGCCGGGCTGGATGACCGTCGTGGCGTGCGGGCTGTCGTAGTGCGGGACGATCAGGCCGGAGTGGAAGGACGAGTTGATGCCGTGGCCGGTGAAGTCGCGGACCACGCCGTAGCCGAAGCGCTTGGCGTACGACTCGATGACACGGCCGATGATGTTGATCTGCCGGCCGGGCTTGACGGCCTTGATGGCGCGGTCGAGGGAGGTCCGGGTCCGCTCGACGAGCAGCCTGGACTCGTCGTCGACGTCGCCGACGAGGTACGTGGCGTTGTTGTCGCCGTGGACGCCGCCGATGTACGCGGTGACGTCGAGGTTGATGATGTCGCCGTCCTTCAGGACGGTGGAGTCGGGGATCCCGTGGCAGATGACCTCGTTGACCGAGCTGCACAGCGACTTGGGGAAGCCGCGGTAGCCGAGGGTCGAGGGGTAGGCGCCGTGGTCGCACATGTACTCGTGCGCGACGCGGTCCAGCTCATCGGTGGTCACACCGGGCGCGATGTGCTTGGCGGCCTCTTCCATGGCGCGGGCGGCGATGCGGCCCGCGGTGCGCATCAACTCGATGGTCTCGGGGGTCTGCACTTCGGGCCCCGTGTACGGGGTCGGCGCGGGCTTCCCGACATACTCCGGGCGCCTGATGTTGCCGGGTACGGAACGGGTGGGGGAGAGCTCCCCTGGGACGAGCAGTGACTGGCCAGACATGCCGGCGAGTCTAGCCAGCCGTCCTGGGGCAGCATGGTCCCGGAGAGCATGACCGGATCGGGTACGGAAGGAGCGGGGCATGGCGCTGTTCAAGAAGAAGACCGTCGGCAAGCCGGGCGAGTGGTTCTACTGCCTGGAGCACGGAAAGGTCGAGGAGGGCCCGGACTGCCCCGGCAAGGACCGCATGGGCCCCTACGCGTCGCCCGAGGAGGCGCAGAGCGCGATGCGGACCGCTCAGGAGCGGAACCTTCAGTGGGAGACGGATCCTCGCTGGCACGATCCCGCTGCGCGGGGCGAAACCGACTGACCCCACCGCTCCGCGGCGGGACTCTACGCCGCTCCGCACCGAGGCTTTGCACCGCTCCGCGCCGGGGCTTTGCGCCGCTCCGCGCCGGGGTCTGTGCCGTTCCGCGCCGTGGTTCTGCGCGCTTTGCGCGGGGTCTGCGCTGTTCCGCGCCGGGGGTTTGCGGCGCTCGGCGTCGGGCTCTGCGGCGCCCCGCGCCGGGGTTCCACGTCGCTCCGCGACGGGTTCTTCGCCGCTCCGCGGCGGGTTTCCCGCCCACCCACCCGTTTGCCCCGCGACGTTGCGTTGTCGTAGGTGCGGTCGGCGATGGGTCCCCCCCCACCCACCCGTTTGCTCCGTGACGTCGGGTCGCCGACGTATGGGCGGGTGGGTGGGGAGTGCAGGTTTCGGTTTGGTGAGGCCGGGCTGTGGGGGTGGCTGCTCCATGGGGGTGCGGGGCTTGCCGGGTGGGGCTGGGGTTTGGGCGGGTGGGTGGGGAGTGCAGGTCCTGCTCGCAGTGAGGCTGAGCTGCGGGGAGCCGGTTCCGCGGAGGGCCGGGCCGGTAGGACCGGTGGGGCCGGGCCGGTGAGCGTGGACTACGGGGCCGCCCGCTCCGGGGCGGGGCCAACGGGTTCGGCAGAGCCCGGGACAGGCGCCCGCTCCGCGGCCATACGGCGCCGCTCCGCATCGGGATCCGTGCCCGCGTCGTACGAGAGGAGCCGCGGCAGCACCGCCGCCAGGACGCCGACAGAGGCCACGCAGGCCAGCCCGCCGGACCAGATGGCGGACCGCGTGCCGGTCCACCCCGCCGCCGCGCCCGCGCGGACCTGCCCCAGCTGCGGGCCGACGCTGTAGGAGAGGACCTCGATCCCGGCGAGCCGCCCCCGCAGCTCGTCGGGGATGGTCTGGTTCCAGATGGTGGAGCGGCCGAGTCCGCTCGCCATGTCGCCCGCGCCCGCGAGGGCGAGACAGCCGAGTACCAGCCAGATGTTCGACAGCCACCCCGCCGCGGTGATCGCGAGTCCCCAGCCCGCCGCGCCGAAGACCACGAAGAGCCCGTGCCGCCGCACCCGCGACGTCCACCCGCTGGTGAGGCTGAACAGCAGCGAGCCGACCGCCCCGGCCGCGTACATCAGCCCGAGCGCCCACTCCGCGTCCAGGTCGTCCGCGAGGAACGGGAAGATCGTGTTGGGGAAGGCGAAGAACATCGCGGCCATGTCGATCGCGTACGTACCGAGCAGCACCGGCCGCGACCACGCGTACCGCGCGCCTTCCGCGAGGCCCTTCAGCGACGGCTTCTCCGCGTCGTGCGCGGCGGGCGCGGGCGAGAGCCGGGTGCACAGGACGACGGAGACGGCGAAGCCGGTGATCGTGACCGCGTACGCGGACGCGTGCCCGGCGTAGGCGACGACCAGGCCGGCGAGGGAGGGGCCCGCGATGGCCCCGACGTTCCAGCGCAGCGAGTTCAGCGCGGCGGCCGCCGTCAACTGGTCGTGCGGGACGATCCGTGCCATCAGCGAGTCCAGGGCGGGCCGTTGGAGCCCGGAGAGCGCGGAGACGCCGGCCGCGACGACGTACAGCGGCCACAGCAGTGGACTTGGCAGGAGCGCGTTCACGAGCAGGACGACGGCCAGCAGGCCGAGCGCCGCCTCCGTCAGGAGGATCACCTTGCGCCGGTCCACGGCGTCGGCGAGCGCGCCGCCGTAGAGCCCGAAGACGATCAGCGGCACGAGTTCGACCGCGCCCATCGCGCCGACCGCGAACGCTGAGTCCGTCAGATCCTTGATCTGCAACGGCAGGGCGACCATCGCCATGAAACTGCCGAAGTACGTGACGAGCCCCTGAACCCACAGCAACCGGAAGTCACGGGTGGATCGCCAGGGGGAGAGGTCGGGCAGTATCGCGGAGAGGGGCACGAGAAGCCATGGTCAGCGGCGCGGGATGCGCCGGGCAACTGAATTTCCACACCGGGCGACCGGAATTCCGCCGAAGGCCGACCGAACCTCCGCCCCGGGCAACCGCACCCCGCCCAGAGCAACCGCACCCCGCCCAGAGCAACTGCACCCCCACCCCCCTCACCACCGCGTCGGCGGCGGCGAAGTCAGCTCGTCGGCGAGGCGGGACAACCGGTCGCGCAGCCGCCCGCGGCGACGCGTCTCGGGCCGCGCGTTCTCTCCCGCCGCCGCGCTGACCAGGTGCTGGACCGTGTCGAGATCGAGGTCGGGCGTCTCGGGGACCGTCAGCGCCTCGTGCGAGAGCGCGTCCAGGTCCCGGTCCCCTGAGCCGAGCGCCAGGACCGTCGCCCCCGCCCTGCGCGCGTCGTGCACCCGCGTGAGCAGCTCGGCGTCCGGCGCGTCCGGCGCCACCACGAGCAGCGTCTCGCCGCGCCGTGCGGCCTCGATCCGGCCGAGGCCGGTCGAGAGATGGGCCGGATCCGTGGCGAGGACCTCGTGCCGCACCAGTGTCGGCGTGAGCTCCGGCGTGCCCGACCAGGCCGCCTCGTCGACCAGGTGCGCGGCCAGGTGCCACGGTTCGTACGCCGCCGTGCCCACGAGCAGCAGCCCGCCGCCGTGCGGCACGACGGAGGACCGCAGCGTTCCTGCGAAGCGGCGCGTGGCGCCCAGCCACTCGGTCCCGGCGAGCACTTCGCGCAGCAGCGCGACCCGTACGGCGTCCATGGCGTCGCATCCTGCCCCAACGAGCCACTCGTCACCGGGAGTTCACGGGGAATTCCCCCGAGGTGGGGAAGGGCGGGGGATGACCGCTGAGACGTCTGTTCCCTTCCGCGCGGGCCACGAGGGATATGCGAGCTTCCGCATCCCCGCCGTCGTGGCGACCGCACCCGGTACCGTTCTCGCCTTCTGCGAGGGCCGTGTCGGTTCCCAGCAGGACTTCGGCAACATCGACATCGTCCTCAAACGCTCCGAGGACGGAGGCCGCACCTGGGGCCCCCTCCAGGCCGTCGGCAAGAACGGCACGGACCTCGCGGGCAACCCCGCCCCCGTCGTCCTCGACACCGGACGCGTCCTCCTCGTCCACGTCAGGAACGCCGCCGCGGCCACCGAGGACGCCATCCGCCGCGGCACGGTCCCCGCGGCCGACGGACGCCGCGTCTGGGTGCAGCACAGCGACGACGACGGCCTCACCTGGACGGCGCCCCGCGAGATCACCGGCCAGGTGAAGAAGGCGGAGTGGCGGTGGTACGCGACCACACCCGGGCACGCCGTGCGGCTGGCCTGCGAGCACGGGGGCCGCACCGGCCGCCTCGTGGTCCCCGCCAACCACTCGCTGCCGCCCCTCGGCACCGACAACGGCACCGAGGGGAAGTACAACGGCGGACACTGCCTGCTCAGCGACGACGCCGGCGCGACCTGGCGCATCGGCTACCTCGACGACAACACCGACGGCTACGTCAACGTCAACGAGACCACCGCCGCCGAACTCCCCGACGGCCGTCTCTACCTCAACACCCGCAACGACTCCCCGGCACCGGGCAACCGCGCCGACGCCCACTCGCAGGACGGCGGCGAGACCCTCGTCAAGCCCTTCCGCCCGCAGGCCTCCCTCACCGGACCCGTCGTCGAGGGCAGCGTCCTGCAGCTCCGCGACCCCGATCTGCTCCTCTTCTCCGGGCCCGCCGACCCCGCCTTCCGGGCCCTGATGACCGTGCGCCGCTCCACCGACGGCGGCACCACCTGGCAGGTCGCCCACACGGTCGACGGGCTGCCCGCCGCGTACTCCGATCTCGTACGCCTCGACCGGGACACCGTCGGACTCCTCTACGAGACGGGGGACTTCAGCGCGTACGAGACCATCTCCTTCCGGCGGATACCGGTCACGGACCTGGTCGGGGCGACCGGTGAGTAAGGTCGGCCCATGACCTCTACAGACAGTGCGCAGAACGGCTCGGGTACGGACTCCGGAACGGCTTCGGCCCCGGCCGCGAAGAAGGCTTCCGCCAAGGACCCCTGGGAGCTGCCCGACGTGTCGGGGCTCGTCGTCGGCGTCCTCGGCGGCACCGGCGACCAGGGGCGCGGCCTCGCCTACCGGCTCGCCCGCGCCGGCCAGAAGGTGATCATCGGCTCCCGCGCGGCCGAGCGCGCGCACACCGCCGCCGAGGAGCTCGGCCTCGGCGTCGAGGGCGCCGAGAACGCGGAGTGCGCGCGGCGCAGCGACATCGTGATCGTCGCCGTGCCGTGGGAAGGGCACGGCAAGACCCTCGAAGCGCTGCGCGAGGAGCTGGCCGGCAAGCTCGTCGTCGACTGTGTGAACCCGCTCGGCTTCGACAAGAAGGGCGCGTACGCCCTCAAGCCCGAGGAGGGCAGCGCTGCCGAGCAGGCCGCCGCCCTGCTGCCGGACTCCCGCGTCACCGCCGCCTTCCACCACCTGTCGGCGGTCCTGCTCCAGGACCCGGCCGTCGAGGAGATCGACACCGATGTGATGGTCCTCGGCGAGGCCCGCGCCGACACCGACCTCGTCCAGGCGCTCGCCGCCCGCATCCCCGGCATGCGCGGCGTCTTCGCGGGACGGCTCCGCAACGCCCACCAGGTCGAGTCCCTGGTCGCCAACCTGATCTCCGTCAACCGCCGCTACAAGGCACACGCGGGCCTGCGGATCACCGACGTGTAGGGACGGGTGCGGGGCGGCGGCGGGCATGGGGGACACTGGACGGCAGTACGTCCAGGTCTACGCGTACGTCTATGTGCAGGTGTACGTGTGTACCTGTGTATGTGCAGGTGTACGCGTACGTGTACGCATCCACGCCATGACTCGACAGGAGCCCGACCCTCATGCCCCGCCTCGCCGTGTACGCCCTCGTCGTCTGCGCCCTCGCCGTCGCCGCCGCCGTGATCTCCTTCGCGCAGGGCAGCTGGCTCGGCGTCGTCTGGGTGCTGCTCGCGGGGCTCTCCTCGAACATGGCCTGGTTCTACCTGCGGCGGGCCAAGGCGGAGCGGGACGCGCGGCGGGGCGCGGCGGGCCCCGCGTCCCCCGCGGCCCCTACGAACTGAACCCCGGCACCGGCTCCGGGGCCTCCTGCGCGCCCTCCCAGAAGCGGTACAGCTGCTTGCCCCAGTAGGGGTCCCACTCCCGGACGCCGAGGCCGCGCAGGATCGCGTCGACCGCGTCGAAGAACATGTGGTTGACCTCCGGGATCCACAGGACGGCGAAGACCGCGAGGAGACCGAATGGCGCGAACGGCTCCACCTGGCGTCGGATCCGGTGCGAGAGCCAGGGTTCGAGCACGCCGTAGCCGTCCAGGCCCGGGACGGGCAGGAAGTTCAGGATCGCCGCGGTCACCTGGAGCAGCGCGAGGAACGCGAGCGCGTAGCGGAACGTGGCGGGGACGCCGTCGAGGGCGTGCAGCCAGAACGGCGCCGTGCAGATGACGGCGAACGCCGCGTTCGTCAGCGGGCCCGCCGCCGAGATCAGGCTGTGCTTCCAGCGGCCCCGGATCCGGCCCCGCTCGATGAAGACCGCGCCGCCGGGCAGGCCGATGCCGCCCATGATCACGAAGAGTACGGGCAGCACGATGCTGAGCAGGGCGTGCGTGTACTTGAGCGGGTTGAGGGTCAGATAGCCCTTCGCGCCGATGGAGATGTCGCCGCTGTGCAGGGCGGTGCGGGCGTGCGCGTACTCGTGCAGGCAGAGCGAGACGATCCAGGCGGCCGTCACGAAGAGGAAGACGGCGACTCCGGGGTTGTCCGCGAAACCGGTCCAGGCGGCCCAGCCGGAGACGGCCGTGACGGCGACGATGCCCAGGAAGACGGGGCTGATCCGCCGGTCGCTGCGGCGGCTGGGGGCGGTGGTCATGGGGCGGGGCTCCTGGAGTCGGACGGTCTGGCTGGCTCGACCGTACGGGGTCGTGTGCGGCTGCGCTTGGGCTGGTGCGCCTCGGGTGCGTCTGTGGGGCGGGGCCGCGGGGGTATGTGCGTACTCGCTATCCCTGCGTCACGCTGCACGAACAATGGGGCTACAGGATGCTCGGTGCTCCGTTCGCACATACCCCCACGTCCCCTCCGGCCGGTTTCGCGGCTGCGGCCCGGTGGGGGCGTGTCCCTACTCCGGCCGTGCGTCGCAGGGTGAACGGGTGGGTGGGTGGGATACATCCGCCGCGAAGCGGCGGGCCCGTTCGTACCCGCAGATGGGAGACGGGGGGAGATACCCACCCACCCGCCCATCCCCGCTAGGGGAGACGGAAGGGGACCCCTGCCCCCGGGCAGGGACAATGGTCCCGTGCGATACCGCGTATTGGGCTCGGCCCAAGCCATCCGCCCCGACGGAACCCCCGCCCCCGTCGGCGGCGCCCGCCTCCGCGCCCTCCTCGCGGCCCTCGCCCTCCGCGCGGGCCGCACCGTCCCCGTCGCGGTCCTCGTCGACGAGGTGTGGGCCGCGGAACCGCCCGCCGACGCGAGCGGCGCGCTGCAGGCGCTGGTCGGCCGGCTCCGCAGGGCCATCGGCGCGGACGCCGTCGCCTCGCTGGACGGCGGCTACCGGCTGCGCGCGGACCCGGACGACGTGGACGTGTTCCGGTTCGACCGGCTGGTGGCCGACGCCGGGCGCGCGGTGGCCGACGGCGACCCGGCGAAGGCCGCCACGCTCCTGGACGACGCGCTCGCCCTGTGGACCGGCGAGCCCCTCGCCGACCTGCCCGAGCACACCGCGGAAGCCGCCCGCTGGCACGCGCGCCACCTGGACGCCCGCCGCGCCAGGATGACCGCGGCCCTCGCCCTCGGCCGGGCGGAGCAGGCCCTGCCCGAGCTCGCCGCGCTCTGCGACGCCCACCCTCTCGACGAGCCGCTGCAGGCCCTGCGGCTGCGCGCGCTGCGGGACACGGGGCGCCAGGCGGAGGCGCTCGCCGCGTACGACGGCGTACGACGGGACATAGCGGACCGGCTCGGCGTCGACCCGGGCCCCGAACTGCGCGCCCTGCACGAGGAGTTGCTGCGGGACCCGCCCGTCGCCGCGCCGCCCCGCGCCCCCGGCAACCTCCGGGCCAGACTCACCTCTTTCGTCGGCCGCGAGGCCGACATCGACGCGCTGCGCGACGATCTCACGCGGGCCAGGCTCGTCACCCTCCTCGGACCCGGCGGCGCCGGGAAGACCCGGCTCTCGCAGGAGGCCGCCGAGGCCGTCGCCGACGGCGTCCCTGACGGCGTATGGCTCGCCGAGCTCGCGCCGGTCGAGGACCCCGCGGACGTCCCCGCCGCCGTCCTCACCGCACTCGGCGCCCGCGAGAGCGTGCTGCGCGGCGCCGGCGCCGAGGAGCTGCGCGCCATCTCGGAGCGGCACGGCGAGGACCCGCTCGCCCGGCTGGTCGACCACTGCGCCGCCCGCCGCATGCTGATCGTCCTGGACAACTGCGAGCACGTGATCGAGGCCGCCGCCCGCCTCGCCGACGAGCTGCTCGCCCGCTGCCCCGGACTGACGGTCCTCGCCACCAGCCGTGAACCCCTGGGCGTACCGGGAGAGCTGCTGCGCCCCGTGGAGCCGCTGCCCGAGCCGGTCGCCCTGCGGCTGTTCGCCGAGCGGGGCGCCGCCGCGCGGCCCGGGTTCACCGTGGACGGGGACCCCGAGGCGGCCGCCGAGATCTGCCGCCGCCTCGACGGCCTGCCGCTCGCCATCGAACTGGCCGCGGCCCGCCTGCGGATGCTCTCCCCGCGCCAGATCGCCGACCGCCTGGACAACCGTTTCCGCCTCCTCACCAGCGGCGCCCGTACGGTCCTGCCCCGCCAGCAGACCCTGCGGGCCGTCGTCGACTGGTCCTGGGAACTCCTCGACGAGGCCGAGCGGGCCGTGCTGCGCCGGCTCTCGGTCTTCGCCGGCGGGTGCGGCCTGAGCGCGGCGGAAGAGGTGTGCGCCGTCGACGGCGGCACCCACGACGTGGCCGGCCTGCTCGGCTCCCTCGTCGACAAGTCCCTGGTCGTCGCGGCGCCTTCGCCGGTTCCGGACGGCGGCATGCGCTACCGGCTCCTGGAGACCGTCGCGGAGTACGCGGGCGAGCGGCTCGACGAGGCGGGCGACCGGGACGTCGCCGAGCGCGCGCACCTCGTGCACTACCGCGAGCTCGCGAGGACCACCGATCCCGAACTGCGCGGCAGCGGCCAGTACGCGGCCGTGGAACGGCTGGAGACCGAGTACGAGAACCTGCGCACCGCCCTGCGCCGCGCGATCGCCGCCCGGGACGAGCACGAGGCGCTCTGCCTCGTCCTCTCCCTCTCCTGGTACTGGCAGATGCGCGGCCTGCGCACGGAGACCCGCAACTGGTCCCGCGACGTCATGGCGCTGGGCCCCGACCCCTTCGCCCCGCCCGTCACCCCCGCGCCCCCGCTGTACGAGCCGTGCACGGCCGCGCCCCCGCCGATGCGCCCCGAGGTCCTGGCGGAGGCCCGCCGCGGAGTGCACCTGCTCCACCTCGCCTGCATGGACATGGACGTGGACCTGTGGCAGACGCGGGAGGCGGAGGAGAAGCTGCGCGGCGTCCGGGAGGCGTACCGCCCCGGCCTCCCGCAGACCTGCCGGGCGCCAGGCAACCTCTGGTTCTTCGCGGTGATGCTGGGCGGCGACATGGAACTGCTGCGGGTCACCATCGACGCGACCGTCGACGCCTGCCGCGAGTTCGGTTTCGACTGGGAGCTCGCCGCCGCCCTGCAGATGCGCGCCAACATGCTCGCCAACCGCACCGACTGGGCGGGCGACGCCATCCGCGACGCGGACGAGGCACTGCGCGGGTTCCGGGAGCTGGGCGATGTGTGGGGCATCGCCGAGTCGCTCTCCGCACGAGGCGAGGCGCGGGAGCGGCGCGGCGAACTCGCCCTGGCCGCCGACGACTTCAGGGCCGCCATCGAGTACGCCGAGCAGGTCGACGCCCAGACCCAGGTGGTCCTGCTCAGGGCCCGCCTCGGCTCGCTCCTGACGGACGCGCCGGAGCGGGCGGAGGACTTCGCGCGCGGCGAGGCGATGCTGCGGGAGGTCATCGAGAACCCCGGCCGCCACCACGCGGGCGAGGCCATGCCCGCCGCCCGCCTCTTCCTCGCCATGGCGCTCGGCCGCACCGGCCGCACCGACGAGGCGCGCGAGCATCTGCGGCTGCTGCGCCAGGAGTTCAGCCCCATCGGCTACGCGGTCTTCGACAGTGCCGTGCTCGGCCTCACGGCCTGGCTCGACGCGCTGGACGGCCGGTACGCCGAGGGCGTCGCCAAGGTGGCGGCGGCCTTCGGCAAGGCCCTCGACCCGCTCTCGCGGATGGTCGCCCCGCAGATGGTCTCCGTGCATCTGTGGACCGCCGCACTCGCCCTGTCCCGGATGGCAGGCGGCGCCCGCGCGGGAGACGCCGCGCGGCTCCTCGGCGTCGCCGACCGGGAGCTGCCGCCGGCGCATGTCGCGACGACGATGGAGCGCGAGATCCGTGCGGGCGCGGAGCGGCTGTCCCGTGCCGCGCTCGGGGACGACACCTACGAGTCGGCGTACGCGCAGGGCGGCGGCCTCACCTTCGAGGAGGCCGCCGCCCTGTGCGTCGCGTGACCCGGGGCGGTCCCCGGTGATCAGTTCTTCGTGCGGAACTTGTGGATCGCGATCGGCGCCATCACGAGCGTGAGCGCCACCGACCAGCCGACCGTCACCCACAGGTCGTGCGCGACCGGGCCGCCGACCATCAGGCCGCGCGCGGAGTCCGCGAGAGAGGAGAGCGGGTTGTAGTCGGTGAAGCCCTGGAGCCAGCCCGGCATCGACTTCGTCGGCGCGAAGATCGACGAGCCGAACTGCAGCGGCATCAGGACCAGGAAGCCCATCGCCTGCACGGACTGGGCGCTCTTCATCGTGACACCGAGCACCAGGAAGATCCACATGATGGACGTGCCGAAGAGCGCGGAGAGGCCGACGGAGGCGAAGAGGCCGCCCCAGTTGGTGATGTCGAAGCCGACGAGGACACCGACGATCATCATGATCGTCGTCGCGATGAGCAGCCGCATCAGCTCCACCACGATCTTGGCGAAGAGGACCGAGCCCTGGCCGATCGGCAGGGTGCGGAACCGGTCCATGATGCCGTTCTGGAAGTCCTGGTTGAAGCCGGTGCCGACGGCCATCGCGATGTTCATGCTCATCATCGCCATCATGCCGGGCACCACGTACTGGACGTACTGGTCCTGACCGCCGCCGAGCGCCTGCCCGATCGAGCCGCCGAAGACGTACACGAACAGCAGGGTGAAGACGATCGGCATCAGGACCGCGTCGAACATCGACTCCGGGTCCTGGCGGATCCAGAGCAGATTGCGGCGGACCAGGGCGCTGGTGTGGCGGACGTGGGCACGCAGCCCGATGTGGGCGTCCGCGTCCCCCTTCGTGAGGGGGGCCGCGAGAGTGGTGGCGCTCATACGGCGACCTCCTCGAGTTCGTTCTCGGTCGGGCGGGCGTCCTGCGGGGCACTGGCCTTCTGGCCGGTGATGGACAGGAACACCTCGTCCAGGCTGGGCAGTTCGGTGGCTATCGAGGCGATCGTGATCCCGCGCGCGGTGACCGCGCCGACCACGGCGGTCAGCTGCTCGTCGCTGAGGATCGGGACGAGGACCGTGCCGGACTCGGTGTCGATGGTCGAGGTGGCGAGGCCGGTCAGGCCCAGGTCGTCGAGGGCGTTCGCCAGCGGGCGCAGCTCCAGCGGGTCCGCGGGGCGCACGCGCAGGGTGCGGCCGCCTACCTTCGCCTTCAGCTCCTCGATGCCGCCGTTGGCGATGACCTTGCCGCGGTCGATGACCGTCAGCTCGGAGGCCAGCTGCTCGGCCTCCTCCATGTACTGGGTGGTGAGCAGCACGGTCACGCCGTCGCCGACCATGCGCTTGACCTCGCCCCACACCTCGTTGCGGGTACGCGGGTCGAGGCCGGTCGTCGGCTCGTCCAGGTAGAGGACGGCCGGGCTGCCGATCATCGACGCGGCGAGGTCGAGGCGGCGGCGCATACCGCCGGAGTACGTGCTCGCCGGGCGCTTGGCGGCCTCGGTGAGGGAGAACCGCTCAAGGAGACCGTCGGCGCGGGACCTGGACTCCTTGCGGGACAGGTCGAGCAGCCGCCCGATCATGTAGAGGTTCTCGCGCCCCGACAGCTTCTCGTCCACCGCCGCGTACTGGCCTGTCAGGCCTATCACGCGGCGGAGTTGGCGGGGCTGGTGGAACACGTCGTACCCGGCGACCGTCGCCGAGCCGGAGTCCGGGGTGACGAGTGTGGAGAGGCAGCGTACGAGGGTCGTCTTGCCGGCGCCGTTGGGTCCGAGCACGCCGAGGACGGTGCCTTCGCGCACGTCGAGGTCCACGCCGTCCAGTGCCTTGGTCTCGCCGTAGTGCTTGACCAGTCCCCTTACGGTGACCGCGCTCCCTGCGCCGCCGGGGTTCATGTCGATTCGCGTCATGCCCCACAAGATGCCAGGCCCCACCGACAAACCGCCGACATCCCACCGACAGGCCTTCGGTGGGATGTCGGCGGTGTGGTCCTGCGGATGGTGGTCCTGCGGACGGCTGGGGGTGCGGCCGGCGCGCTGTGGGTTTCCCTGTCCCGCCGTTTCGCGGCGGATCTCCCCACCCGCCCACCCGTTTGCCCCGCACCGCACGGAAACCGTAGGAGCTCCTACAGCACCTGACATCGCCGGGTGAACGGGTGGGTTGGTGGTATGGATCCGCCGCGAAGCGGCGGCGCAGAACAACCCCCTACCCGCCCAGGGGCGAGCGAACGCCCGCCCCACCACGTCAGTGAACCGAATGCCGCGCCTCAGGAAACGCCCCGCCCACCACGTCCTCGGCGAACGCCTTGGCCGCGCCGGACATCACGCCCCGCAGATCCGCGTACTGCTTGACGAAGCGCGGCATCTTCCCGCCGGTCAGGCCCAGCATGTCCGTCCAGACGAGGACCTGCGCGTCGCACTCGGCACCCGCGCCGATCCCGACGGTCGGGATGGCCAGGGAGCGGGTGACCTCGGCGGCCAGCTCCGCGGGGACCAGTTCGAGGACCACCGCGAACGCGCCCGCGTCCTGCGCGGCCTTGGCGTCGTTCAGGAGCCGATGGGCGGCCTCGTCGCCGCGGCCCTGCACGCGGTAGCCCATGGTGTTCACGGACTGCGGCGTCAGGCCGAGGTGGGACATGACAGGGATGCCCGACTGGACCAGCAACTCGGTCTGGGCCAGGGAGCGTTCGCCGCCCTCCAGCTTGACCGCGCCGACCCCCGACTCCTTCACGAGCCGGGTCGCCGAGCGGAGCGCCTGGACAGGGCCCTCCTGGTACGAGCCGAACGGCAGGTCGCCGACGATCAGGGCGCGGCTGGTGCCCCGTACGACCGCCGCGGACAGCATGGCCATCTCGTCGAGGGTGACGGGCACGGTCGTCTCGTACCCGAGGTGGCAGTTGCCCGCCGAGTCGCCGACGAGCATGACGGGGATGCCCGCCTCGTCGAAGACGGACGCGGTCATCGCGTCGTAGGCGGTGAGCATGGGCCACTTCTCGCCGCGCTCCTTGGCGGCGGTGATGTCGCGGACGGTGATGCGCCGGGTGCCCTTGCCGCCGTACAGCGCCTTGCTGCTGTCGGTGCTCTGCGGGGTACCGGGGTTCTGCGGGATGTCGGCGCTCTTCTGGGCAGCCGAAAGCTGCGTCATCGCAACGGCTCCTTCTGTCATCTCGAGGCGCCCTGACGGCGTCCCCGGATCACCTCCATGGTGGCATCCCGTGCCGCTCCGGGCTAGTGGTCCCCCCGGGCCGGGCCGTTCGGCAAAGTCTTCCCCACCCCCGCCCCAAGGCCTTTCCAATACGAGACGGTCTCGTATCGAAATAGGTTTACGCTGATACGCATGGATTCCCCTGCCATGCCCACCACTTCGCGCGTTCCGGAAGCCGTCCACCGGCGCCGTTGGGCCATCCTCGGCGCGCTGATGCTCAGCCTCCTGATCGTGGTGCTCGACAACTCGATCCTGAACGTCGCCATCAAGACGATCTCCACCCCCGAACCGACCGGCCTCGGAGCCACCCAGAGCGAACTGGAGTGGGCGATCAACGCCTACACGCTCGTCTTCGCGGGGCTGCTCTTCACCGCGGGCCTGCTCGGCGACCGGCTCGGCCGCAAGAAGGTCCTGCTCGGCGGGCTCGTCGTCTTCGGCCTCGGTTCGGCGCTCGCCTCGATGTCAGGCTCGCCCGTGCAGCTCATCGCGTTCCGCGCGCTGATGGGCCTCGGCGCCGCCTTCGTGATGCCGGCCACACTCGCCATCCTGATGAACGTCTTCGAGCGCGACGAGCAGCCCAAGGCCATCGGCATCTGGGCAGGCGGCGTCGGCCTCGCCATCGCCATCGGGCCCATCACCGGCGGCGTGCTGCTCGACCACTTCTGGTGGGGCTCGGTCTTCCTCATCAACGTACCGATCGTGATCGTCGCCCTGGCACTGATGATCTGGCTGGTGCCCGACTCGCGCGACCCCAGGCCGGGCCGTATCGACCTCTTCGGCGTCACCCTCTCCGTCGTCGGCCTGGTACTGCTCGTCTACGGCATCATCAAGGGCGGTCAGCTCGCCGACTTCACCGACCCGGCCGTCGTCGGGACCGCTCTCGCGGGCCTCGTCGTGCTCGCCGCCTTCGTGCTGTACGAGAAGCGCAGCGACCACCCCTCCATCGACATCGCCTACTTCAAGAACCGGGTCTTCTCCGCGGCGATCTGCGCCATAGCGCTCGTCTTCTTCGCACTGATGGGTGTGACCTTCTTCTCCGTCTTCTACACCCAGAGCGTGCGCGGCTACTCGCCGCTGCAGACCGGCCTGCTGATGCTGCCGCTGGCCGTGTCCCAGCTCATCTTCGCGCCGCGCGCCCGCCTCGTCGTCGACCGCTTCGGCGTACGGGCCGTGTGCACGGGCGGACTGCTCCTGGTCACGGCGGCCCTGACGGCCTTCACGTTCCTCGAGGCGGACACGCCGATCTGGCTCCTCGAGACAGTCTTCTTCCTGATCGGCACCGGCATGGCGCACGTCATGACGCCCACCAGCGTCGTGATCATGCAGGCGCTGCCGCGCGAGAAGGCCGGCTCCGCGTCCGCGCTCAGCAACACCTTCCGGCAGGTCGGCGGCGCCCTCGGCATCGCCGTCCTCGGCTCCGTGCTCTCCACGGCGTACCGGGGCGGCATCGAGGACAAGCTCGGCATGCTGCCCGAGAGCGCCCGGCACACCGCGGGCGAGTCCATCGAGGCGACCCTCGGCGTCGCCGCGAAGCTCGGCCCCAAGGGCGAGCCCCTGGTGACCGCGGCCAACGACTCGTTCCTGCACGCCATGCATGTCACGGCGCTGTGGGGCGCGGGCGTCGCCGTCGTCGGCGCACTGGTCGTCTTCCTCTTCCTGCCGGGGCGTACGCCGACGGACGAGGGCCCGCAGGAGGAGCCGGCCGAGCCGGTGGGCGCCGCCGGGCGCAGCTGAGGGCCTGAGAGCCTGTGTCATATCCCCGGCCGGGTGGTCGCCGCCTGGCACGCACGCTCGCCGCGTTGCCGAAAAGCCCTAGTAGCTCTGCTACGAGGACTTCCCGGCGCCTTGCGATCGCACGCACCAGACGACGCCCACTGATCCGACCGGGGATATGACACAGGCTCTGAGGCAGAATCGGCGCGGCAGCCGGCGCGAGTGAGGGGAGAGGGGCGACGTGGTCCACAAGGGCGTGCGGGTCGCGGACGAGGGTGACCTCGCCAGGAGGATGCCGCAGGGCCGGGCGGGCCGGGGCAGGCCCCGGAGCGAGGCCGTGGAGCAGGCGATCATCGAGGGCGTGGTGCGCCTCATGGAGGACGGCCTCCCGCTCACCGAGCTGTCCATAGAGCGGATCGCCCGCACGGCAGGCGTCGGCAAGGCCACCATCTACCGGCGCTGGGACGGCAGGGAGGCCCTCTTCGTCGACGTCATGCGCGTCTTCGAGGAGCCGGACCCCGAGCTGCCGGGCACCTCGATGCGCGACGATCTGATCTGCCTCCTGGAGAGCCTGCGCCGCCGCGGCCTGAACATGCGGTCCTCGGCCCTGCTGCACAACGTCTTCGCGCAGATGAAAGCCCTGCCCAAACTGTGGGAGGCGTACCAGGCGACGGTCGTCGCGCCCCGTCGCCGCATGATGCTCGACGTGCTGCGGCGGGGCGTCGCCGACGGCGAACTGCGCGCCGACGTCGACGTGGAGATGGCCAACGACCTCTTCGTGGGCCCCATGCTGCTGCGCACGGTCATGCGCCAGGACGCGCCGCTCGACGACAATCTCGCGCAGAGCATCGTCGACGCGGTGCTCGCGGGCCTGCGCGGACCGAAGTGAAGTGAATGGGCACATCTGTGACCGCCATCCGGTCACAGATGTGCCCATTCCGTCACAGAAGCGGTCCGACCCGGTCGCTCAGGAACCTGCCGCGCCGCCCCGTTCGTCCTGGTGCCAGTACGGCCGTCGTGGACGGCAGGGACGACACCCGATCATCGCCTAGGGTTTGCGGGGGCGGGACAGACGGTGTGCACGGCAGCAGTGAGGCGACGACAGCATGGCGCAGGCGTATATGACGGAGACGGGCAGCGGCGGCTCGGGGCCCGAGCGTCCGGGGTCCAGGCTCCGCCGCCTGCTCGACGGCTGGCGGGGCGACCCGGGCATCTGGCGGCGCGGCCTCGTCACCGCGGGGGCCGCGGTCCTCATCGCGCTGGTGATGCTCTTCCACGCGCAGATCCCCAACAACGTGGGCAACCTCGGCAGCCTGACCGAGACCTTCCTGCCCTGGCTCGGCCTCTTCATCCCGGTGCTGCTGGTCATCGCGCTGGTCCGCAAGTCCGCCACCGCGCTGATCGCCCTGCTGCTGCCCCTGGTCATCTGGATCGATTCGTTCGGCGGTCTGATCACCTCCAAGTCGGCCACCGGCGGTGACCTGACCGTGGCCACGCACAACGTGAACGCGGACAACCCCGACCCGACCGGCACCGCCCAGGACGTCGCGGCCTCCGGCGCCGACGTGATCGCCCTGGAGGAGCTCACCGCGAGCGCCGTGCCCACGTACGAGAAGGCGCTGGCCGGGGAGTACAAGTACCACTCGGTGAAGGGCACCGTGGGTCTGTGGAGCAAGTACCCGCTGACCGACACCAAGCCCGTCGACATCAAGCTGGGCTGGGTCCGCGCGATGCGCACCACGGTGAACACCCCCAAGGGCGAGGTCGCCGTGTATGTCGCGCACCTGCCGTCGGTGCGCGTGAAGCTCGACGCGGGCTTCACCGCCAACCAGCGCGACAACAGCGCCGACGCGCTCGGCGAGGCCATCGAGGACGAGAAGATCGGCAAGGTCGTCCTCCTCGGCGACCTCAACGGCACCATGAACGACCGCGCGCTGAACGCCGTCACCTCCCAGCTGCGCTCCACGCAGGGCGCGGCGGGCGACGGATTCGGCTTCAGCTGGCCCGCGTCGTTCCCGATGGCGCGCATCGACCAGATCATGGTCAAGGGCGTCGAGCCGGTCTCCTCCTGGACGCTGCCGGAGACGAGCAGCGACCATCTGCCGATCGCGGCGCGGGTCGACCTCTCGTCGTAACGTCCTCGTCGTCCGTTTTTGATCCCACGGACGTGAGCTCACGGAATACTCGGTGGGCGCGGCTTTGTTCCGTACGTAAACTTACGGGTTCGGCCTCTCCTGGTTCCCGCGCCGTGTCCCCACCGCACCCCCCCGCTTCCGTGGAAGGTACTTCTTCATGCCCCTGGCCCTGCTCGCCCTCGCCGTGGGCGCCTTCGGCATCGGCACGACCGAGTTCGTGATGATGGGCCTGCTGCCCAACGTCGCCGACGACCTGCACATATCCATCCCCACCGCCGGTCACCTGGTCTCCGCCTACGCGCTCGGCGTGGTCATCGGCGCCCCGCTGCTCGCCGCCGTCACCGCGCGGCTGCCGCGCCGCCGCGTCCTGATCGGCCTGATGGTCCTGTTCGTGGTCGGCAACGCGCTGTCGGCGGCCGCCCCCGACTACCACCTGCTGATGGCCGCGCGCTTCGTCAGTGGCCTGCCGCACGGCGCCTTCTTCGGCGTCGGCGCGGTCGTCGCCACGGGGCTCGTCGCGCCCGAGCGCAAGGCCCGCTCCGTCTCCCTCATGTTCCTCGGCCTGACCGTCGCCAACATCGTGGGCGTGCCCGTGGCCACCGCCATGGGGCAGCAGCTCGGCTGGCGCGCCACGTTCCTCGCGGTGAGCGCGATCGGCCTCGCCGCCATCGCGGCGCTGGCCCTGCTCGTCCCCGCCGACCACGGCCACGGCGAGGCGGGCGGCCTGCGCGGCGAGCTCCGGGCGCTGCGCAGCGTCCCGGTCTGGCTGGCGCTCGGCACGACCGTCGCGGGCTTCGGGGCGCTGTTCTCCGCGTACAGCTACATCACGCCGATGCTCACCGACGCGGCGGGCTACGCCGAGTCCAGCGTCACGCTGCTCCTCGCGCTGTTCGGCGTGGGCGCGACGGCGGGCAACCTGATGGGCGGGCGCCTCGCCGACCACTCGCTGCGCGGCACGCTCTTCGGCGGGCTCACCGGGCTCGCCGTGGTCCTGGCGCTCTTCCCGCTGCTCATGAGCGCGGGATGGAGCGCGGCGATCGCCGTCTTCCTGCTCGGCATGGCGGCGTTCACGACGGGCTCGCCGCTGCAGCTCATGGTCATGGAGAAGGCGTCGGCGGCCCCCTCGCTGGCCTCGTCCGCGAACCAGGGCGCGTTCAACCTCGCCAACGCGGGCGGCGCCTGGATCGGCGGCCTCGCCCTCGCGGCGGGCTTCGGGGTTACGTCCCCGGCGCTGACCGGCGCGGTCCTCGCCCTCCTCGGCCTGGCGGTCGCGGGCCTCGCGTACGTGGTGGACGTCCGTCGGGGGCCGGGTGCGGCACCGGGTGCGGAGCGGGTGGTGGCGTCGTCGTCCCCCGCGCGGGAGCCGGTTCGCCGGTAGGTCTCCCTTGCCGGGGGCGGTTGGCGGGTGTCCTGCCCCGCCGCTGCGCGGCGGATTTTCCCCACCCGCCCACCCGTTCACCCCGCGACGTCAGGTGCGGTAGGTGCGGTAGGTGCCCCTACGGTCCCATTCGGTGCGGGGCAAACGGGTGGGCGGGTGGGATAACTCCGCCGCGAAGCGGCGGGCAAGGAAGGACCCCACCGCCCGCAGCGCGAAAGCACCCCACGAGAGAAGGAGGGCGGGGCAGGCGTCACCCCGCCGCCCGCAGGGCGAAAGCAGACCGCGACGGGAAACGGCCCAATCCGCCGCGAAGCGGCGGGCAAGGAAGGACCCCACCGCCCGCAGGGCGAAAGCAGACCGCGACGGGAAACGGCCCCATCCGCCGCGCAGCGGCGGGACAGGGCACCGGCACCCACCCTCAGTCGCCGACGACCGCCTCCCGCCACCGATTCGTGATCGGCAGTCGACGGTCCTTGCCGAAGCCCTTCGCGGAGATCTTCGTCCCCGGCGGATACTGCCGCCGCTTGTACTCCGCCGTGTCCACCATCCGCAGCGTCTTGACGACCAGCTCCCGGTCGTAGCCCGCGGCCACGATCGCGTCTGCGCCCTGGTCCCGGTCGACGTAGAGCTCCAGGATCGCGTCGAGGACCGGGTAGTCGGGGAGCGAGTCCGTGTCGACCTGGTCGGGGCGGAGCTCGGCGCTCGGCGGCTTGGTGATGGAGTTCTCGGGGATCGGCGGCGTCTGGCCCCGCTCCCGCGCCGCACGGTTGCGCCACTCGGCGAGCCGGAAGATCGCCGTCTTGTAGACGTCCTTGATCGGGCCGTACGCGCCGACGGAGTCGCCGTAGAGCGTCGAGTAGCCGACCGCGAGCTCGGACTTGTTGCCCGGCGCGAGCACGATGTGCCCCTCCTGGTTGGAGAGCGCCATCAGCATCGTGCCGCGCAGCCGCGACTGGAGGTTCTCCTCGGCGAGTCCGGTGAGCCCGAGGGACCCCATGTACGCGTCGAACATCGGCGCGATCGGCACGGTCCTGAAGTTGAGACCGGTGCGCCGGGCCAGCTCCTCCGCGTCGCCGATGGAGTGGTCGGAGGAGTAGCGGGAGGGCATGGCGACGCCGTACACGTTCTGCGCGCCGAGCGCGTCGCAGGCGATGGCGGCGGTGAGCGCCGAGTCGATGCCGCCGGAGAGGCCGATCAGGACGCTGCTGAAACCGTTCTTCGCGGCGTACGCGCGCAGGCCCACGACGAGCGCCGAGTACACCTCCTCGTCGTCGTCGAGCCGCTCGGCGTACCCGCCGGTGAGCTCGGCGTCGTACGCGGGGAGGGGCTCCTCGGAGAGCGTGACGTGCTCGATGCGCAGCCCGTCGTCCACGACACCGGACGGCGGTACGGGGGCGGCGGCCGGCAGCTCCAGGTCCAGCACGATGCACCCCTCGGAGAACTGTGGGGCACGCGCGATGACTTCGCCGTTCTTGTCGACGACGATCGAGTCACCGTCGAAGACCAGCTCGTCCTGACCGCCGATCATCGCGAGATACGCGGTGGTGCAGCCGGCCTCCTGGGCGCGCTTGCGCACGAGCTCCAGACGCTGGTCGTCCTTGTTCTGCTCGTATGGCGAGGCGTTGATGGAGAGCAGCAGGCCCGCGCCCGCGCTGCGGGTGGCCGGCACGCGCCCGCCGTCCTGCCAGAGGTCCTCGCAGATGGCGAGCGCCACGTCGACGCCGTGCACCCGCACGACCGGCAGCGTCTCACCCGGCACGAAGTAGCGGAACTCGTCGAAGACGCCGTAGTTGGGCAGGTGGTGCTTGGAGTAGGTCAGGACGGCCTCGCCGCGGTGCAGCACGGCTCCCGCGTTGCGCGGGGCCCCCGCGGGCTGGCCGAACTTCGGCTTGGCCTCCTCGGTGTGGTCGAGATAGCCGACGACGACCGGCAACTCCCCGAACCCCTCGTCCCGCAGCCGCACGGCGAGCGCGCGCAGCGCCTCCCGCGAGGCCTGGACGAAGGACGAACGCAGAGCGAGGTCCTCGACGGGATACCCGGTCAGCACCATCTCGGGGAACGCGACGAGATGCGCCCCCTGCTCGGCGGAGTGCCGGGTCCAGTGGACGACCGCCTCGGCGTTCCCGGCGAGATCGCCGACGGTCGAGTCGATCTGATTCAGAGCGAGGCGTAGTTGAGGCACGCGCCCCAGTGTAATCGTCAGAGCGACGCGATGCCTGGGCGGGAGGGCACGGGGCGCCCCGCGCGAGGCGCCCCGTGCCCCCGGAGCGACGACTACCCGCGATAGCCGAGCACCGTCATCATCCCCGCCTCCGCGTGGTAGACGTTGTGGCAGTGGATCATCCACAGGCCGGGGTTGTCCGCCTCGAAGTCCACCGACAGCGTGCCGTTCGGCAGGACGATCGCGGTGTCCTTGCGGGGGCCGCCCCGCACGTTCGCCAGCGCGAAGGTGTGGCCGTGGAGGTGGACGGGGTGCCACATCGTGGTCGCGTTGGCGAAGGTGAGGCGGACCCGCTCGCCGGAGCGGACGGGGTGACGCCGGCCGGGGGAGTAGGGCTTCTTGTCGAAGGCCCAGTCGTACGCGGCCATGCCGCCCGTCAGGCGGAGCTCGATCGTGCGGTCCGGTTCGCGGCTGGGCAGGGCGACCGACTCGTGCGACCTGAGGCGGTCCGCGGTGAGGAGGCGGCCCGTCAGCTCCTTCGGGCGGGTCGATGCCGTCGGCGCGGAGCCGCCACCCGTGCGGAGCAGCGCGAGGGCCGCCGCCCTCTTGCCCTCGGCCAGTGCCGTCAGCGGGAAGACACCGTCCTTGGCGGTGACCAGTACGTCGTACCGCTCGCCCATGCCCAGAAGCAGCGCGTCGGTCTTCGCGTGCCGCACGGGGGAGCCGTCCGTGTGCGTCACCGTCATCTCGTGGCCGCCGAGTGCCACGCGGTAGGCCGTGTCGCCGCCGGCGTTGATGATGCGCAGGCGGATGCGGTCGCCGGGGCGGGCGCGGAACTGCGAAGGTGCCTTCGCCGTACGCCCGTTGATGAGGTGGTGCGGATAGGCCACGTCGCCCGCGTCGCCGCCAAGGAGGTCGCTCCTGGCGCCCATCATCATCCGGGAGGGGCCGGGGGAGTCGGCGGAGGCGGCGGGGCGCTTCGGGCTCGGGGAGCGGTCCGTCCGCAGTGACATGCTCGACATGTCGTGACCGCCGTGGCCCATGTCGTGACCGCCGCCACCGCCGCCACCGCCGTGGTCGGCCATCCCCTTGCTCAGTTCCGCCAGTACGGCGTCCGGCGTCGAGCCGTCCACCCCGTCGACCCAGTCGTCCAGGACGACCACCCACTCCTTGTCGTACCGCAGGGGCTCCTTCGGGTCCTCGACGATCAGGGGCGCGTACAACCCGCGGTCCTGCTGGGTGCCGGAGTGCGGGTGGAACCAGTACGTCCCCGGGTCCGGCACCGTGAAGCGGTAGGTGAAGTCCGCTCCGGGGGCGATGGCCTTCTGGGTGAGGCCGGGGACGCCGTCCATGTCGTTGCGCAGGGCGATGCCGTGCCAGTGCAGGGATGTGGCCTGCGGGAGGTGGTTGGCGAGGGTGAGGGCGAGGGTGTCGCCCGCGGTGACACGGACCTCCTTGCCGGGGAGCCGGTCCCCGTACGCCCAGGTCCTCACCGTGGGGCCGCCCAGGTCGAGCCGGGACTCCACGGCCGTCAGCCGCACCTCGCGGACCCGGCCGCCCTTGCCGCGCCTCTTCTCGGCGGCCGCGACCTCCTGGCCCGCCGGATCAACGTAACTTCCGGGAGCGGACGCGCCGCCCCGGCCGTGGCCGCCGTGGCCGGCGCCCGGCTCCGAGCCGGAGCACGCCGTCAGGATTCCCGTCCCGGCGACGGCCGCCGCGGCGCCGAGCACGGTGCGGCGTGAAGGGGTGTGCGGAGCTTCTTTTCGCATGACTGAGTGACACCTCGTCGTGGTGGTGTGCGTGTGAACGGGCGCATCTGCTGCTTCTGGTACACCGCTCGGCCCCCGGGGGTTCCCACCGGAAAGGCACGTGTCGCGCGGGCAGCGCGAAGCAGCCGGTGCGCGGCTCTAAATGCGCAGCACCGACAGACGGGCGAGAAGTATCCGAGGCGGCGGCGGATTGGGCCGCAGGGCATGCGGGAGCCGCCAGGGCGCGGGCAGCGGGGCGAGCGTCCCGCCCGGCCGGAGCAGTCCGGCCCGTACGAGCAGCAGGAGCGTGAAGGCGCCGAGCACCGCCAGGCACACGGACAGCGGATCCATGCTCATGCCGCCGTGCGGCTCCGGGGCGGACGCGGATTTCTCCATGACGGCGGCGTCACGGTCCTCCGCGGGCAGGAGCGCACCGGGGCCGACGTCGTGCGGGGCGGCGGCGGGCGCCGTACCCATGTCGTGCCGTGTCGGTGACGACATCGGTGACGACACAGTCGACGACACCACCGACGACACCGCCGGGCCCATCGGCGCCGACGCGACGGCGGAGCCCCCGTCATGCCCGCCCCGCAGATGCCCCGACGGACGCCCCGACGAATGCCCCGACGGACGATCCGGCGGATGCCCCGAAGGGTGCCCCAACGTATGCATCGTCACGATCCCGAAAAGCAGCGCGGCGAGCAGCAGCAACTGCCCGTGCCCCGTGCGGCCCCTCGTCCTCGCCATGCGGGAAACCCTACCGCCCCCTACCCCCGCCGGGTATACGCGCAACATGCGGACCATTCGCATTCCGACGATCATGGAGCGCATGACGAGTCAGGACGAACCGGTACAGAACGGCGAACGGGCCCTGCCCGAGCCTGACCCCGCCATCCCGCGCCAGTTCATCTCGTGGGTGACGCTCGCCCTCATGACCACCGCGTCCGTGGCCAGCCTGCGCCCCTCGCCCTCGATGGCCATCTACGGGCTGGCCGCCGTCTTCCTCTACCTCCTGCCCGCCGTCGTCTTCCTGCTCCCCACCGCCCTCGTCGGCGCCGAGCTCGCCTCCGGCTGGTCCGGCGGCATCTACCGGTGGGTCAGCGAGGCGCTGGGCAAGCCGCTCGGGTTCGTCGCCGTGTGGTGCCAGTTCGCCATGACCATCGCGTACTACCCGAGCCTGCTCGCCTACGTCGCCTCGACGTTCGCGTATGTCATCCATCCGAGCCTCGCCGAGAACGGCCTCTACGTGGCGATCGTCATCGTCGTCATCTACTGGACGGGCGTGTGGATCACGTGCCGGGGGACCAGGACGGTCGCCGGGCTCTCCTCCTTGGGGCTCGTCATCGGCACCCTCGTGCCCGGCGTCGCCCTCGTCGTCCTCGGCATCGTCTTCCTGGGACAGGGCAACGCCTCCGCCATGAGCCCCGACCACTGGCTGCCCCCGTGGACCGGCCTCGCCAGCCTGGTCCTCATCGTCAACAACTTCCTCTCCTACGCGGGCATGGAGATGAACGGCGTCCATGTGTCGTCGCTGCGTCGGCCCCGCACCGAGTACCCGCGTTCGATCTTCCTCGCCACCGGCCTCGTCCTGCTGATCTTCATCCTTCCGGCCCTGGCGATCAGCTGGGTGATGCCGTCCGAGGAGCTCAGCCTCACGGCCGGTCTGATGCAGGCGTTCCAGGCGTTCTTCGACCACTTCCACGTCGGCTGGCTGACGAAGGTCGTCGGGATCATGCTCGTCATGGCCGCGCTCGGCGGCATGCTCACCTGGCTCGCGGGGCCCGCCAAGGGGCTGGTGACGCTCTCCCGGCAGGAGGGCTACCTGCCGCCCTTCCTGCAGAAATTCAACAAGGCGGGCGTCCCGCGGAACATCATGGTCGCGCAGGGCGTCGTCACCACGCTGATCGGCGTCCTCTACGCCTTCAGTGACGACGTCTCCAGCGCGTACTGGATGTTCTCCGTCATCACCGTGCAGATCTACCTCATCGCGTACCTGCTGATGTTCGTGGCCGTCGTACGGCTGCGAAAGGCGCGGCCGGAGGTGGAGCGCGGCTTCGTGGTGCCCGCCGTGACGCTCGTCGCGACCGTCGGCTTCGTCGCCTCGCTCCTCGCGCTGGCCATCGGCTTCGTACCGCCCGACCAGTTCGGCAAGGGCCCGCTGTGGCGCTACCTGCTGATCGTCGGCGGGGGCCTCCTCGCGCTCGGCGTCCTGGCGCCCGCGGCCTTCCTCAAGTTCCGCAAACCCGGCTGGATCCATCCCGAGCACCGGTCCGCACATGTGCGCCCATAGCGTCTCCGGCCACCCGGCACCACCACCTCCGACGGCAGCAGCCACCGCCCCCAGGCCCGCACAGGCCTCGCGAAGGCCGCGCGGATCGCGGGCCGCCGCCGTACGGCTCCTGGCGTCCCTGCTCCTGGCGGGCGCCCTCGCGTACAGCACCTGGGTGACCGAGGTGTTCCTGTCGACCGGGCTCTCGCCGCGTGTGGCGTACGTCAGTGAACTCGCCGCCGAGGACCAGCCCTACGGCACGTTCTTCCGCGCCGCGGACCTCCTGGCGGGCCTCCTGGTCCTCGTCGCGGCGGCGGGCGCGCTGGCGTGGCTGCCGCGCCGGGGGCGCTGGACCACGGCGGGCCTGGCCGGGATCGCGCTCTTCGCAGTAGCCACCGCGGCCGACTCGCGGCTGCCGCTGAGCTGCGCTGCGACCTCCGACACCGGCTGCCTGGCGCGCGTGCGTGCGGGCGCCGCCCCCTGGACGCACTCCGCGCACGCGGTCAGCAGCGGTGTGGCCGTCACCGGGATGCTGGCCGGCATGGTGCTGCTCACCGTCGCCGCGCGCCGCGACACCGGTACGCGGCAGCCGCTCGCGGGCACCGGGGCGGCCCTCGTCGTCCTCCTCGAACTGGCCGCCACCTGCTGGACGCTGGCGGCCATCGCCGCGTTCGAGGCCGGCCGGGGAACGTGGGGCCTGGGGATCGCCCAGCGCCTTCAGGTGCTGTTCATCGCGGTCTGGCTGGTGGTGCTCGCGCGTTCGACGGCGGCGGAGCGGCGGTGACCTTCGTACGCGTCGGGGGAGTGCCGCACCACGTCGAGGTGGTCGGGAGCGGCCCGGTGTGCGTGCTGAGCGCCGGGCTGGGGCTCGGCTGGTTCGACTGGGACCCGGTGGTGCCGCTGCTCGCCCCGCACCGGACGGTGGTCCGTTTCGACCGGCCGGGGCTCGGACTCAGCGGCCACGCGCGCGTGGCGCCCACTTTGCGGGGCGAGGCGGAGCGGATCCTGGCGCTCCTGGACGCGGTGCGGCTCGGCGGGGCGCGGGTGACGGTGGTCGGGCACTCGCTCGCCGGGTTCCACGCGGAGGCGTTCGCGCGGCTGTACCCGGAGCGTACGGAGGGGCTCGTCCTGGTCGACTCCAGTGTGGAGGAGCGGCCGCGGGTGCGCGTGCCGCGCGGGATGCGGGTGGCGGGCACGCGCGCGTGCGGGACGCTGCTGTGCGCGGCGGGGCTGCCGCGCGCGGTGGGTCCCGCACTGCGCGGGCTTGCGGCGCCGACTCCTTGGGCGTGGGTCTACGGCAGGAGCCGTGTGTGGCGGGGGACGCTCATGGAGTACGCGACGTACGGTGACGCGGCGCGTGAACTCGCCGGGCTGCGGCGGGCCCTCCCGCTGCCGCAGGGGGCGCCCGTGACGGTGCTCGCCGCGTACGCGGGCGGTTCGCGGCGGTGGGTCGACCGGCAGCGGGGGCTGGCCGCGAACCTGGGCGGGACGTGTCGCGTGGCGCGGCCGTCGGGGCATCTGGTGATGCGGGACCGCCCTGGGGACGTGGCGGCGGCGGTCCTCGCGGGGGCGCGGGGCGCCTGATGCGCGGGTGGGGCCCGTTTGCCCGCACCGAGCCGCCGAGGTAGGAGCAGGCCCCCTACGCCCGTGCCCCCCGTACCGGCCGCACGCTCTCCCGGATCACGATGTGTGTGCCAAGGACGTGGCGTTCCTGGCCCGCGAGCGGAGCGCCGGAGAGGGCGTGACGCACCGCCGTGCGGCCCATCTCCTCGGCGGGGATGTGGACCGTCGTCAGGCCGGGGGTGATGTCCCCGGCCACCGGGTCGTCGTTGTAGCCGACCACCGACATGTCCTGCGGGACCCGCAGGCCGTACTCGCGCAGGGCGATGATCGCCGCCGCTGCGGCGCGGTCGTCACCCGCGAAGACCGCGGTGAAGTCGGGCCTGCCGCCCGCCCTTTCGAGCAGTTCGCGCATCGCGCGGTAGCCGTTGTTCTGCCCGAAGCCGGACCCGTGCAGGACGGCCTCACCGCGGGGCACCCCGTGGTCGTCGAGCGCCCGGAGGTAGCCGGCGAGGCGGTCCTCGCCGGTCGTGTTGCCGGGCTCGTAGCCGAGCAGGGCGATCCGGCGGTGGCCGGCGCCCAGGAGGTGGCTGGTGACGGCGTGGGCGCCCGCTTCGTTGTCGTACTCGACGACCAGCGCGGGCATGTCGGGCGTCGGCGCGGGGCGCCCGCACAGCACGAGCCGGGAGCCCGCCGCCGCGAGCGCCTGCGCGTACCGTGCCATCCGCTGCCGGTACTCGTCGTCCTGGACGGCGCCGCCCACCAGCATCACGGCCTCGGCGGCCTGCTCCCGCATCATCTGGACCAGCGCCAGCTCGCGCGCCGGGTCGCTGCCCGTCGACGCGACCAGGGTGAGCCGGCCGCGCTGGGCCGCCTCCACCTCCACGCCCTGCGCGACCTGCGCGTAGAACGCCCCGACCACGTCGTACATGAGGACCGCGATCGTCTTGCGCCCGGCACCCGCCAACGCGCGCGCGTGCGCGTTGGCGACGTAGTCCAGTTCCTTGACCGCCCGCAGCACCTTGGCGCGCGACGCCGTGGACGTCGGGTAGTTGCCCGCGAGGACCCGCGAGACGGTCGCTACCGAGACGCCCGCGCGCGCGGCCACCTCGCGGATGGTGACCCGCTCACCCACTGTGTCTCCCTCACCCGGCCACCGGCCGGTCCTTGATCGTCCGGCGGCCAACCCGCCGGTCCCGGGGAGGAGTTGCCGCACGCCGCCCCGCCCCGGACCATCATCGCGCGCCCGCCCGCCGGGTCAGTGCGCGGCCTCGTACTCCTTCAGGAACTCCTCACTGGACCGCCTGCCGCCCTGCGACAGCCACTTCTGATGAATGGCGTCCCACTCGGAGAGCTTCTTGCGTCCAGAGACGATGGCGGTCACGCCGTCCTCGATGATCTGCTGCATCGTGGCGCCCTGCCGGTTGTACGTCTGCGACATCAGGCCCCAGTGGTCGTCGGGCACGAGGAGCGGGACGACCTTCTTCTCCCAGGCGTGCAGCCGCTCGGTGAGGTCGGGGAAGCCGGGGAAGTACAGCGGCTGCGGGGCGTCCATCAGGTACGGGAACGGCAGGTTGGTCTTGGAGTCGATCAGACCGGTCTCGGTGGCGACCGGGTCGCCGTCCTTGTTGTACGTGAAGTGAGTGCCCTCGACGCCGTAGTGCATCAGCTCGTACTCCTTGGAGCCGAACGGCGAGGCCAGCCAGTCGAGCACCCGGAGCATCAGCCTGACGCGGTCCTTGGAGGCCTTCTTGATGACGGTGTAGCCGAAACAGCCGCGGTTCTGCTGGTAGACGGGTGTGACGCCGTCGACGGCGTACGGCTCGGCGACGTCCAGGGTGAACTCGTCCTTGATGCCCTGGGCGTTGGAGATGGCGGCGCCCCAGCCGTCCGTCATCGAGCGGACGGTGCCGTTGTAGAACTGGGTCTTCAGGTCGACCTGGGAGATCGATGTGGCGTCGGAGTTGTAGCAGCCGTCCTTGCGCAGCGTGGCCATGTACTCCAGGGCGGCCTTGAACGCGTCGGTCCCGTACATGTCGGTGACCTTGCCGCCCTTGATCTGCCACTGGTTGGGCGCGCCGTGCCACATCGCGTGGTAGAGGTACCCGAAGAAGCCCACCGTGGAAGCGCCGAGCGCGGACTTCTTCCCTCGCGACGCCTCTGCGGCCATCGCCCGGAAGTCGGCCGCGGACATGCCCGGCTCGTACCCGGCCTCGTTGAACGCCTCGCGGTTGATGAACATCGCGCCCTGCACCTTGGCGCGCTCGATCGGCAGCCCGTAGACGCGCCCGGCGATGCGGCCCATGCCCTCCCAGGCGTACGTGGGGATGTTGGCGAGGTTGGGGTAGTCCTTGACCGCATCGCCGGACAGGTGGTCGCTCAGGTCGGCGCAGCGGGACTTCACGAACTGCGACTCCCGCGGGAGCACGTATCCGCCACCGAAGTTGATCATGTCGGGCAGGTCGTCGCCCGACATCAGCGTCGACATCTTCGCGCGGAAGTCCGCGTCGGGGACGACGGTGAACTCGACCTCGACGCCCAGTGCCTCGTTGACGGCCTGCCAGTACTTGTTCTCGCCGGCCGGCTTCGGCGGGGTGCCGTAGGTGATGGTCATGACCTTGATCTTCTGCTTGCCGGTGCCCGGCTTCTCGGCCGTCGCCCGCACGAGCTTCTCCGGGTACTTCGTGTACCCGGGCTGCACGCCCTCGGCGGTCGGTGCGAGGTCGGGGGCGGGGCCCTTCGCCGGGATGTACGCAGGCCAGGGCGCCGCCTCGTGGCCCGCGTTGGAGACGTCGCCGCCGCCGCCGGAGTCGGTCGAGCAGGCGGTCAGGACGGACGGGGCGGCGAGCGCGGCGCCGCCGACGGCTATGGAGCGGAGCAGCGTGCGCCGCGACATCGAGGAACCGGACACGTGAATGAGCCCTTCTGTACGACGGGTTGGGGGACGGCTCAGCTCTTGATGGCGCCGGTGAGCACGCCCTTGGTGAAGTACTTCTGCAGGAAGGGGTAGACGAGCAGGATCGGCACGGTGGCGATCACCAGGACGGCCATCTGCGTCGTCTGTGGGGCGGAGACCAGGCCGGCCTCGCTCAGACCGGTGTCGGCGATCTGGGAGCCGCCGATGACGTACGTACGCAGGACCTGCGACAGCGGCCAGTGGCCGGACTCCATGTAGATCGATGCATGGAACCAGGCGTTCCAGTAGCTCACGGCGTAGAAGAGGGAGACCACGGCCAGCGCCGCCTTGGACAGCGGGAGCACGATCCGCCACAGGATCTGCCAGTCACCGGCGCCGTCGAGCCTGGCGGCCTCGTACAGCTCCTCCGGAATGCCCTGGAAGAAGCCGCGCAGCACGATCAGATTGAAGACGTTGATGAGGACGGGCGCGACGAGAGCCGCATACGTATCCATCATCCCCATGCCCTTGACCAGCAGGAACGCGGGGATCATGCCGGGCGGGAAGAGGAACGTGAACAGGATCAGAAGCAGCACGGGCTTGCCGCCGAAGACGCCGGGGCGGGCGAGCGCGTACGCGAGGAAGGTGGTGCACGCGAGCGAGAAGAGCGTGCCCGCCACGGTGAGGCCGACGCTGACGCCGAGGGCCTTGGTGACGATGCCGCCGTCGAGGATGGTCCGGTACGCGCGCAGGGTCGGATCGCTCGGCCACAGCACCCAGCCGCCGTTGTCCACGACCTCGCGGTTGGAGGCGAGCGAGGTGGAGACGATGACGAGGAACGGAATCAGCACGAGCCCGAGAACCACGGCCACCGCCACCGCCTTGGCGGCCCTGGTCGCGAACCGCGGCTTCTCCATCCAGGCGGGCCTGGTGACCTGACCGGTACTCACTTGTAGACCCCCTGTTCGCCGAGTCGGTGGGCGATCCGGTTGGCGGTGAAGACGAGCGCCGCGCCGACGACGCCCTTGAACAGGCCCGCGGCCGCGGCGTATCCGGTGTCGCCGCCGACGATGCCCTGCCAGAAGACGAAGGTGTCGAGAACCTCGCCGACCTCAGGGCCCACCGACTGTCGCTGCAGCAGCATCTGCTCGAAGCCGACGGAGAGGATGTCACCGAGCCGCATGATCAGCAGCAGGATGACGATGGGCCGGATGCTGGGCAGCGTGACGTGCCAGAAGCGCCGCCAGGGCCCGGCCCCGTCGATCGCCGAGGCCTCGTACAGCTGCTCGTCGACCTGCATCAGGGCGGCCAGGAAGATGATCGTCCCCCACCCTGCGTCCTTCCAGATCACCTCGATGACGACGAGCGGCTTGTAGGCGTCCGGATTGCCGATGATGTCGACGGTGTGCAGCCCGGAGTCGCTCAGGAAGGTGTTCAACAGCCCCGTGTCACTGAGCACTTGCTGGAAGAGCGCGACGACGACGACCCACGACAGGAAGTGCGGCAGGTAGATCACGGACTGCGTGAAACGACGCAGCAGGTCCGAGCTCAGGCTGTGCAGGAGCAGGGCGAGCGCCAGCGGGGCCGGAAAGAAGAACACCAGCTGAAGCACGGCGATGAACAGGGTGTTCCACGTCGCGTGCCAGAAGTCCGGGTCGCCGAACATCCGCGAGAAGTTCTCGGTGCCGACCCAGGGGCTGGCCCACAGGCCGTCGAAGGGGACGTACTCCTTGAAGGCCACCGCGTTGGCGACGAAGGCGCCGTAGTGGAAGACCAGGAAGTACACGAGCCCCGGCACCATGAGCAGGACCAGGACGCGGGTGCGCTGAAACCGCTTCCACAGCTCACCGCGCCCCTTTTTCTCACCACTTGACCCGCTATCGCGCCTGCCGGGCGGCTTCACCGCCTCGGTTTCCGCCCGGTCCTTCGTCACCGTCGGCACGGCAACCCCTCCGTCGTCGGAATAAGGTGCCCGGAATCTAAAGCGGTTACTTCGCCCGGTCAACCCCCCCTGCCTCGCTGTCTCTTGACCACTCTCCGGGATTAGTCCTAGCCTCCAGGCGCTGATTGGTAACCGGTTACTACGAGGGACGGTCACGCGTGGCAGATCAGGCAGAGCGGACGGATCGGCGAGTCCGGGCCGGCGAAGGACCGCCCGTCGCGGCCCTGGCCATGGGCGTCGAGGTCGCGGAGCGCGTGTTCCCACCGGACCTGCGCGAACGCCTCGCCCGCAGCGTGCGGTTGGCGCCGCTCGTCCTGTCGGGACCCCTCACGGCACCCGAGGCGCGGGCCGTCCTGGCCGGGACGGAAATCCTGGTCACGGGGTGGGAGTGCCCGCCCCTGACCCCCGAGATCCTGGACCGCGCACCACGCCTGCGCGCCGTCGTCCACGCGGCGGGCTCGGTCAAACCGATGGTGACCGACGCGGTCTGGGACCGCGGCATCACCGTCTCCTCGGCGGCGGACGCCAACGCGGACCCGGTGGTGGCGTTCACGCTCGCGGCGATCACGTTCGCCGCGAAGGGGGCACTGCCGACGGCGGCGGGCTACGCGGCCGGCTGGCCGCCGTTCACCGGGCGCACCGGCGCGGACGCCCGCACGATCGGCGTCGTCGGCGCGTCCCGGATCGGCCGCCGGGTCATCGCGGCGCTGCGCGCCTCGGACACGGGGTGCCGCGTCCTGCTCACGGACCCCTACGTGAGCCCCGCGGAGGCGGCGTCGCTCGGGGCGGAGCTGGTGGACCTGCCCGAACTGTGCGGGCGCAGCGGCATCGTCACGGTCCACGCCCCCCAACTCCCCGAGACGAGGGGCATGTTGAGCGCGGACATGCTGAAGCTCATCCCTGACGGCGGAACCGTCATCAACACGGCACGGGGATCACTCGTCGATACGGAGGCGCTGGCGCGGGAGTGCGGGGGCGGGCGCCTGGACGCGTTCCTGGACGTCACGGACCCCGAACCGCTGCCGGCCGGCCACGTGCTGCTGCGCCTGCCGAACGTCCTGGTCACCCCGCACATCGCGGGGGCGCAGGGGAGTGAGGTGCGCAGGCTGGGGGAGTACGCGGTGTCGGAGGTCGAACGGGTTCTGGCGGGGGCGCCTTTGCGGGGGCGGTTGTCGCGGGAGGACCTTTTCCGCCTGGCCTAATTTTTTCTGGCCCCTGGGCCTTGGGCGGGGCCGGGGGTGGGGGCCCCTCGTCTCCCCCTGCGGGTGCGGGTACGAACGGGACCGCCGCTTCGCGGCGGATGTATCCCACCCGCCCACCCGTTCACCCTGCGACGTACGGCCGGAGTAGGGACACGCCCCCACCGGGGCGCAGCCGCGAAACCGGCCGGAGGGGACGTGGGGGTATGTGCGAACGGAGCACCGAGCACGCTATAGCCCCATTGTCCGTGCAGCGTGACGCAGGGATAGCGAGTACGCACATACCCCCGCGGCCCCGCCCCACAGACGAACAACAGGCGCAGACCCGAGCCGAAGCGAAGCCGCTACTACGCCCCGGCCCTCACCCCCGCCCCCGCTCCTTGAGCATCGTCGCCATCAACGAGATCTCGGACTCCTGCGACTCCACCATCCCCCGCGCCAGCCGCCGCTCCGCGGACACCTCGCACCGCTCGACGCAGCCCTGAGCCATATGCACCCCGCCCCGGTGATGCCGCGTCATCAGCTGCAGGTACAGGATCTCCGCCTTCTTGCCGCTCAGCTTCCCGAGGCGCTTGAGCTCCGCCCCCGTAGCCATCCCCGGCATCAGCGCCCCGTCCTCACCGGCCGGCATGTCCCCCATGCCCATCCACTCCATGGGCGCCCCCTCCGGCACCTTCGGCAGCTCCCACAAGTCCAGCCAGCCGAGCAGCATGCCCCGCTGGTTCGCCTGCGTCTGGGCGATGTCGTACGCGAGGCGCCGCACCTCCTCGTCGTCGGTGCGGTCCCGCACGATGTACGACATCTCCACGGCCTGCTGATGGTGGACGGACATGTCCTGCGCGAAGCCCGCGTCGGCCGACGTGCGCGCGGGCGAGCCGCCGGAGTCGGAGTCCGTGGCGGCCACCGCCGCCGTGATGCCGCCCCCGGCGACGACGGCCGCCGCGACACAGCCGACGATCCAGTTGGTACGCCGCCTCATGACGCTCCCCACCTCACTGCGCTCCACCTCACTGCGCTCCGCACCACTGCGCTCCGCACCACTGCGCTCCCGACCTCAAGCCACTCCCGACCTCACTGCGCCAGCCCGCTCGTGCAGGCCGCCCCCGGCTCCGGCGTCTGCTTCCCCTGGACGTACGTGGAGAAGAACTCCTTGACCTTCGGGTCGTCCGCGCCCGACACGGTGCGCTGGTGGGCCCATGCGGTCAGCATGACGGGGTCCTTCTGGTCCTTGACCGGGCTCATCAGCGAGTACGGCGTGGCCTTGACCTTCGCCTCGAGCTTCTTCAGGTCGGCCGGCTTCGCCTTGTCGTTGTACGTGACCCAGACGGCGCCGTGCTCCAGGGAGTGCACCGCGTTCATCTCCGGGATCGCCTTCTTGTAGACATCGCCGTTGCAGTTCATCCACACCTGATTGTGGTCCCCGCCGACCGGCGGCGTCATGGGGTAGTTCACCGTCTTCGTGACGTGCGTACGACCGAGTTTGCCCCAGACCTTCTCGCCGTCCGACGAGACCTTGTACTTCGGCCAGCCCTTCGCGTCGTCCTTGCCCGAGTCGTCGGACGCCTTGTCGAAGAGGAAGAAGCCACCCACGCCGAGCGCCGCGACGACGACCGCGCTGAGGGTGATCGTGAGGACCCGCCCCCGGCGATCACGCGCGCGCTCTGCCCGGCGCATCTCCTCTATCCGGGCCTTGCGGGAAGCGTTGCTCGTGTTCTTGGCGGAACCCATGGTGTGTCCTTCTGCGGAAAGGGACGGACGGGACGACGAACGAGTCCGCTGATCGTAATGCGAGGGAGGGGCGGTACTACAGAGCGTTCTCGAATCGATGGCTTCGCCAGGTAGGACCGGGACGGAGAACAGGTAGGCCCGGGACGGAGAATTTGAGCCGCAGATGCGCATTACCTAGGCTCGAAGGCATGCGGCTCATGCGATCGACCGACCTGGCGCTGCGCACCCTCATGCGCCTGGCCGTGGCGAAGGGGACGGCTCCCACGACGCGTGAGGTGGCCGCCGACATGGCCGTGCCCTACACGCACGAGGCCAAGGTCGTCGCCGAGCTGCAGAAGCTGGGCCTGCTGGAGGCCCGCCGGGGCAGGGGCGGCGGCCTCGCGCTGACGGAGGCGGGCCGCACCGCGTCGGTCGGCGCGCTGGTGCGGTCCTTCGAGGGCACGGGTGACGTGGTGGACTGCGAGGGCGGCGGCGCACCGTGCCCGCTGAGCTCGGCGTGCCGCCTGCGGGACGCGCTGCGCAGGGCGCAGGAGGCGTTCTACGCCTCGCTGGACCCGCTCACGGTGGCGGACATCGTGGCGGCCCCGACGGGCGGGCTGTTGCTGGACATCACGACCCGGACCGCGGACTGATCCGGGCCGGTCCTCCCAGAGACCGCACCAGCCCGACTCCCGCTCCCACCCCCTGCCCCGCTCGCACCCCCTGCCCCCAACCCCGCTACCAACCCACCAACCCCACCCCTACGCCCGCGCCTGCCAAAGATCGGGCCCGAACACCTCGTAGTGGATGTCGGCGGCGGCGACCCCGCGCTCGATCAGCTGGGAACGTACCGCCCGCATGAAGGGCAGCGGACCGCACAGGTACGCGCGCGTGCCCGCCGCGATCGCGGGGAGCGCGGCCAGGTCGACGCGGCCCGTCAGGGAGTCGGGGTGGCCCGCGTCCGGCCGCTCGTAGAAGAAGTGGGCGGTACCGTCCGGGAGTTTGGCGGTGTACGCCGTGTGGTCGGCGCGCAGGGCGTGCTCGGCGGGGGAGCGGTCGGCGTGCACGACGGTGACGGGCCCGCGGTGCCCGGCGCCGGCGAGCTGCTCCAGCATGGCGATCATCGGGGTGACGCCGATGCCCGCGGAGGCGAGCAGCAGCGGGACGCCGGTGTCCGCCGCGTCGAGGACGAGGTCACCGTACGGCGGGGACAGCCGCAGCACGTCGCCGTGCCGCACGCGCGCGTGGAGGTGGTTCGAGACCTCCCCCTCGGGTGCCGCGTGGACCCCGGCGCCCCCGCGCACGCGCTTCACACTGATCTGCCGGACCTCATGACCCGGACCGACGCCTCCGGACAGGCTGTACTGACGTATCTGCCGTGCCCCGTCGTCGAGTTGGACCTGCACGGACACGTACTGCCCGGCGCGGAACTTGGGCGCGGGTGCCCCGTCGGCGGGCCGGAGCCGGAAGGTGGCGACGTCGGCGGTCTCCTCGACGCGGTCGACGACCTCCCACTCCCGCCAGGTGTCGTCGCCCGCGGCGACTCCGTGCCCGGCGTAGAGGCGGGCCTCGATGGCGATGAGGGCGTTGGCCATGAGCCAGTAGACGTCGTCCCAGGCGGCGGCCACCTCGGGTGTGACCGCGTCGCCGAGCACCTCGGCGATGGCGGCGAAGAGGTGGTGGTGCACGGTCTCGTACTGGCCGGGCGCCACGCCGAGCGAGGCGTGCTTGTGCGCGATGCGGCCAAGCAGCACGTCGGGCCGCTCGTCCGGGCGCTCCAGCAGGTGGGTGGCGAAGGCGGCGATCGAGCCCGCGAGAGCCTGGCGCTGGGTCCCTGCCGCCTGGTTGCCGCGGTTGAACAGGTCCTTGAGGAGCTCCGGATGGGCGGTGAAGAGCCGGTCGTAGAAGCGCTCGGTGATGTCGCCGATGGCCGCTGCGACGGCGGGAAGCGTGGCGCGGACGGTCGCGGCTGACTGCTCGGACAGCAACGTGGACTCCTCAAGGACGGAGAGGTACGGGGGGTACGGGAGGTTTGTGCCCCCCTTGTCTGTTTCGGGACTCAAATTAGCATCTGAAATGCAAGTTATAGCGAGAGGGGTGACTCCTGCGTGGACCGGCCGAGGCACCCGCCGCCGTTACGGCCGGGCCGTCGAGCAGGCACTATGGGCAGGGAGCGGCGAGCGGCACGGATCGGAACGCCGCGGTACGGCTCGGAGCGCCGCGGTACGGCATCCGCAACGTGCGCGAAACCGAGTAATGGGATGCTCGTGTGCCCGGTGCGTCCCGGGAGCCGGGTGCAGGTGGCCTGACCAGCAAGGATGGGTGGAAGCGGAAGATGGACAAGCAGCAGGAATTCGTGCTCCGTACGTTGGAGGAGCGCGACATCCGGTTCGTACGCCTGTGGTTCACGGATGTCCTCGGCTTCCTGAAGTCGGTGGCCGTGGCCCCGGCCGAGCTGGAGCAGGCGTTCGACGAGGGCATCGGCTTCGACGGCTCGGCGATCGAGGGATTCGCCCGGGTGTACGAGTCGGACATGATCGCCAAGCCGGACCCGTCGACGTTCCAGGTCCTGCCCTGGCGCGCGGAGGCGCCCGGCACGGCCCGGATGTTCTGCGACATCCTGATGCCGGACGGCTCACCGTCCTTCGCGGACCCGCGCTACGTCCTCAAGCGAGCCCTGGCCAAGACCTCCGACCTGGGCTTCACCTTCTACACCCACCCCGAGATCGAGTTCTTCCTCCTGAAGGACAAGCCGCTGGACGGCTCGCGGCCCACCCCCGCCGACAACTCCGGCTACTTCGACCACACCCCGCAGAACGTCGGGATGGACTTCCGCCGCCAGGCGATCACGATGCTCGAATCCATGGGCATCTCGGTGGAATTCAGCCACCACGAGGGCGCGCCCGGCCAGCAGGAGATCGACCTGCGCTACGCGGACGCGCTCTCCACGGCGGACAACATCATGACGTTCCGCCTGGTCATGAAGCAGGTCGCGCTGGAGCAGGGGGTCAACGCGACCTTCATGCCGAAGCCGTTCTCCGAGCACCCGGGCTCGGGCATGCACACGCACCTCTCCCTCTTCGAGGGCGACCGCAACGCGTTCTACGAGTCGGGCGCCGAGTACCAGCTCTCCAAGGTCGGCCGCTCCTTCATCGCGGGCCTGCTGCGGCACGCCGCGGAGATCTCGGCGGTCACCAACCAGTGGGTGAACTCCTACAAGCGCATCTGGGGCGGCTCCGAGCGCACGGCGGGCGCGGGCGGCGAGGCCCCCTCGTACATCTGCTGGGGCCACAACAACCGCTCCGCGCTGATCCGCGTCCCGATGTACAAGCCCGGCAAGACCGGCTCGGCCCGCGTCGAGGTCCGCTCCATCGACTCCGGCGCCAACCCCTACCTGACCTACGCGGTCCTGCTCGCCGCCGGCCTCAAGGGCATCGAGGAGGGCTACGAACTCCCGCCGGGCGCCGACGACGACGTATGGGCCCTGCGCGACGCGGAACGCCGAGCCCTCGGCATCGAGCCGCTCCCGCAGAACCTGGGCGAGGCGATCGCTCTCATGGAGAAGTCGGAACTGGTCGCCGAGACGCTCGGCGAGCACGTCTACGACTTCTTCCTGCGCAACAAGAAGCAGGAGTGGGAGGAGTACAGGTCAGAGGTCACCGCCTTTGAGCTGCGGAAGAACCTGCCGGTGCTGTAGGCGCGGGCCGGGCGAGGAGGGCGCCGACACCGCGGCGTCTCTCCGGGCCCCGCCCGGCGGCGCGACCTCAAGCCTTCGGAACGATTGCCTCCCGCAGCGGCGTAGTCGCGCGGACCCGGTACTCCTGGATCGCCCAGCCGTTGCCGTCCGGGTCCTTGAAGTACATGAACGTGCCGCCGTCCTGCGGAGCGTGCTGCACCGGCTCGGAGACGTCGAGTCCGCGCGCGACCAGCTCGGCGTGGGCCGCCTTCGCGTCGGCCACGCACAGCTGCAGGCCCTGGTAGGAGCCGGCGGGCGGCTTCGGGCCCGCCATCGTCTGCCATAGCGCGTCGCCCGCCAGGGCGATGGAGCAGCCCGAACCCGGCGGGGTCAGATGGACGATGCGCATGCCCGGCATGACCTCCGTGTCGATGTCCACGTGGAAGCCCAGCTTGTCGCGGTAGAACTCCATCGCGCGGTCGATGTCGCTGACGGGCAGCGGGATCACCTCGAGTGTGTATTCCATGAGCCGCAGTACAGCAGGGCGCCGGGCCGCTGTCAGCGCTACGGGCAAGGTGGCGCGCCCGGCCGCGGGGGCGCCGGGTCCGTCGCTCAGGCCGTAGGCTCGGGCCGAGGAGTGATCGAACGGAGGCTCGGCATGACGGTGCCGCAAGGACGACGCAGCAGTACGTTCACCCGGCTGCTGCGGCACGGTTTCACCGACCCGTCCGCGGCGGAGCGGCTCCTGGACGATCCCGCGCTGAGCGCCGTACGCAACGACCCGCTGCTCCTGGACGCGCTCGGCGCCACCGCCGACCCCGACCTGGCGCTGCTGAGCCTCGTCCGGCTCGTGGAGGCCCAGGAGGACGACCTCGGCCGGCGGGAGCTGCTCGACACCCTCGTCACCGCCAAGCCGCTGCGCGACCGGCTCCTCGCCGTCCTCGGCGCCTCCGAGGCTCTCGCCGACCACCTGGCCCGCCACCCCCGCGACTGGCAGGCGCTCGCCACGTACGAGTCGGCCGATCTGCATCCGGGCGTGGCGGAGTTCGAGCGGGGGCTCGGTGAGGCCACCGATCCGGTCTCACTGCGCGTCGCCTACCGCCGCTGCCTGCTCTCCATCGCGGCGCGCGACGTGTGCGGCACCACGGACGTCGCCCAGGCGGCGGCCGAGCTCGCCGACCTCGCGACGGCGACGCTGCGGGCGGCCCTCGCGATGGCCCGCGCGGCGGCCCCCGACGACGCCGCGCAGTGCAGGCTCGCCGTCATCGCGATGGGCAAGTGCGGCGGCCACGAGCTCAACTACGTCTCCGACGTCGACGTCATCTTCGTCGGCGAGGCCACCGAGGGCACCGAAGAGGACAAGGCGCTGCGGGCCGCGACCCGGCTCGCCTCGCACATGATGCGCATCTGCTCCGAGACGAACGTCGAGGGCACCATCTGGCCCGTCGACGCCAACCTCCGCCCCGAGGGCAGGAACGGCCCGCTGGTGCGCACGCTCTCCAGCCACCTCGCGTACTACCAGCGCTGGGCGAAGACCTGGGAGTTCCAGGCGCTGCTCAAGGCCCGCCCGGTCGCGGGCGACCTCGCGCTCGGCGAGGAGTACGTCGCCACCCTCGCACCCCTCGTCTGGCACGCCGCCGAGCGCGAGAACTTCGTGGCCGACGTGCAGAAGATGCGCCGCAGGGTCGTCGAGAACATTCCGGCGGGCGAGGTCGACCGGGAGCTGAAGCTCGGGCCCGGCGGCCTGCGGGACGTCGAGTTCGCCGTGCAGATGCTGCAGTTGGTGCACGGGCGCAGCGACCCCTCGATCCGCAGCGGGTCGACGCTCGTGGCGTTGCAGGCGCTCGGCGCGGGCGGCTATGTGGGGCGCGTGGACGCGGCCCAGCTCGACGACGCGTACCGCTTCCTGCGGTCCCTCGAACACCGCATCCAGCTCTACAAGCTGCGCCGCACCCACCTCGTGCCGGAGGGCGACGCCGACCTGCGGCGCATCGGCCGCTCCCTGGGCATGCGCACCGAGCCGATCACCGAGCTGAGCCGCGCGTGGAAGCGGCACACCTCCGTGGTGCGCCGGCTGCACGAGAAGCTCTTCTACCGGCCGCTGCTCGACGCCGTCGCCCAACTCGCCCCGGGCGAGGCGCGGCTGAGCGCCTCGGCGGCCCGCGAGCGGCTGATCGCGCTCGGCTACGCGGACCCGAGCGCCGCCCTCAGGCACCTGGAGGCGCTGGCGTCCGGGGTCTCCCGCAAGGCGGCCATCCAGCGCACCCTGCTGCCGGTCCTGCTCGGCTGGTTCGCGGACTCCGCCGACCCCGACGCGGGCCTCCTCGGCTTCCGCAAGGTCTCCGACGCGCTCGGCAAGACCCCCTGGTACCTGCGGCTCCTCAGGGACGAGGGCGCGGCGGCCGAGAACCTCGCCCGCGTCCTCTCCGCCGGACGCCTCGCCCCCGACCTGCTGCTTCGCGCCCCCGAGGCGGTCGCCCTGCTCGGTGACGCCCGCGGCCTCGAACCGCGCGGCCGCGCCCACCTGGAGCAGGAGATACTGGCGGCGGTGCGCCGCGCGGACGGCGCCGAGCAGGCCGTGACGGCGGCGCGCGGCGTGCGGCGCCGAGAGCTGTTCCGTACCGCCGCGGGGGACCTCATCGGCTCGTACGGTACGGAGGAGAGCCCCGCCGAGGCCGACCCCGGCACGCTCGTCGACCGGGTGGGCGGTGCGATCTCGGACCTGACGGCCGCCACCCTCGCGGGCACGCTGCGCGCGGTCGTCCGAGAGGGCTGGGGCGACCTGCTCCCCACCCGTTTCGCGGTCATCGGCATGGGCCGCTTCGGCGGCCACGAGCTGGGCTACGGCTCGGACGCGGACGTCCTGTTCGTGCACGAGCCGCGCGAGGGCGTCGACGAGCAGGAGGCGGCGAAGGCCGCGGCCAAGGTCGTCTCCGAGATGCGCCGACTGCTGCAACTTCCTTCCGCCGACCCGCCGTTGCTCATCGACGCGGACCTGCGCCCGGAGGGCAGGAGCGGTCCGCTGGTGCGCACCCTGGGCTCGTACGAGGCGTACTACCGCCGCTGGTCCCTCGTCTGGGAGTCCCAGGCGCTGCTGCGGGCCGAACCGGTCGCGGGTGACGAGGAGCTCGGCCGCGCCTTCATCGACCTCGTCGACCCCCTGCGCTATCCGGCGGAGGGTCTCGGCGAGGACGCGATCCGGGAGATCCGTCGGCTCAAGGCCCGCATGGAGGCGGAGCGGATGCCGCGCGGCTCGGACCCGACGCTGCACGCGAAGCTGGGCCGCGGCGGCCTCTCCGACGTCGAGTGGACCGTCCAGCTCCTGCAGTTGGAGCACGGCTGGGCCGAGCCGGGGCTGCGTACGACCCGCACCCGTGAGGCCCTCGCGGCGGCCCGAGCGGCGAAGCTCATCCCCACGGACGACGCGGCGATCCTCGACGAGGCGTGGGTCCTCGCCACACGCGTGCGCAACGCGGTGATGCTGGTACGCGGCAGGGCCGGGGACACCTTCCCCTCCGACGGGCGCGAACTGGCCGCCGTGGCCCGCTACTTGGGGTACGACACCGGCCACGTGGGTGACATGCTGGACGACTACCGGCGGATCACGCGGCGGGCGCGGGCGGTGGTGGAGGAACGGTTCTACGGGGCCTGAGCCCCGTTCCCGGCGTGGCCGCCCGGCGCCCCGCGCTGCCCCATCAGGCACCCAACGCTGCCCTCGCGCACCTGGCCCGATGCCGCCTCGGTGGCGTATCCAGGAAGGGTTCAGAGTCCGTGTCCCTGGAGGCCCCATGCGTGCCCGCGAAACCGCCCGATCCGCCGACGGGGAGAAGGTCGCGGGCCGCGCGCCGGCCCGCGCCGCCGCGACCCCGTCGAGCGCCGGGGGCATGTCGGCCCAGGAGATCCGCGCGCTGCAGCGCACCGCGGGGAACGCCGCCGTCGCCGAGGCCGTGCAGCGCTCCACCGTCCACGACGTGCTGCGCAGCGGCGGGCGGCCGCTCGACCCCGCCACCCGTACCGACATGGAAGCGCGCCTCGGCGCGGACTTTTCCGACGTCCGCGTCCACGACGACAGCGCGGCGAAGAGCTCCGCGGCGGAGGTCGGCGCCCGCGCCTACACCTCCGGCAGCCATGTCGTCATCGGCGACGGCGGCGCGGACCGGCATACGCTCGCCCACGAGCTGACGCACGTCATCCAGCAGCGCCAGGGGCCCGTCGCAGGCACCGACCACGGCAACGGGCTGCGGGTGTCCGACCCGTCCGACCGGTTCGAACGCGAGGCCGAGGCCAACGCCCACCGGGTCCTCTCCGGACCGGCGCCCGAGGCACACGCGCACGAGGCACACGAGCATGAGGCACACGCGCACGCCGGGACGGAGACGGCGACGGCGCAGCGCGCGACCGCCGTCCAGCGCGTCGGCGACACCCAGGTGGGCCCCCGCGTCGACTGGAACCAGCTCCTGGACATCATCGTTGGCCAGGACCGTACGCTCGGCGGATTCCAGTTCGGCCGGGAGTGCCGGAACAACGGCGGCAACAATCTCATCTCGCGGCCCGTGACGGTGAGCGTGAGCGACGGCAAGGCGACGGCCCAGCTGGCCGTCCACCTCAATGTGATGCTCACCAGCGGCGGCGAGGTCAGGGACCGCAGGACGGGCGAGTCCTCGGCGACGATCAAGGGCTCGCTCTTCCACCTGACGGCCCGCCCGGTGGCCGGCCAGAACCTGATCCACGAGGCCGGCGCCTCCAGCATCACCGCGGAGGAGTCCATCCACGTGGGCCGCAACAACGCCAAGGGCTGGAACAACCGGTCCGCCAACACCGCGCAGCTCGCCCGCACGGTCGGCGTCTCGGCGGAGGCACTGATCGCCGCGCTGGAGGCGAAGTACCCGCTGAGCGGCATCCAGGGCACGATCGACCAGTTCAAGAAGGACGTCGGCCGCGCGGTGGTCCACGGCCTCGCCCCCGAGGTCGTGCACGTGAAGTGGGACGGCGACGAGTCGTTCGGCTAGGAAGGGTCGGGGGGTCAGGGGGTCGGGGGCGGCGCCCGGCGCACGCCCTACGTCCTGACCGCGACCTCGCGCGCCAGCGCGTACGGCAGCGCGCCGTACCAGAGGCGCGCCACCAGGAACCCGAAGGCCAGGCAGAGCATGCCGCCGACCGCGTCGAGCCAGAAGTGGTTGGCCGTGGCCACGATCACGACGAGCGTCGCCGTGGGGTAGAGCAGGCCGAGCACCCGCACCCACGGCACCGACGCCAGGGCGAAGATCGTCAGGCCGCACCACAGGGACCAGCCGATGTGCATCGACGGCATCGCCGCGTACTGGTTCGACATGCTCTTGAGGTCGCCCGACGCCATGGAGCCCCAGGTGTGGTGGACGATCACGGTGTCGATGAAGTGCGTGCCGTTCATCAGGCGGGGCGGCGCCAGCGGGTACAGGTAGTAGCCGACCAGGGCCACCGCCGTCGTCGCGAAGAGGACCAGGCGGGCGGCGGCGTACCGGCCGGGATGGCTGCGGAAGAGCCAGATAAGGACACCGAGCGTCACCACGAAATGCAACGTCGCGTAGTAGTAGTTCATGCCGACGATGAGCCATGTCACCGAGTCCACGGCATGGTTGACGCTCTGCTCGACCGCTATCCCCAGGTCCTGCTCGACCCGCCAGATCCAGTCCGCGTTGCGCAGGGCCGCGGACTTCTGCTCCGGCACGGCGTTGCGGATCAGCGAGTACGTCCAGTAGCTCACCGCGATCAGCAGGATCTCGAACCACAGCCGGGGGCGGCGGGGCGTACGGAGACGGCTCAGACGACGTGCGAAGGTCCGCCCACTGCGGTCGTCCCGCTCGCCCGCGATGGGTGATGCGGCGGGCTTCTGCCCGTCCTCAAGTGTCGTCACGGTCGTCTCACCCATAGGGACAGAGTCTGCCAGATCCACACCCTTCGACCGATCATCCCCTGGTCGGGTTCGGGCCGCATTCTCTACGCCGCAGGAACGAGGCCGCCACCCGGTGCGGCCCTAGGGGCGCCTGGGCCGTCTGGGCCGTCTGGGACGTCTGGGACGTCTGGGACGTCTCAGGTCGTCCACCATGCCGTCGAGTCCGGCGGGAGCACGCTCTCCGCGGCGCCGGGCCCGACCTCCGCGCTCGCGAGCAGCAACGTGCCGGGGGTGGGCAGCGCCACCGGCGACGCCGTGAGGTTCACCGTGCAGACGAAGGTGCCGTCGGCGCCGCTGCGGCGGAAGGCGAGCACGCCGTCGGGAGAGGGCAGCCACGTGATGCCGCGGCCCGCGCCGAGGGCCGGGTGGGCGCGGCGCACGGCGAGCGCGCGCCGGTAGAACTCCAGCGTCGACGCCGGGTCGCCGGTCTGCGCCGCCACCGAGAGGTCCCGCCAGGAGTCCGGCTGCGGCAGCCAGCTCGGGCCGCCCTCGACGGGCCCGAAGCCGTACGGAGCGTGCTGTCCCGACCAGGGCAGCGGCACCCGGCAGCCGTCCCGCGTGCCGTCCTGCCCCGAGCCGCGGAAGAACGCCGGGTCCTGACGCACCTCGTCCGGCAGCTCGGTGACCTCGGGCAGCCCCAGCTCCTCGCCCTGGTAGAGGTAGGCGGAGCCGGGCAGCGCCAGCATCAGCAGCGTGGCCGCCCGCGCCCGGCGCAGGCCCCGCTCCTCGTCGCCGTCGCCGAAGCGCGTGGAGTGGCGTACGACGTCGTGGTTGGAGAGCACCCACGTGGCGGGCGCGCCCACGGAGTCCATCGCGGCCAGCGAGCGGTCGATGACGGCGCGCAGCGCGGCGGCGTCCCAGCCGGTCGTCAGGTACTCGAAGTTGAACGCCTGGTGCAGCTCGTCGGGGCGCAGGTAGCGGGCGCTGCGCTCGACCGTCGGGGTCCACGCCTCGGCGACGGCGATGCGCTCCCCGCCGTACTCCTCCAGGATCCCGCGCCAGTCGCGGTAGATGGCGTGCACACCGTCCTGGTCGAAGTACGGCACGTCCTGCCGGCCGAGCAGCCTGACCTGCTCGCCGTGGCCGATGTCCGGCAGGCCCGACGCCTTGACCAGGCCGTGCGCGACGTCGATGCGGAAGCCGTCGACGCCCATGTCGAGCCAGAACCGCAGGACGGAGCGGAACTCCTCGTGGACGGCGGGGTGGTCCCAGTTGAAGTCGGGCTGCTCGGCCGCGAAGAGGTGGAGGTACCACTCGCCGTCCTCGACGCGGGTCCAGGCGGGGCCGCCGAAGACGGACTCCCAGTCGTTGGGCGGGAGTTCTCCGCCGGCGCCCTTGCCGGGGCGGAAGTGGAAGCGGTCGCGCGCCGGTGACCCGGGGCCGTCGCGCAGCGCCTGCCGGAACCACTCGTGCCGGTCCGAGCAGTGGTTGGGCACGATGTCGAAGATGACGCGCAGGCCGAGGGCGTGCGCCGTGCGGATGAGGTCGTCGGCGTCGGTGAGGGTGCCGAACACCGGGTCGACGGCGCGGTAGTCCGCCACGTCGTAGCCGGCGTCGGCCTGCGGCGACGCGTAGAAGGGGGAGAGCCAGACGGCGTCCACGCCCAGGTCGCGCAGATGGGGCAGGCGGGCCGTGATGCCGGGCAGGTCGCCCATGCCGTCGCCGTTCCCGTCGGCGAAGCTGCGCGGATAGACCTGGTAGATGACCGCGTCGCGCCACCACCGCGGTGCGGGCGCGGAGTCGGTGGCGGCGGGCGCGGCGGTGGCGTTCTGGGTCATGAAATCCCTTGTAAGTGCGGGGAATTGCGAGGGCGGGGTGGCGGCTGTGGTGGCTGGTGCCGAAGGGGCTCGATTCGATGGGCGGTGGCGCCGGCGGCGGTCCTGACACCTGGGTGAACGCCGCGCGGAACGCGAAGGTCACGAGGTTGTCCGCCGCATCGGGCACATGCCGCACGCCTACCCGCGTCCGCGCGGGATCCACACCCCGCGGACGGCGGGTCCGAACGGGTGCCGAAAGCGCGTACGCAGTGCGTACGCGACGGTGCCCCGTCGCCGGGCGGCGCGGATCTTAACCTCATACGCGCCGTGTTCGGGAAAGGTTCCGGGATCTTCACCGGTCCCGGTCGCAGCGGCGCCATCATTCCCCGAAGTGCCCGTCGGGGCGCTAATTTGGTGATGCGGGCCCAACGGGGGTCCGCCCCACCAGCCCCAAAGGGGCCACGAGTGAGCGTCAACGACAAGGCAGGCATTACGGTCCTGGTGGTGGACGACGTCGCCGCCGGCCGATACGCACTGGGCGCGGTCCTGCGCAGGGACGGTCACCGCGTCGTTCTCGTCGCGAGCGCGCGCGAGGCCCTCATCGAGCTCGACGCGCGCAGGCGCACCGGGCAACTGCCCGACGTGGCACTCGTCGACGTCGGGCTGCCCGACATGAGCGGTTTCGAACTGTGCCGCCGGATGAAGGAGATGCCGCCCTACGCCGCTCTGCCCGTCGTGCACTTCTCGGCCGCCCGGACGGCCCCCGCCGACCGGTGCCGCGGCCTCGACGCGGGCGGCGAGGCCTACCTGACGGTCCCCGCCGAACCGGAGGAGATCCAGGCCGTCGTGCGGGCAGCCGCCCGCGGGGCGCGCCACCGCTGCGACGCCGAGACCCAGGCGGGACACCTGACCCGGCTCGCCGAGACCATCCTCGACGTCCAGTCGGCGCGCTGCCCGCGCGAACTCGCCGAGGCCGCCGCGGCCGGCACCGCCCGCCTCACCCTCGGCCCCGCCGCCGCGTTCGTCCTCGGCGACAACGGCGAGCTGCACCTGGGCCTGTCCCGGCGCAGGACCGCCGCCTCCCTGCCCGACGACGGCGCGCACACCGCGGTCGCCCGCCTCATCCAGCGCGACATGTCGGGCCGCGTCGGCGTGCGCGACACCGTCGTCCGCGCACCCCTGTGGCCGCCCGGCTTCTTCCACGCCGAACGGCCCGACGCCACCGGAGCGCCCGACGGCGCCCGGCTCGCCCTGGCCCGCGCCCGCGAGGGCTGCGCGCCGGTGTGCCTGGCCGTCCCCGCGTACGCCCAGGGGCTGCCCGCCGACACCGGGCGCCTCATGGGACGGCTCGCCCACGCCACCGCGGTCGCCGCGGAACGCCTGCTCATGTACGAGGTGGAGCGCCACATCGCCCTGACCCTCCAGCGCAGCTTCCTGCCGGCGCACGTGCCGCAGACACCCGGCACCGAAGTCGTCGTCCGCTACGAACCCGCCTCCCGCGACACGGAGATCGGCGGCGACTTCTACGCCGCGCTCGACACCTCCAAGGGCCTCCTCACCGGCATCGGCGACGTCGTCGGCCACTCCCTGGACGCCGCCACCGTGATGGTCGAGATCCGGCACGCGCTGCGCGCCTACTGCGTCGAGGACCCCGACCCCGGCACGCTCGCGAGCCGCCTCGACAAGATGCTGCAGCGCTACCACCCCGAGGTGACGGCCACCCTCTGCCTGGTCCTCACCGACCCGGCCGGCGGACACACCCGCGTCGCCAACGCCGGGCACATCCCGCCCCTCGTCGTCCGCGACGACGGCACCGCCGCCTACCTCAGGGCGAGCGGCCCGCTGCTCGGCCTCGGCCTGGACCGGCCACCGCCCACCGAGACGGTCCTGCTCCCCACCGACCGGCTCCTCATGGTCACCGACGGGCTCATCGAGACCCGCGGCACGGACCTCGCGGTCTCCATGGAGCAGCTGCGCACCGTCGCGGCCGGCGCGCCGCTCGGCGTCACCGCCCTCTGCGACACGCTGCTCGCCTGCCTCGGCCACGACCGCGACGACGACATCGCACTCCTCGCGATGCGGCTGCGCGCGGACGGCTCCTGAGAGCCTGTCCTTGAATCCCCTGTCCTTGAATCCCCTGTCCTTGCAGCGCTACGGGCCGAGCGGCCTCTCCAGGAGCAGCACGCCGTACGAGCCGCCGTCCGCGGCGCGCTTGTCCCGCAGTTCGCCGACGACGGTGTAGCCGGCCTCCTCGTAGTACGTGCGCAGCCGGGGGTTGGACGTCACGCAGTCCAGGCGGGCCAGCCCGCGCCCCGCCGCGGCGATCCGCCGCTCGGCGTCCCTGAGCAGCTCGCGGCCCGTCCCCGAGGGCGCGCCGCGGCGTGTCATCAGCCGGTGCACGTACCCGGCGACGGGCGGCTGGACGCCCCACGCCTGCTCGTCGGACCACCAGAGCTCGTACGCCCCGGCGGCGTTCCCCTCGTCCCCGTCGTCGGCGAGCCACACCTGTGCGCAGTCGCATCCGATCAGCCGGCGGAAGTGCCGCTCGTCCTTGGCGCCCGGCTGCCACTGGGCAATGCCGCGCTCCGCCATCCAGCGGGCCGCGCCCTCGTAGAGGGAGACGAGCGTGTCGATGTCGTCGTCCGTCGCCGGGCGGACGGTCAGGCGTGCGGTGGTCATGGGGCGAGCGTAACCAGCCGCCCGATCAGTTCGGCGAACGGGCCGTCGGCGGGCTCCGAGGCGAGGACGGTGCGCAGCAGCTCCGCCATCTCCTCGTCGTACGCGGCGCTCACCGCGGTCAGCGCCGCGAAGTCGTGCACCAGCTGCAACTCCAGCTCCGCACGCGGGATGCGGCGGCCGTCCAGCCAGATCAGCGCCGTCGACTCGGCAAGCGAGATCCAGGACCGCACCACCAGTTCGAGCCGGGCGGGCGGATCGGTGACGCCCAGGTGCGTGAGGATCTGGTCGTACGCCGCCTGCCGCACCGAGTCGATCAGCGCGTTCGTCGTCGAGACGGCCGCGCGTGCGTACGCACCCCCCGCGGAGACCGCCGGGCCGCCGCGCATCAGCGCCGAGAAGCCGGGGCCGTGCTCGTCGACGAAGTCGAGGAAGCGCCCCATCACCCGCAGCAGCCGCGCCCCGAGGGGGCCTTCGCGCGGCTCCACGAACCGGTCGGCCAGATCCTCCGCCGCCCGGCGCAACGCCGCCTCGTACAGGCTGAGTTTGCCGGGGAAGTAGTGGTAGACCAGCGGGCGCGAGATGCCCGCGGCCGCCGCTATCTCGTCGATGGAGACGTCGTCGGGCGAGCGGTGGCTGAACAGTTCGAGCGCGACCCCGATCAGCTGCTGCCGCCGCTCCTCGACACCCATCCTGCGGCGCACCCCGGTTGTCATGCGAACACCTTACCGAGCAGAACCCGGTGTCTCACATGTCGAGCACGAGCCGCCCCCCGCGCGCCCGCGAGACGCAGATGAGCATGGAGCCGCTCCGCTCGGCGTCCGTGAGGAGTTCGTCGCGGTGGTCGATCTCCCCGTCCACGACGCGCTGTTGGCACGTCCCGCAGAACCCCTGCTCGCAGCTGTACGCGGTGTCCGGCAGCTCGGCGCGGACCGCGGCGAGCACCGAGGTGTCCGCGGCGACCGCCACCGTGCGGCCGCTGCGCCGCAGTTCGACCTCGAAGGCGGCATTGCCCTCGCTGTCGGTGCGGGGCGTGAAACGTTCCAGGTGCAGCGAGCACCCGTCGGGCAGGGCGGCTTCGACGGCGTCGATCAGGGGCTCGGGGCCGCACACGTGGACGGCGGTGCCCCGCGGGGCGCCGTCGAGGAAGGCGGCCAGGTCGGGAAGGCCGTCCTCGTCCTCGGCGACGACGGTCACCCGCTGCCGCCCGGCGCCGCCGAGCTTCTGGACCTCTTCGAGGAACGGCATCGAGGAGCGAGAGCGCCCGCCGTACAGGAGCCGCCACGGTGCCCCGGAGGCCTCGACGGCCCGCAGCATGGGCAGGATCGGCGTGATGCCGATGCCGCCCGCCACGAAGACGTACGACGTCGCGTCGGCGAGCGGGAAGCGGTTGCGCGGCCCGCGCACCTCGACCCGGGCGCCCTCCCGGAGCCGCTCGTGCACCTCACGCGAGCCGCCCCTGCCACCCTGTCCTGCGGTGATCAGCCGGGTCGTGACGGTGTACGAGGAGGAGTCCTCGGGGTCGCCGCAGAGCGAGTACTGCCGTACGAGCCCCGAGGGCAGCACGAGGTCGAGGTGGGCGCCGGGGGTCCACGGCGGCAGGTCGGCGCCCTCCAGGCGCAGTTGGACGACGCCGTCGGCGACGCTCTCGTGCCGGGTGACGAGGAGCCGCAGCGCCCGGGAGCGTGGCCGTCCGGAGACCGGCTCCTCCAGGGCGGGCAGCGGCCACAGCGGGGACGCATCGACGCGGCGGCGCAGGGCCCGCCGGGTGAGCAGGGCGGCGCCCGCGACGAGGGCGACGGTGCGGATGCGGGGCATGTCAGAGGGCCCCCTTCTCGGCCGCGAGGGCGGCGACGGCGGCGGGCGAGGAGGCGAGGTAGGCGACGGCCTGCTCGGTGCTGCCTTCCCGCGAGGGGTGGTAATCCCTGCTGAGGTAGCGGGGTATGGAGCGGATCATGTCGCCGGTGGTGGGCAGCGTCCCCGCCCTGCCGCTGCGGTAGAAGTCCTTGAAGGACGCCTTGCCGCCGGTGAGCGTCGGGTCGTTCGCCATGAAGAACCGGGCCCCGCGCTGCCAGAGGAAGACCAGCGCGCCGAACGCGGTCGCCCAGGTCCTGGCCCGGCGCCGGTAGGCGCCGTCGACGTGCATGAACACCTCGAAGGCGACGGAGCGGTGTTCGACCTCCTCCGCGCCGTGCCAGCGCAGCAGGTCGAGCATCGTCGGGTCGGCGCCCCTGCGGTCCAGCTCGTCGGCGTTCAGCACCCAGTCGCCGAGGAACGCGGTGTAGTGCTCGATGGCCGCGATCATCGCGACGCGCTCCATCAGCCACCACTTGCGGGCCCTGCCCGGCGGCAGGGTCCGGTCGCCGAGCAGCTTCTCGAAGAGCCAGTCGACCTGCGCGGTGTACGGCGTCGGGTCGAGCCCCTGCTCCTTGAGGTGCGGCAGGACCTCGTCGTGGGCCTGCGAGTGCATGGCCTCCTGGCCGATGAACCCGATGACGTCCTCGCGCAGTCTCTCGTCGCGGATGAGCGGCAGGACCTGCTTGTAGACGTGGACGAACCAGCGCTCACCCGCGGGCAGCAGCAGATGCAGCACGTTGATGGTGTGCGTGGTGAACGGGTCGTCCGGGAGCCAGTGGAGCGGGGTGTTCTCCCAGGAGAAGGAGACGTTGCGTGCCTTGAGCGGTATGCGTTCGGACGCGACGGGCTCGGGCACCCGGCTCTGCGTATTAGACATGGCGTCAATGTACTGAGCGGTAGTTCGGCGGTACAGGGGTCCGGGAGGGGAACTTCGGACAGGGCGCCCCGGCGCTACCGCAGCGGGTTCAGCTTGCCGCCGTCCGGCAGGGTGGCGGTCAGGCTGGTCTCCGCGTCCCGCTTCGTCCTCGTCGCGAGGACGTTGCCCGGCACCCGTACGCCGCCCGTCGCGACGATCGACGTGGCCTCCTTGTTGGCGGCGGCAAGGAGGTACCAGCCGCCCGCGCGGGACTTCCAGCGCACCCCCGCGAGGACCCGCGGGTCACGGCCGCCGCACGCGGGGGAGTCCTCGGCCTTCGCGGCGACGGCGCCCGTGGGCCCGTCGGCCGGCTGGAACTGGGCGAGGATCCGGGTACCCTCGCCCCGCCACGTCTCGGCGCGGGTGCAGACCCAGTCGGCGGTGCCGTTGCCCTCGGGCAGCGGCTGACGGGCGTACGTCCAGGAGTTCACGGTGCGTACGCCGTGCGAGCTCACCGACGCCAGGGAGCAGGCCGACTTCGACCACTCGGCGGGCGTGGCCTCGCGCGGGGCCGCGGGGCGGCCCGCGGTCAGATGGGCGGGGACGAGCTCGCCGAGGTCGGTCGACATGCGGACGGCGCCGGAGTCGTCGCGCAGCCGCAGCGCGTTCCACGACGTGCACCGCCCGGTCTGCACCGGGCCGGTGAAGGGGTCGGTGACGCCGTCCTTCGAGCGGTGCAGGGCGACGGCCTTCGAGGCGGGCTTCAGCAGGTCCTGCACCGAAACGGAGCTGACCCAGGGGGCGGTCAGGTAGCGGATGTTCCCGTCGGCGCGGTCGACGACGACGGCGTTCGCCTCGGTGCCGGTCGCGCCGTCCACCCGTGCGAAGTCGAGCGCGGCACCGCCGGTGCCCTCGCGCGGCTCCGCGTACCGCGCGATGCGCAGGCCGTCGTAGAGCAGCACCACGCGCGCGGAGTCGACGTCACCGGCGAAGAGCAGCTGGGCGGGTCCCGGCGGGGCGCCGGCCGGGGTGCCCGGGGTCGCCGAGACCTGCACGGATTCGCCGGGCCGCGCCCAGACGGCGAGGGCGCGCCGGAGCAGCTCCTTGTCGCCGATCAAATTGCCGCGGGCGGGCCACGTGGTGAAGTCGGTGCGCGAGGAACGTTTCCACGCCGACGCGGTGGCCACCGTCAGCTGCCCCGGATCGAGGGCGGCCTGCCCTGCCGGGTTCTGCGCGTACGGGGGCGCGGCGGCGCCGTCGGGTCCCCAGCCCTCTCCCGGCAGCCCGAGCAGCGCCCCGCACACCAGCGCGGCGACGGCGGCGACGCCCGCGGCCTTCATGTGCTGCCTGCGCCGCATCAGGTCGGTGGGCCTGGCATGCAGGGAGCAGGGGTCGAACTCCGTGGAGGCGAGCAGGTCGTACCGGTCCTCGACCTCGTCGGCCTCGTCGAGCGCGTCCTCCGGGTCGTCGCAGCCGGCGGCGGACAGCACCGCGCACACATCGGGCTCGTCGAGCTCCTCAAGACCGCGCAGGACGTAGGCGGCGCGGCCGGCGCAGGACAGGGCGGCGAGGCGCTGGTCGAGGGCGAGTTCGTCGGCGCCGCCCGAGCGCGGGAAGAGCCGCAGCCCGCGCACCTGCGGAAGGAGCGGCGGCAGCTGGGCCCGCTTGGGCCAGGCGGTCCACCGCAGCGGCAGCCCCGCGTCGAGGGCGCCGCGCAGCACCCGCAGGCGTACGTACGCGTATCCGGGGTCGCCCTGGGGCCCGTGGCCGCGCTGCGCGGGGACCACGGCCGCACCCGCGGTCCTGCGGGTGCGGGGCAGGGCGCGCTGGGTGAGGGCGTGGGCGGTCAGGACCCGGCGGTTGCGGCCGAGGCTCGGCGGCAGCACCAGGTAGGCCAGCCGGACGAGCCGCGGGTAGTGCTCCACGAGGGCGGCCTCGGCCTGCTCCACGTCGACGACGGGGGCGGGACCGCTGGCGTTCGGGGACTTCGAGTGAGACTGCACATTCGACGACACGTTCAGCAAAACGAGCGAATCCTCGGATGGTCACCTCTGGGCCGCGCCTGCGGAGAGGCCCTAGGAGCGAACGTCCTCCACGAGCGCGCGGGCGTAGTTGCCCATCGACCGCTGGTAGCGCGGGAGATGGGGCGCGAGGGCGCCGAGCACCAGGGCGAGTCCCTCGCGTTCGCGGCCGAGGTCCGCCAGACACAGGGCCAGGCAGGCGCGGACGGCGTCGTCCAACTCGTCGCTCGGCGCGTCGAGTTCGGGCGTCAGGAGTGCGACGCCCTCCTCGGCGCGGCCCGTGTTCCGCAGGGAGCTGGCGAGCTGGATGACGGTGCGGCGCCTGCGGTAGCCCCGCAGTCCGCGGTCCAGCGCCTCCTGGTAGAGGGGCACGGCGCGGTCGGAGTGGCCGGTGGAGTCGAAGGCGCAGGCGCGCTCGAAGGCTCCGACGGGGTCGTTCTCGGGAAGCTCGGCCACCAGCCGGTCGATCAGCGCGCGGAACTCACCGCCCTCGTCCTCGCCGTAGCCGTCCAGTTCGTCCCAGGCCGCCGCGAGCCGCTTCTCCCAGTCGTCGTTCACGGCCCCACCCTCACACGCGCGCGGCTTCCCGTCACGCGATTTTTCCGGCAGGGGGGCGTCACCAACCGCCGCACCGACGGCTACGACGCCCCCCGCCGGACGAGTGCCGCTAGGCGACCTCCCACCGGCTGAACTCCACGAGGCCGCGCTCCCCGTCCCCGCCGTTCGTCGCGCTCATGAACATCCCCGCGTCCTGCGCCGCCACCGCCCCGGCCACGCTCACCGTCGCCACCGTCCGCCACGTCGCGCCGTCGTCCGTGGAGCAGGCTCCCGTGAACGACGCGCCCTCGCGGGAGAGGCGCAGCAGCACCGGCGCGTTGATGCCGGTCAGCCGCTGGTAGGTGTCGAGCGTGCCGTCGCCGTTGGTGTCGTAGGAGAGGACGACGCCGTTGGCCGGTGTGACGGCGAGGTCGACGAATCCGCGGGAGCCGGGCGTGCCGAGGGCCGCGCGGCTGATGATGCCGGCCCGCGCCCACGGCCCGGTGACCGCCTGCGTGTCGACCCGCACCGTCACCGACACGCCGTCCCGCAGCACCCCCTCCCGGTACAGCGCCCCGAACTCTGTCGTCCCCTTCCACAGGTCCGCCCCGCCACCGTGGATCCCGTACCGCCCGTCGAGCTCCCCGAAGACGGCGCCGTTGTTCGTGTACGTCTTCCACGCGTCGCTCAGCGGCCCCGCCTCGAAGAGCGTGCCTTCGTGGACGGACCGCACCCGCGGTTCGCCCGCGGGCCCGTACTCCACGGCGAGCTCGTACGGCAGGGGCCGCAGCGGCCGGTCCAGGGGCCTGTCGGAGGGCGTGCGGGCCCGCCACGCGACCTTCCCCGTCCCCGCGGGCGCGACCCGCCACAGGGAGACGGGGCCCTTCGGCTCCGCGTCGATGCCGGTCAACGTGAAGTCGACGCGGCCCGTGGCGCGCAGCCCGTTGACGTTGCGGAAGACGGCCTCCACGCGGGCCGAGCCGCCCGGCGGGAGGGTGGCCGGCTCCGCGGTGACCGTCAGGGTGCCCTGGTAGGGCGCCCGCGCCAGGACGTCCCGCACGCGGGAGGCGGTCCGGTACGAGGAGCCGACGGGCCGCAGCGGATAGTCCTTCCGCTCCCGTGTCCACGGCTCCTCGAACGCGAACCAGTCGACCGCCCTCGGCGCCCGGCCGGCCGAGAGCGCGTCGGCCAGCTCGTCGAGCCACTTCTGCCAGCGCGGGACGTAGAAGTCACCCATGACGCCGTGCCACTCACGGTTGGCGTAGTCGTGCAGCCGGCCGCCGTCGGACGTGGCGCGGTCGCCCCAGACGGTGATCAGGACCTTCGCGGTCCGCTCGAACTCGGTGCGCTCCGCGTCGTTCGTCCCCATCTGCCGGGCGGCCGCCACCCAGGGGCCGAGCAGGAAGGCGGGGGCCGTGCCGGTCACCTCGTCGGCGAGCCGCATGAGCCGCAGCCACAGCGTTGACAGGGCGGTGAAGGTCTCCCGGTCCTTCCTCGCGTACGCCGTCCGCAGCTGCGGCAGGAGCTGGCGGCTGCGGTGCGCGAGGGCCTGGCGTGCGACGTCCACCAGGTCGTTGCGGTACGCGGCGTTCTCGCGCAGCGAGCCGCGCACGTCGAGCAGCCCGGCGAGCGCGGCGTCGAAGCGGCCCGGGTCGTAGGTCAGGGCGCGCGGCGCGTACTCGGCGGCGCGGGCGGCGGCGAGGTCGGGCCGGGCGGCGAACAGCGAGTCGTGCGCGTCGCTGCGCTCGACGGCGGTGTGCTGGTAGGCGGTGTCGTTCAGCGCCCGCCAGGCGGCCCGTGCGTCATGGTCGCGCCCGCCGTAGCGGAAGTCGGCGTACGAGGAGAACCACGCGTCCCGGTCCACCGGGTCCTCGGTCCAGGCCAGCTCGGAGAAGAGTTCGAAGGCGGCGGGGTCCCGGTCGGTGGCCTCCGGCATGAACGCGGTACCGACCAGTGCGCTGTCCGCCTTGTCGCGCCAGGCGAAGAACTTCTCGTTCCAGACGTGGGTGCGCGCCCCGATCGTCGTGCGCCCGCCGAAGTTGGGGATGGTCCCGAACGCGTACGGGGTCCCGCCCCAGTCCCGCTCCCGGTCGGTCACGCTCGCGTACCGGTCCGAGACCCCGTCGACGATCAGCATCCGCTTCTTGTCGACGGCGTCGAGCAGCGCGGGCAGCGGGTTCGCCTCCCAGCCGAGAATCACCCAGGTGGCCCCCGGCCGCGCCTTCTGCAGGGCGGCTTCCACGCCCTTGGCGGCGGCGGGCACGGGCACGTCGCCCGCGGTGCCGCCCTCGTGCAGGAGGTCCATCTTGAAGTGGTCGGCCGGGCCGAAGAGGCGCTCCTGGTGCCGGTAGAAGGAGGCGGCGACCTCCGCGAAGGCGGCGGTGCGCGGGTCGAGCCAGTCGGGCCGCCGGTACCCGTGCCAGACGCCCTGCGGCACGACGTGGGCGTCCCCGCCGTTGCGCTCGACGAACCCGGCGGGCACGTTCCCGTAGTAGCCGGGGAGGACCGGGGCGATGCCGAGCTCCCGCAGCCGCCCCACGATGCGGCGGCCCAACCCCACGCGGTCGGCGATGAGTTGCTCGGAGAGCGGGCCGCCGTACCCGTAGAGGTTCTGCAGCAGCCACCAGGGCTGGTGGGTGGGGGCGGGCAGCCAGGCCCTGGCCTCCGTGTCGGAGTAGCCGAACTCCGGCAGGACCTGGTGGTACACGGCCTCGGCGCCCGCGATGACCAGGACTTCGTTGCAGCCGTGCAGCGCGAGTACGTCGATCATCCGCTCCCAGTACGTCCAGTCGGCGTACGGCGCGGTGTACCCGTCGTTGGTGTCGTTGAGGGCGAACCGGTGGGGGAGCGAGGTGGAACGTTCCAGCGGGCGGGACGGCGCGGGCAGCCTGCGAGGCAGGTCCAACTGGCTGCCGTTCCAGGTGATATGGGCCCCGCACACGTACTTCAGGTACCAGTGGACGCCGGTGAGCTGGACGGCGGGCGTCGTGCCGGAGACCTCGATCCGGCCGGTGGATCCGGTGACCCGGAAGCGGTCCTCGCCGTCCCGCGCCGGGACGAGTCTGAGACGGATCTGCTCCGCGTGCTGCGGCAGGAGTCTGTTGAGCGCGGAGCGCGCGGAATCCGTATCGAAGGCGGGGCCCCCTGCGGGTCCCGTGGGTCCTGTGGGGCCGTCGGCGGCGTGGGCCGGCAGCGGAACCCCGCCGACGGCGGCGCCGATGCTGAGCGCGCCGGCGGTGCCGAGCACGGAACGTCGGGACAGTTCGGACATGTGTACCCCCTGAGGTGAAGGCTGCGGCGCACGGTATCCGTGCCGCCCCCCGTGCTCAACGGTGGAGAGGGAGATGGCGTGTTCAAGTCGCCGGGAGAGGCTGGTGTGCCGATGAGGGCAGCACGGAGCGCGTTTTCGGGCATGGCTGTGGGAGGGCTGCTGATGGGGATGGTGATGGGGTGCGGCTCGGGGAGTGACGGCACACCGGACACGGCGAGCGGCAGCCTGGAGCAGCTGGCGGCGGAGGCGGGGTGCAGGCCCGAGATCCGGAAGGACGCGGCCGAACTGCGCCAGGCCACCTGTCAGAACGGTGCCCGGCGCTACGTCCTCGTAACCTTTACAAACAGCCGTGGCCAGGCCGAATGGCTCGACGAGGCGAACGACTACGGGGGTACGTACCTCGTCGGCGGGACGTGGGTGGCGGTCGGCGGCGCCGATGACATCGCGGCGCTGCGCGGACGGCTCGGCGGGACCGTGGTGGACGCCGCGGGGAGGCACGGCGGGGGCCACCACGGTCACCGCATGGGATGAACGGTCGCAGGGCCAGGTGCGCGGTCAGGTGCAGCAGGCGCTCAGCTGCAGCGCTGTCCTGCGTTCACGCACCGCGCGACGCGCCGCATCAGGCGCTCGTCGAACACGTTGATGAAGTCGCCGTGGTCGGTGACGGGTTTGTGCAGCTGTTCGGGGAACGAGTCGACGGCGAAGCCGGGGCCCGGCGGCACGTCGTACACGATGCGCTGCACGAGCTGCGGGATGGCGCGGAAGCCCTGCGGGCAGGCGCCGGTGCGCGGGTCCGCGAAGGCGACATGGGTGCGGTGGTTGGCGCTGTCGGTGTTCTTGCCGTCCCAGCAGCTCTGGAAGGTGAACGTCCGTACGACCTTGCTGCCCGCCGGGCAGATCGGGTACTTGTCCTTCAGCTGCCGGTTCTCGAATCCGGTGCAGCTCCACGAGGCGTTGGCGTTGGCGTCGCCGTTGGTGAAGGCCTTGGCGTCCCCGGTGATGACGCGCAGGAAGCGCGGCATCGCCACGACCTTGCTCACCGGGTTCCCGGCGAACTTCAGCGTGACCGAGGCGGGGGTCTGGATCTCACCGACGTTCTGGTCCTTGCCGCCGCCGTCGGCCCCCGCGTCGTTCTCGTCCTTGCCGTTCCGCAGCCTGAGGACGGGCCAGTAGTACGTCGACCTGTCGCCCTGGTTGCGGCAGCTGGTGCGGCCCTGCGCGAGGTCGTCGTCGCCGGAGAAGGCGTCCGTGGCCTGGTTGCCCACGTAGTCGTGCATGTGGTGCGCGCCGTTGCTCACACCGGGCGCGACGATGACGTTGTCCGGGTTGAACTTGCCGTTCGCGTTCCGGCCGCAGTTCGTGGTGAAGGTGCCGCGCGAGGCGCCCCGGCCGTCGCGGGGGCGGTCGACGTTGGGCCGGACGGACCTGATCGGGACGAAGTCACCGGCCCCGGGGCCGTTGCCGCTGCGCCCCTGCTCCTGTCCCTGCTCCTGCCCCTGGCCCTGTCCGGGCTGCTGCCCCTGCCCCTGTCCGGACTGCTGGTCGTCGGCGCGCAGGGTGCACGGCGCCAGGCCGTCGATGCCGTCAGGCCGCTCACCCGCCCGGTCCATCGCGTCACCGATCCGGCCGAGCGTCCTCCGCCGCTGCTCCTCCAGCGGCGGCAGCACCGATTCCTTGTCCTGGACCTGACCGAACCGGTCGTAGGCCGAGGTGATCTGCGTGTCGAGCTCGGCCAGCCGGCGGTCGACCTCACCGCGTGCCGCCTCCGGCACCTCGGGCAGCTGGTTGCCCACGTCCGGACAGCTGATGGTGGAGACCTGCTGCGCGGCGTTCCGCGCGGGCGTCTTGTCCGTGCCCTCCCCGGCGTTCGCGTAGACGTTCACGGCGACGAGCCCGCCGCCGCCGAGCAGCAGCGCCGCGGACGCGGCGACCATGCGCCGCGTGAACTTTGATCGTTTTCGTGAGGTGCGTCCCTTGTTGCGTCCCATGGGGCTACATACGCATCAGCGGCCCGGCGCGTTCAGCGCCCCTGGTCCAGGTAGGCGATGACCGCGAGCACGCGCCGGTTGTCGTCGTCGGAGACCGCGAGGTCCAGCTTCGCGAAGATGTTGGACGTGTGCTTGGCGATGGCCCGCTCGGTGACGACGAGCTGCGCGGCGATGGCCGCGTTCGACCGGCCCTGCGCCATGAGTTCGAGGACCTCGCGCTCGCGCGGGGTGAGCGCGCCGAGCGGCTCGTCGGCGGAGCGCCGCGAGAGGAGCTGCTGGATCACCTGCGGGTCCATCGCGGTGCCGCCGGCCGCGACCCTGCGTACGGCGTCGATGAACTGCGCGGCGTCGAAGACACGGTCCTTGAGGAGGTAGCCGACGCCGCCGTTCCCGTCGGCCAGCAGCTCGCGCGCGTACAACTGCTCCACGTGCTGGGAGAGGACGAGGACGGGCAGCCCCGGCCGGGCCCTGCGGGCGGCGAGCGCGCACTGCAGGCCCTCGTCCGTGTGGGACGGCGGGAGCCGGACGTCGACCACGGCGACGTCCGGCTGCAACTCGGCGAGGGCCTTGCTCAGTTCGGGCCCGCTCTCCACGGCCGCCGCGATCTCGAAGTCGAACGCCTCCAGCATCCGCACCAGGCCGTCGCGCAGCAGGAAGAGGTCTTCGGCTAGGACAACTCGCAAGGGATCTCCATGGTCACCATGGTCGGACCGCCCGCGGGGCTGCTGACGGCCAGTACGCCGTCGAATGTACCGAGTCGCGTCTCGACACCGCTCAGCCCGGTGCCCGCCCCCAGGGAGGCGCCGCCCTTGCCGTTGTCGGTGACGGCTATGCGCAGCATGCCGTCGGCGTGGTGCATGTCCACCCAGATCCGGTCGGCGCCCGAGTGCTTGATCGCGTTGGTGAGGGTCTCGCTGACCGCGAAGTACGCGGCCGACTCGACCGATTCCCCGGCGCGCCCCGCCAGCTCCACGTCGACCTCGGTGGTGACCGGAAGGCGCAGGGCGAGGGCCTTCACCGCGTCGCCGAGGCCGCGTTCGGCGAGGACCGGCGGGTGGATGCCGCGGACCAGGTCGCGCAGCTCGGTCAGTGCTTCGCCGGAGCTCTGCCGGGCCTTGGCCAGCAGCTCCTTGGCCTTGGCCGGGTCCGCGTCGACCAGTGCCTCGATGGTGCCGAGGTCCATGCCCATGGCGACGAGGCGGGCCTGCGCGCCGTCGTGCAGGTCACGCTCGATGCGGCGCAGCTCGGCGGCGGAGTTGTCCACGGCGTCGTGCCGCGTCTCGGTCAACCGGTCCACGCGCAGCGCCAGTTCGCGCTCGCGCATGCTCGTGGTGGGCGCGAGGAGCGTACGGGCCAGGAGGAAGTGGCCGCGGATGAGGGAGGGGTTGACGAACACGCCGAGCACCAGGAGGGCGGTGCCGAGCGCGGCGGCCTGGTTGGCCGTGGACTGCGACGTGACGTGGATGAAGCCGTACCACTCGCCGCCGCCCGCGTCGTGGATCGGCTTCCACACGCCGAGGGCGAGCACCCAGCCGTAGAGCCAGTACAGCAGCAGCGCGGGCGCGAAGATCGCGGACACCAGGCCGCCGACCATGTCGACGAGCAGCCACTGCAGATCGCGCCAGGTCGCCGGGTCCTTGAGCATCAGGGAGCAGCGCTCCACCTGCCCCGTGACGCCCGAGCGCAGGTCGGCGGGGAAGGCGCGGTAGGGGACCGGGATCGTCACGCCCGCCCACCGGCCGGCCTGGTCGCGCCGCAGCGTCGCCCAGTGCCGGAGAGCGCTCAGCACGACCGGCGTGGTGAACACGCCGACGCCGAGCAGGATGAAGGCGATCGACAGCACCGACAGGACGAAGAGGGTGATCGAGCCCGCGAGCGAGGCGATCGCCAGGTACAGCCCCCGCGCCCCGGCAACCCATGCGTTCCGTAGCCTCGTCATGACCTTGAGCCCCTCTCGATGTGTCGTCCGTCCGCTGCCCGCGACCGGCACGCCCCCCATTCTCGCTGGTGGCGCGGGCGCGGGGCATTGGGCTCCGCACCCGGGCGTGGGTGTACCTGACGACACCCCACGCACTCGCCCTGCGCTCCGGCGACAGGGGGCCTCGGCGGCTGGGGCGTCCGCTCCCCGATTCCTAGCGTGAGTCACGTCTTATCCGACGCATACGCAGACTTGATGGGGGCGGATCGCCATGAGGCGGAACCTCGCGGCACGACTCGGTGTGTGGAGCGCACACCACCGGAAGGCGGCCGTCCTCGGCTGGCTGGTCTTCGTGGTCCTTGCCACGGTCATCGGCGGGGGCTCCGGCATGGTCACCGCCTCCGACGACGAGATGGACGTCGGCGACTCGGCCAGGGCCGCCAAAATCCTGAAGGACGCGGACATCGACGAGCCCGCGGGCGAGCTCGTCATGGTCAGCGCGCGGACCGCCGGGGGCTGGCGGGACGCGGCGGCCGACCTGTCGAAGGCGCTGACCGCGACGGGCGATGTACGGGGCGTTCAAGCGCCGCTGCCCGCCGAGGGCGGCAAGGACGCGCTGCTGCGCTTCGAGATCAAGGGCGCGTCGAAGGACGCCGCCGACCGCGTCCAGCCGGTGCTCGACGCCGTGGCGAAGGCGGGGAAGGAGGGCGCGGCGCACGGTGTCACCGTCCACCAGTTCGGCGACGCGAGCTCCGAGAAGGCACTGTCCGACCTGCTCGCCGACGACTTCAAGAAGGCCGAGTTCACCGCGGTGCCGCTGGCGCTCGGCATCCTCCTGGTCGCCTTCGGCGCCGTGGTCGCCGCGCTGCTCCCCGTGGGCCTCGCCCTCACCGCGTGCCTGGGCGCCTTCGGACTGCTCTCGCTGGCCAGCCATCAGGTGCACCTCTTCGAGACGACGTACTCCGTGATGTTCCTGATGGGCCTCGCGGTCGGCGTCGACTACTGCCTGTTCTACCTGCGCCGCGAACGCGACGAGCGGGCCGCGGGCAGGGACGCGGAGACGGCGCTGCGGATCGCCGCGGCCACCAGCGGACGCGCCGTCCTCGTCTCGGGTCTGACGGTGATGGTCGCGATGGCGGGCATGTTCCTGTCCGGCCTGCTGCTCTTCAAGGGCTTCGCCGTCGCCACGATCCTGGTGGTCTGCGTGGCGATGCTCGGCTCGGTCACGGTGCTGCCCGCGCTGCTCTCCTGGCTCGGCGACCGGATCGACGCGGGCCGCATCCCGTTCCTGAACCGCCGCGCCAAGAACGGCGTGCACGCCGGCGGCGGCATCGCGGGCACCGTCCTCAAGCCCGTCCTGGCCCGCCCGAAGTTCTTCGCCGCCGGCGCCGCCGTCCTGCTGCTCGCCCTCGCCGCGCCCGCGCTCGGCATGAAAACTGAACAGCTCGGCCTGGAGAAGCAGTTCGGCTCCGACGCCCCGCTCTCCGTCTCGTACCGGGAGATCACCGCGAAGTTCCCCGGCGGGCCCGCCCCCGCCCGCGTGGTCGTGAAGGCCGACGACATCGACTCCGCCCCGGTGCGGGCCGCCCTCGCCTCGCTGACCCGCGAGGCGGGCGACGGCGCCGAACTCACCGTCCACCGGGCGGCCGACGTCGCCGAGGTCGCGGTCCCGCTGCCCGGCGACGGCACGGACGCCGAGGCGAAGAAGGCACTGCACGACCTGCGGGACGACACGGTCCCCGCGGCGTTCGACGGGGTGGACGCCGAGGCCTACGTGGGCGGCGACCTGGCATCGTCCCAGGACTTCAGCGACCAGCTCGGCAAGGGCATCCTGCCGGTCTTCGTCTTCATCGCCGCGGTGACCTTCCTGCTGATGCTCGTCAGCTTCCGCTCGGTGGTGATCGCGGTGACGTCGATCGCGCTGAACCTGCTGTCGGTGGGCGCCGCCTACGGCGTCATGACCGCCGTCTTCCAGTACGGCTGGGGCGCGGAGCTGATCGGCTCGGAGAAGGCCGGCGCGATCGAGAACTGGATGCCGCTGTTCGTCCTGGTCGTCCTCTTCGGACTCTCCATGGACTACCACGTGTTCGTGGTCTCCCGGATCCGCGAGTTCCGCGACCGCGGCCTGGACAACCGCTCGGCGATCCGTGAGGGCATCACGCGCACGGCGGGCGCGGTCACCGGCGCGGCCGTGATCATGGTGGCGGTCTTCGCGGTCTTCGGCACGCTGTCCATGCAGGACATGCAGCAGATGGGCGTGGGCCTGGGCGTGGCGGTCCTCCTGGACGCCACGGTGGTCCGCATGATCCTGCTGCCCTCCCTGATGACCCTGCTCGGCGAGCGCAACTGGCACACGCCGCGCTGCCTCGGGTGGCTCCCGCGGATCTCGCACGACGCGGAGGACACCCCCGCGGACCAGGGGCGGACCGGGCGGCCCGAGGCCGCCGTCCCGAGCGGCCGTTGAGCGGGCCCGGCCGAAAGGTCACGGCCCCGGCGCGGAGTCCCCGCGCCGGGGCCGCGGCACGTCACGCCGGGCCCAGGGCCTTCGCGCCGGGGCCGCGGCACGTCACGCCAGGCCCAGGGCCTTCGCCTCCTTCTCGGGGGCGAGCCCGACGACCGGGCGGTCCGGCCGCTGCGGCGCGCTCCCGCCGATGGACCGCAGCCACTCCCACGTGTCGCGCACCGTCTCGGCCACCGGCCTCGACCTGAGCCCCGCGGCGACCGCCTTCTCCGAGGACGTCCGGTGCATCGTGTCGTGCAGCTCGCCCGGGGCCAGCCACACCGGCAGCTCCATCCACTGCTCGATGCCCGCGCCGAGCACCACCTGAGGATCCGTCCACCGCAGCGACGCGTCCGGGGCGCCCGCCACCTCGAGGCACGCGTCGAGCAGTTCGCCCATCGTGGTCCGCCCCATCGGGCTGACCAGGTTGTACGCCCCTTGCAGCCCCGCAGCGCCCGCGTCGAGGATCCACTCGGCGAGGTCCCGCACATCGATGTACTGGATGTGCAGGTCGCGGGGGCCCGGGGCGAGTACGGGGCCGCCCCGCGCGACGCGGTTCAGCCACCACGGCAGCCGCCCGATGTTCTCGTACGGGCCGAGGATCAGCCCGGCCCGCGCGAGCACCGTACGCCCGGCCCCGAACCCGTCGAGCGCCGCAAGCTCGCCGCCCCGCTTGTCCTGCGCGTACGCCGTGGCCTCCGCGTCCGGATCGCCGTCCACCACGGGGAAGCCCTCGTCGGAGCCGGCCGCGCCGGGGTACGCGTAGACGGAGCCGCTGGAGACGTAGACGTACCGCCCGGCCCGCCCCGCGAGCAGCCTCGCCGACTCCCGCACCACCCGCGGCGCCGCCGACCAGGTGTCGACCACCACGTCCCACTCGCCCTCGGCGAGCGCCGAGAGGCCGCCGTCGGCCGTGCGGTCGCCGTGCACGGCACGGGCCCCCTCGGGCGCCGCGTGGTGGCCGCGGTGGAAGACGGTCACCTCCCAGCCCCGGGCGAGGGCCGCCTCGGTGACGGCGCGTCCCACGAACTCGGTTCCGCCCAGCATCAGAAGTCGCATGAGGGCGACTCTGCCCGGACGACCCGCGCCGGGGGAACCGGATTCTGCTCCCGGCAGAGCCCGGACCCAGCGACATCCCAGGTCAGCGAAGTGTGGGCGGCGCGTACTTGTAGCCGACCCGGCGCACCGTCTGGATCGTCCTGCGGTGCTCGGCACCGAGCTTGCGCCGCAGCCGGGCGATGTGGACGTCGACGGTCCGGCCGTCGCCCACGTGCCCGTACCCCCACACCGTCGTCACCAACTGGTCGCGGGTGTGCACCCGGTGGGGGTGCGCGACGAGGTGCGCGAGCAGCTCGAACTCCAGGTACGTGAGGTCGAGGGGGCGGCCGTCGACCTCGGCGGCGCGCTGCCCGGTGTCGATGGTGACGGGTCCCGCGGCGGGAGCGGGGGCGGGGCGGGTCCCGGGCGGCGCGGGATCCGCGGTGACCGGCTCCTGGCCCGCCGGTACGAGGACGAGGTAGCCGACCATCGGCGGCTGCCCCGGCAGGGTCGGCAGGGTGTGCTGCGGCGCGGGCAGCCAGGTGGCGCCCGGCGGCAGGAAGTCGGGGATCTGCGCCACCTCGTCGGGGGCGACGGCCCGCAGACGGCCGCGGGCGGTGGGTCCGGGCACCGTACGGGTGGCGGGCGCGGCGGGGGCGGGGAAGGAACGGGAGTTCGCCATGGTGGAGTCAGCTCTTTCGCGCGAAGGAGTCGTCGAGAACGAGACGTACGTCGTGCGCGTCAGGCGAAGGCCGGTTGCGGCGGCATCAGGCCGGGTGCAACGGCTTTACAGGGCCCGCGCGTTCATCGCGCGGCAACACACCCGGTCGAAGTCGTGATGCTGCCGGGAGGGCCAGAAGGGCTCGAGGTCATGACGACCCGTCGAGGTGTTCCGGTGGCTGCCCATGGCTCCATTGAATCAGATGAGCGGAGGTCGGGACAGCGAAGGGGGGGGTGACCCGTGGCCGGGAAAGCACCCCAAGCCCGACGGGAAACGGCGG
>NZ_JBHVYE010000007.1:236573-288089 GCF_042881135.1 Streptomyces sp. NPDC058284
TGGGGGTGTGGGGGGGCCTCCCACTGGCACAATTAAAACTGTTGCGGGGTGGGGGGCACAGCTGTGGGTGGTTACCCGGGGGCGGGTTACCGCACCCTTCGCCGTCGGATTCCGGGCGGGGGATCAGACCTGGCCGGCCTTCTCCAGGGCCGTGCAGCAGGTGTCGACGAGCAGCCGCGTCACGACGTACGGGTCGACGTTGGCGTTCGGGCGGCGGTCCTCGATGTAGCCCTTCTGCTCCACCTCGACCTGCCACGGGATGCGGACCGAGGCGCCGCGGTCGGAGACGCCGTACTTGTACTCGTCCCAGGGGGCGGTCTCGTGCAGGCCGGTCAGGCGGTCGTCGATGCCCGCGCCGTAGTTCTTGACGTGGTCCAGCGGCTTCGAGCCCTCGCCGAGCGCCTCGCAGGCGGTGAGGATCGGGGCGTAGCCCTCGCGCATCGCCCTGGTGGAGAAGTTGGTGTGCGCGCCCGCGCCGTTCCAGTCGCCCTTGACCGGCTTGGGGTCGAGCGTGGCGGAGACCTTGAAGTCCTCGGCGGTGCGGTAGAGCAGCCAGCGGGCGATCCACAGCTGGTCGGAGACCTCCAGCGGGGCCAGCGGGCCGACCTGGAACTCCCACTGCCCGGGCATGACCTCGGCGTTGATGCCGGAGATGCCGAGACCCGCCTTGAGGCAGTTCTCCAGGTGCGCCTCGACGACGTCACGGCCGAAGATCTCGTCCGAGCCGACGCCGCAGTAGTAGCCGCCTTGCGCGGCGGGGAAGCCACCGACGGGGAAGCCGAGCGGCCGGTCGCCCTCGAAGAAGGTGTACTCCTGCTCGATGCCGAAGATCGGCTCCTGCGCGGCGAAGCGGGCGGCCACCTCGGCCAGTTCGGCGCGGGTGTTGGACTCGTGTGGCGTCATGTCCGTGTTGAGGACCTCGCACAGGACGAGTACGTCCGCACCGCCGCGGATCGGGTCCGGGCAGGTGAAGACCGGCTTGAGCACGCGGTCGGAGGCGTGACCCTTGGCCTGGTTCGTGCTGGATCCGTCGAAGCCCCACAGCGGCAGCTCGGCACCCTTCGCGTCGTCCGCGAGGATCTTCGTCTTGGAACGGAGCTTGGCGGTCGGGGCGGTGCCGTCGATCCAGATGTACTCGGCCTTGAAGGTCACGGGTGCCTCATCCTCTAAACGCTCGGTACGGCGCAGAACGTGCGGGTGCTGCGGTGCCGTGGTGATGTGCGGCAGCCTGGCAACCGGCGATTTCCCGGCCGTTGCTCCTGTGTGAACCCCGTGTTACCTGAATCGGGAGTGGCCGACGTCACTTGATGACCGCGTTGGCGGCCGCTGTCGCGAGCCCGATCGCCGCGTCGGCGCCGCCGATCAGGACGGCCGAGCGGCGCCGGTAGCCGGCCCGCAGCGCGGCGAAGGCGCCCCAGGCGAGGAGCAGGCCCGCGTTGAGGAGCAGGCCGCTGTAGGTGACCGGGGCCTCGGACCAGCCGAAGGTGCCCGCGAGCACGAGGAGGAGCACCGTCGGCCGGCAGGCGACGAGCCGAGGGTGCGTGCCGGGCGTCGGGGCGCGGGCGGGGCTGAGCGACGGGCTCTCAGCGCGACAGCGCGTCCCGCACCGCCTCCTCCGTGCGGCCCACCACCGCCGTGCCGTCGTCGGCCGTGATGATGGGGCGCTGGATCAGCTTCGGGTGGTCGGAGAGGGCCTTGATCCAGCGGTCGCGGGCCGAGGCGTCGCGGGGCCAGGCCTCGTGGTCCGCGAGGTTCAGCTCCTTGGCCTCCGGCTCCTTGGTCCTGGTGATGTCCCAGGGTTCGAGGCCGAGGCGGTCGAGCACGGCGCGGATCTCGTCCTCGGTCGGCACGTCGTCGAGGTAGCGGCGGACGGTGTAGTCGGCGCCCTCCGCGTCGAGCAGGGTGAGGGCGCTGCGGCACTTCGAGCAGGCGGGGTTGATCCAGATCTCCATGCCCGTACGCTACCCCGCGCCCCACCCGTTCCGGGCGTTCGGCGTCGCGTCTGTTCGAATAGCCCAAAGGCCTTCTGGCCAGCGGCGATTGTCAGTGCCTCGCAGTAGAATCACAGTAGTGTTCGAGGGCGCCCGACGGGGGGTCCTGACCGCGACAGGAGGATGCCTGTGCCCGCTGCCGCACTCACATCGAAGCGTGTGTCCAAGACCGTACCGAAGCCCGTACTGATCGACCTGCCGTACGTACCGTCGGCGAAGAAGGCGCTGCCCGCCGGGCGGCCCCGCGAGTGGTATGTCAACCACAACCGCCGCCTCAAGGCGATGCGCCTGGCCATCGCCCTGCTCGACTCCGGCGTCTACCTGCCGGACCACGCGAAGAACAGCACGATACGGCGCATGGCCGAGGACGTCGGCATCCATCCGCCGTCCGACATCACCTGCCACATGGTGCGGGCGCTGATGCGGTACAGCCGCTGACGCGGGGCAGTCGCTGACGCGGAGCGGCGGCTGATCGAGTTCGGGGCCCGGGACGGCAGTTGGCCGCTCCGGGCCCCGGTCCCCGTTTACGCGCGCCCCTGTGCGCTCACGTGTGCGATGGGACATGCTGGGCCCATGACCCAGCCGGACCCCGTCGGCGACCTGCCGCTCCTGATGACCGCGGAACTCCCCGACGGCACCCGTCTCCCCGTACGGGGCCTGCGCGCCCCCGCACCGGAACGCTTCCTTCCGTCCGGCTCGGGTCCGGCGCCGGGCCCGCCCCCGGCCCCCGCGGTGCTCATCCTGCCCGCGATGGGCACCGCGGCGCGTCACTACCGCCGCTTCGCCCGCCAACTGCACGACGAGGGCCTGACGGTGCTCGCGGTCGACCTGCGCGGCCAGGGCGAGGCGGTGGCTCCCGGCCGCACGGGCCCCGGGCGGCTCGGCCACGGCTATCGGGCGATCGTCGAGGAGGACCTCCCCGCGGTCGTGGCCACGATCCGCGACGACCTCGGTCCGGAACCGCCCCTGTACCTCCTGGGCCACAGCCTCGGGGGCCAACTGGGGCTGATCTACGCGGCCGTGGCGGGGCGTGGCCCTGGTGGCCCCGGCGATTCCCGCGCCCCCGGCCGCTCCGGCAGCCTGGGCGACTCCCGGGTGGACGGCGTCGCTGTCGTCGCGACCGGCTCCGTCTGGTTCCGTGCGTTCGGGCCGGTCCGCGGTCCCGGCCTGCTCCTGTTCCAGCTTCTGATCACCGTCACGGCGAGCGTGCTCGGCCGCTGGCCCGGTGCCCGGCTCGGCTTCGGCGGGGATCAGCCCAAGGGCGTCATGCGCGACTGGGCGCGGCAGGTGCGGACCGGCCGCTACAGCGCCAAGGGCTCGTCCCTCGACTACGAAGCGGCGCTCGCGGGCCTCGACCTGCCCGTGCTCGCGATCTCCGTCGACCAGGACACCTACGCCCCCGCCGCCGCCCTCGACCACCTGCTCGGCAAGGTCCCGCGGGCCAGGCTCACCCGCCGTCACTGCACGACGCAGGAGGCGGGCCGCCGCCTCGACCACTTCGCCTGGACCCGCGCGGGCGGCTCGCTCGCCAAGCGGGTGGCGGCGTGGACGACCGACGAGGAGACGTCCGGCGCGACGGCGACGGCGGCGGCCACCGACCGCTGACCCGAGCGCCGTGCGACCCGGCCGGACCGCGTCACCCGACCAGCGCGTCCACCAGCCGTCGCCGGTCCTCCGGACGGTCCCTGAGCCACGCGCCCAACGCGTGGTCCGCGCCCGGCAGTTCGAGTCGCGTGTACCGCGCCCGCGTGCTGAGCGCCGCGCCGACGGCCGCCGTCACCTCGGGCGGTATCACCGCGTCGGTGCCGGGCACCACGAGCACCGCCCGGCCGGGAAAGTCCCGGTAGACGTCGAGTGCGGCGGACTCGCGCCAGCGGCCCGGCGTACGGAGGATCTCCGTAAAGGGGCCGTCGCCGTCGCCGAAGGGGAGCGGCCAGGCCGCCGTCGCGTACACGGCGGGTGCGCACAGGCCGATGCCCGTGACCCGCGCGCCGAAGTGCGCCACCAGGTCCGCCACGGTCTGCCCGCTCATGCTGAACCCGACGAACACCAGCTCGTCGGAGCCGGGCACCCGCTCCTCGACCACCGCGGCCGCCTGTGCGAACCGCCGCCGCAGGCTCAACTCCCCCAGGCGGCCGGTGCTTTCGCCGTGGCCGGAGAAGTCGAGCACGAGCGCCCGGCAGCCGTGCGCCGCGAAGTCGTCCTGCAGACCGGACAGTCGCACCTTGCTGCCGGCGCCCGCGCCGTGCAGGAGGACGACGGTGACGGCGGGGTTCCGTGCGGCGCCGGGCACCACCTCCGAGCAGCTGAGTATCTCGCCGTCGCAGGCGAAGGAGAAGTCGGACGAGGGGAAGCCGGACGGGGAGAAGCCGGACGAGGGGAAGTCGGACGGGGAGAAGCCGGACGAGGGGAAGTCGGACACGGGAGGGGCGGGCGTGGGCTCTGTGGACGGTGTGGGTTCGGTGGCGGGCGTGGCGAGGGAGTCATGAGTCATGCCGCCTATCCTCGGGCCAACCCCCGAGTTGTGGGGCGCGTAACGGAAAGATGAGGCATATGGCGACGACCTTGTCCGTATTCACCCTCGGCGGCACCATCTCCGCACAGGGCGGCGGCGGTTCGTCCCGGCTGTCCGGTGCCGAGGTCATCGCGGCCACCGGCGCGGTTCCGCCCGGCGTCGAGGTGACCGTCCATGACGTGCGCAGGCTGCCCAGCTCCTCCCTGACCGTGGCGGACGTGGCCGCCCTCGCCGAGCGGGTCGACGAGGCGACGGCCGCGGGGCACGGCGTCGTCGTGGTCCAGGGCACCGACACCCTGGAGGAGACCGCCTTCCTCCTCGACCTCGCCTGCGCGCCCCGCACCCCCGTCGTGGTCACCGGTGCGATGCGCCGTCCGGACCTGCCGGGCGCCGACGGCCCGGCGAACCTGGCCGCCGCGGTCGCCGTCGCCGCGGACCCCGCCTGCGCGGGGCTCGGCGTCGTCGCGGTCCTCGCGGACGAGATCCACGCGGCGCGGCACGTCCGCAAGACCCACACCACGTCCGTCGCGACCTTCGCGTCACCGGGCGCGGGCCCGCTCGGCAGGGTCGTCGAGGGCAGGCCCCGCGTCCTGCTCCGCCCGGCAGGGCCCACCGTCGCCCGCCCCCTGAGCCTGCGCGGCAACGCCAACGTCGCCCTGGTCACGCTCGCCCTCGGCGACCGCGGCGAACTCCTCGAAGCCGTCGACGCCCGCTTCGACGGCCTGGTCGTGGCGGCCTTCGGCGCAGGCCACGTCCCCACCTGGCTCGTCGAACCCCTGACCGCGCTCGCCGCCCGCATCCCGGTCGTCCTCGCCTCCCGCACGGGCGCGGGCCCGCTGCTCAGCGAGACGTACAAGGGCCCGGGCTCCGAGTACGACATGCTCGGGCGCGGCCTGCTCCCCGCGGGCCCGCTGGACGCCCCGAAGGCCAGGCTCCTGCTGCACGCCCTGTTGGCGGACGGCGCCGGCCGGGCGCAAGTGGCCGACGCCTTCCGCGAGTTGACTGCCTAGCCGATCTGGTCCGGGGTGACCGTCAGCCACCGCTTGTCGGCGGTCACCTTCTGGCCGAGCTCGCGCTGCCGCGCGGCGTTCTTCTTCTTCATCCCGTCGAGCTGCTTCATGTACGAGTCCTTGCGGTTGACCCAGACCCGCACGCCGCCGTGGTCCACGTCGGCGGAGTGGAACAGCATCGGGCCGTCGCTCACCGGGGTGTCACCGGCGGCGAGGATCGGCTTCTTCCACTCGTCGATGTAGGTGTTGATCGCGGCGGGCTTGCCCTCGTACCAGGTCAGCGGCGCCCACAGGTGCGGCGTCAGCTCGCGCTTCGCGAGCTTCGCGCGGTCCTTCCCGCCGAAGCGGCCCTCGGCGATCTCCTTGCGGGAGCTGGTGACGTCACCGGTCCTGCGGTCCTTGAGCTGCTGGGCGACGCCGATGACGTTCTGCGGCTTCACGCCGTAGCCGTACTTGGGGTCGGCGAGGACCATGCGCACCAGGTCCTCACTGGCCGCGCTCACCACGTACACGTCGATGCCGTGGTGGCGCAGCGTCCTGTAGAGCTGCCGCATGCCCCGCGAGAACTCCGGCGGCTTCACCTCGGTCTTCGTCGGTTTCCCGTCCTCGAAGTACTCGGCGGGGATCGGCTTCTTGTACGCCAGGAGCTCGTCGACGTACCCCTTGAGCTCCTTCAGCGTGAAGCCGGAGAAGATCTGCGCGGCCCACGGGTAGCAGACCTGGTCGTCCACCTCGCACAGCCGGTTGTAGTAGCTGTAGAGGCTCTCCTTGTGCGTGGCCGTGTCCTTGAAGGGGATGGTCTTCAGGGACGGGTCCATGGTCTCGCGGGTCAGGACGCCCTTCATCTCCAGGAAGGGGAGGAGGGACTCCTCCAGGTCGTTGCGGTACGTGGTGTTGTCCGCGTCGAAGACCGCGTACGCGCCCTTGTGGCCGTTCTCCGCGATGACCTCGCCGAGCTGCTTCGCGACGGGCTTCGGCCAGTGCGACAGCTCGCGGGCGGTGGCCGCGGAGGTGCCGGCGGCGCTCGCCTCGTCCGTCGGCCACAGCGCGCCGCCCGCGAGGACGGCGGCGGCCAGCGCGCCCGTGGTGCCGATGAGGGCCAGCTTGCTCTTTGCCCGTACTGCCATGGTGTGACGTCCCTGCCGTTCCTGGAAGCGATGCGCGGCCCCGTCCGGAGCGGCGCGCAATGCTATGGGGCACGGCGGTCATTGCCCATGATCGAAGTCACCGTGAAGCGGGGGCATGGGGAAGGTGAACGGGGGGTAGTGGGAGGGGGCGCCGTGACCGCACGGCGCCCGGAGCTGCCGGAACCTTCAGGAGCTGCCGCGACCCGCCCGGTCCACCGCGCATACTGGTTCCCATGGGCTCCCGTGAGTTCGTCCGGGCCGTGCCGAGGCTCGACGGCCCGCTCGACGGCATGGTCGTCTCCGCGGTCGGCTACCGCACCGCGGGACAGCGCCCCGCCCTGCACCGCGGCCTGCCCTCGCCGTATCTGACGGTGATCTTCTCCCTCGACGGGCCCATCACCACCGGCGACTCCCCAGGCCGGGCGACGGGACCGGACGCGGCGCGCACCGACATCGTGGTGGGCGGCCTGCACCAGAGCCCCGCGTACGTCGTCCAGCCCGAGCACGAGGCGGGTATCCAGCTCGCCGTGCATCCCCTCGCGGCCCGCGCGCTCCTCGGCCTGCCCGCCGCCGAACTCACCGGTCAGCTGGTCATCGGCGGCACCGACGTGCTCGGCGACCACGCGGCCGACGTCCGCGAGCGGCTGTGTGAGCTGGACGACTGGACGGACCGTTTCGCCCACCTGTCCGCGTACCTGCGGCGGCTCGCCTGCGTCGACCGCCCCATGGGAGCCGTACGCCCGGAGGTCGCCGAGGCCTGGGCGTGGCTGGCCCGGCACCGCGGCGCGGGGACTCTGGGCGGCCTGTCCCGGCACGTCGCGCTGAGCGAACGCAGGCTGACCGCGCTGTTCCGCGCCGAGACGGGCCTGAGCCCGAAGCAGGCCGCACGCCTGATGCGCTTCCAGCACGCCAAGGCCGTCGTGACCCGCGCCGTCGCGGCGGGCGGACCCCCGGACCTCGCCCGGGTCGCGGCCGGCACCGGCTACTACGACCACTCCCACCTCGTCCGTGACTTCCGGCAGTACACCGGAGTGAGTCCCACCCGCTGGCTGGCCGAAGAGTGCCGGAATATCCAAGCCGGGGCGCACGGTACGGGCGAAGACTCGAAGCCATGAACACCACACCGAACCCGAGCTCGAACCCGAACGTCACGCCGGCCCCGAAGCCGGACCTCACACCGGCCCCGAACCCCGCGCCGAACCCCGCGCCGGGTGCCGCCGAGGGTGACCGCCTCACCACACCCCCTCCCGCCGTCTGGCCGGGCGTGCAGGCCCAGGACGCCCCCGCGCTGATCGACTTCCTCGTCGACACCGTCGGCTTCCTGCGCACCGCCGTGTACGAGGACGGGGGCCGCGTCGCCCACGCCCAGCTCGACTGGCCCGAGGGCGGCGGCATCATGCTCGGCTCGTACGACCCGGAGGCCGCGGCCACCTGCGGCAAACCCGGCACCGGGGGCGCCTACGTCGTCACGGCCCGGGTGGACGACCTGTACCGGCGCCTCACCGGGGCGGGCGTGAAGATCACCGCCGAGATCGAGGACAAGCCCTACGGCAGCCGCGAGTTCGGCATCGAGGACCCGGAGGGAAACCGCTGGTCGTTCGGCACCTACCGAGGCGAGCCGAGGCCCGCACCGACCACGTGAGGGCGGGTGACAGGTGCGTGATAACTTGCGCAAGCCAGTCAAACCCACACCTGGGCCAGGGAATCCGGTGCAAATCCGGAACTGACGCGCAGCGGTGAGGGGGACGGGCGGGGCCACGGCCACTGGGTGTCTCCGGACGCCCGGGAAGGCGCCCCGCCCGGTCGATCCCGAGTCCGAAGACCTGCTGGCGCCTCCGCTCGCACACCGGGCGACGGAGGTCGTGACGCAGGCCAGGCTCCGCGTATGAGCCGCGAGACCCAAGGGATCACGTGTCCTCGACAGCCCGTACCGCCGCTCTCCGTACAGCCGCCCTCCTCTGTGCCGGTCTGCTCACGCTCACCGCGTGCGGCGACGGCTCCGCACGCAACGCCGCGCACTCCGGGGGCGGGAGCGCCGACGGCTATCCGGTCACGGTCACCTCCTGCGGCAAGGAGGCGAAGGTCGAGGCGCCGCCCCGGCGGGCCGTCTCCCTCGACCAGGGGTCCACGGAGATCCTGCTCTCCCTCGGCCTCGCCGACCGGATGGCCGGCACCGGCACCTGGACCGACCCGGTCCTGAAGAACCTGGCGAAGGACAACGCGAAGGTGGAGCGGCTCGCCGACCGCTACCCGTCGCTGGAGAAGGTCCTCGCCAAGGAGCCGGACTTCGTCAGCGCCTCCTTCCTCTACACGGTCGGCAAGGGCGGCGTCGCCGACCGTACGAAGTTCACCGAGCTGGGCGTGCCCGTCTACGTCTCGCCCACCGACTGCGCGGGCAAGGACAACGACGACGGCGACGGTGACGGCAAGCGCGTCAAGACCCTCACCATGGACAGCGTCTACGGCGAGATCCGCGACCTCGCGAAGGTCTTCGACGTCGAGAAGCGCGGCGAGAAGCTGATCGCCGGACTGAAGCGGCGGGTCGCGAAGGCCACCGGGCACGTCGACAAGGCCGCCGCCTCGGACACCCGCCTCATGTACTGGTTCGCCAACTCCGACGCGCCGTACATGGCGGGCTGCTGCGGCGCCCCCGGCATCATCACCCGCGAACTCGGCGCCAAGAACGTCTTCGACGACACCCGTGAGGAGTGGCCCCAGATCAACTGGGAGACCGTCGCCGACCGGGACCCCGACGCCATCGTCCTCGGCGACCTCACGCGCAAGTCCCAGTCCGCGGAGAGCGCCGCGGCGAAGATCAGGTTCCTGGAGACGAACCCGGCGACGAAGAACCTGACCGCCGTGAAGAAGAAGCGGTACGTGCTACTCAGCGGCCAGGCCATGAACCCCACGATCCGCACGGTCGACGGCATCGAACAGGTCGCGGCCGCGCTGCGGAAGTTCGGACTCCGCAAGTGACGCAGGCGGCGGAGGGCGGGGGCGGGAGTACGGCCGCGGGAACGGGGATCGGTACCGGCACGGGCACGGACATCAGTACGGACACGGGCACCGGCACGGAGGGGCCCGCACCCGGCGCCGTACACCCGGAACCCCTGCACGGCCCGCGCCCGGGCCCGCACCCGGGCCTGCGCGTGGGACTGCGCGGGGGCTTGCGCCTGGCCCTGCTCTGCCTGGCCGGTCTCGCCGCGCTCGTCCTCTCCGTGTCCGTGGCCGTCACCATCGGCCCCGCCGACATCTCCGTGCCCGACGTATGGTCGACCGTCGCCGCCCACCTCGGCTGGGGCGAGACCCCGCTCACCCCGATCAGGGACGGCATCGTCTGGAACCTGCGGATGCCGCGCACGCTGCTCGCCGCGGTCTGCGGCGCGGGCCTCGCGGTCTGCGGCGCCGTGATGCAGTCGCTGCTCCGCAACCCGCTCGCCGACCCCTTCGTGCTCGGGGTGTCGTCCGGCGCGTCCACCGGAGCAGTCGCGGTCGTCGTGCTCGGCGTCGGCGGGGGAGCGGTGTCGGTGTCGGCGGGCGCGTTCGCCGGGGCGCTCTGCTCGTTCGCGCTGGTGCTGCTCCTGAGTCACACCCTGGGCGACACCACGGACCGGGTCGTGCTGTCCGGCGTCGCTGCCATGCAGCTCTTCTCCGCGCTGACCTCGTTCGTCGTCCTCACGGCGGGCGACGCCGAGACCACCCGCGGCGTGCTGTTCTGGCTCCTCGGCTCGCTCAGCGGAATCGGCTGGACGGACGTGTGGCTGTGCGCCGGGGTGCTCGCGGTGGCGCTGCTCGTCTGCCTCGGCCACGCCCGCACGCTCGACGCGTTCGCGTTCGGCCAGGAGGCAGCGGCGGCGCTGGGCGTCCGGGTGGCCCGCACCCGGCTCGTCCTGCTCTGCACGACGGCGCTCCTGACCGCGGCCCTGGTCAGCTCGGCGGGCGCCATCGGCTTCGTCGGGCTGGTCCTGCCGCACGCGGCCCGCGCCTTCGTCGGCTCGGGCCACGCCCGGCTGCTGCCCGTCACCGCGCTCGCCGGCGCGGTCTTCCTGGTCTGGGTGGACACCCTCGCCCGCACGGCCCTGGACCCGCAGGAGGTCCCGGTCGGCGTGGTGACCTCGCTCATCGGCGTACCGGCGTTCGTGGCGGTGCTGTACCGGACGCGGCGGGTGACATGACGTACGGCCTGATCCCACCGGACGCCCCGGGGCTGCCCGCGGACCACGCCGCGCCGGGACTGCGCGCGGACCGGGTGAGCCGGGAGGCGGGGGGCCGCCTCGTCGTCGACGGCGTCAGCCTCGCCCCGCCCACCGGCGCCACCGTCGGCCTCCTCGGCCCCAACGGCTCCGGCAAGTCCACGCTCCTGCGCATCCTCGCGGGCGTCCTCGCCCCGGCCTGCGGCGTCGTCACCCTGGACGGCCGCACGCTGGCCGACACGGGCCGCAGGGAGGTGGCGCGCCGGGTCGCCGTGGTCCAGCAACACGCCTCGACGCAGGTCGAGTTGACCGTACGCGATGTCGTACGCCTCGGCCGCATCCCGCACCGTCGCGCGTGGTCGGCGCCCACGCCGCACGACGAGCGGGCCGTGCGCGACGCGCTGGCGCGCACCGGACTCACCGAACGCGCCGCCCAGGCCTGGCACACCCTCTCCGGCGGCGAGCGCCAGCGCGTCCAGATCGCCCGCGCCCTCGCCCAGGAGCCCCGCGAACTCCTCCTCGACGAGCCCACCAACCACCTCGACATCCAGCACCAGCTCGACCTGCTCGCCCTGGTGGCGGAGCTCCCGGTCACCAGCGTGATCGCGCTGCACGACCTCAACCTGGCGGCGATGTTCTGCGACCACCTGCTCGTCCTGCGGGAGGGCACGGCGTACGCGGCCGGACCGCCGGCCGAGGTGATCACCGAGGAGCTGATCGCCGAGGTGTACGGGGTGCGGGCGGTGGTGACGCCGGGGGAGCCGGACGGCGGCGCGGAAGGGCGGCCTTCGGTGCGCTTCCTTCGCAGGTGAGGCGGGGCACGCCCGGGGGTGGGACGGGGTGCGGGCCTCGCCAGGACGTTCCGGGCATAAGGGGTGAGAATAACCAAACGGACAGGGGGTACCGCAGGGAGCGACGAACCACCCGACCTGTCCCCGAAAGGACAACCGCCATGCTGATGGCCGAGCCCGTGCTGCGAAACCTGGTCGAGAACCACGAGATGCTCACCGTGCGCCTCTCCGCGGAACCCGACAACCACGAAGTGCGCCGCCGCATAGAGAACGTCACGTACACCCTGTGCGTCTCCACCGGAACGCGCGACATCCAGAGCGCGCTCGCCGTGGCCAGGGAGAAGCTCCGCGACTACCGCCCGACGCGGACGAAGGTGCAGCTTCAGGCCTGAGGGCGACGGGGCGGAGGGCCCGGCACGCGGGATGCGGGATGCGGGATGCGGGATGCGGGCCGCCGGACGCAGGTGGCGGCGCGATCAACTCCGGTTGCCCGTCCTGGACTACGTTGGATGTCATGCGTTTCGCGGACCGGCACGGTGCGGCACCGTACGGCACGGTCGATCGTGCCGGTCCGCGGGGGCGTGGTGGGTGCGTCCGCGTAGGTGGGCGGGGGGACAGGCGGCGGGTACCCCGGGAAACCGGGGCATCCCCCGTCGCTGCCACGTCGTGCCACGTCGCGCCGCGGCGACTCGGCGCGCACGCGGCTCCCGGCCCCCTCCCGCCTACTCCCACACCACGGAAGAAGATCCCGCAGCGATGATCGTGATAGCCCACCTGAGCGACATCCACATCGACACCCGCGACGAGGACGGCGGACGCAGTGCCGCCCGCACCCGAGCCGTCATGACGTACCTGAACGACCTCCCGTACGACCTGGACGCGGTCATCGCCACCGGCGACATCGCCGACCACGCCACCCCGGCCGAGTACGAGGCCGCACGCAAGCTGCTGGCCTCACGCCACCCGCTGCTGGCCTGCCCCGGCAACCACGACGAGCGCGCCGCGTACCGAGAGCACCTGCTCGGCGAAGCCCCGAGCACGGCGCCGGTCAACCACTCCTACACGACGGACCGCTTCGTCCTGGCCCTCTGCGACACCTCGGTACCCGGCGAGGACCACGGCAGGATGACGGACGAGACGCTGACGTTCCTGGCCGGCCTCCTCGCCGACACCCCGCCCACGCGCCCGGTCCTGATCGCCTTCCACCACCCGCCGGTCCCGCTGAACACGCCGTACGTGGACGTCATCCGCCAGTTCGACGAGGACCGCCTGGCCGAGCTGACGTCACGCCACCCGAACGTGACGGCGTTCCTGGCGGGCCACGCCCACACCCCCGCGGCGACGACGTTCGCGGGCCGCCCCCTGCTCGTGGCCCCCGGCGTGGTCTCCACGCTCCGCCTCCCCTGGGAGCGTCAGACGGACCCCTCCCACCACGTCCACCGGGATCTGCCACCGGCCGTCGCCTTCCACGTCCTGGACGACGAGGGCCGCTTGACGACGCACTTCCGCCCGGTGCCGCTGCCGTCGGCGTGAGCGGAACGGCACCTCCTCCTGGTTACCGGAACTTCGCGACCCAGGGCTTTTTGTCGGAGGCGGGCGGCGTCAGCTCCATCTCGCCGCCCGCGCCGTCATAAAGCCCGGTCCCGCCCGTGACGACCCCCGTGACAGACGGCTTTCTGCCATCGGGCCGATCGGGCCGATCGGGCCTACTGGCCACGGCCCTGGACGCCTGAAAGGCGATCTTCCCCTTGCCCGAGATCTCGATGATCCCGGAGCAGTAGGCGGTGAGTTCACGCGCGCCGACCACTTCCTTGGCACAGGACTCGAAGGCACCGCCGACCGTGGCGCCCGCGCGGTCCCGCACGGTGAACCGGTTGGCGACCGGAGTACGGGACTCGCCGGACGCGCCCGAGGCATGCCCCCGCTCCTGCTGGAGGTAGAGCGTAGGAATCGGCGGCTCGCCCTCCCCTTGCGTGGCCGCGGCGGGCCCCATGGCGACATACCCACACGCGCCCCCCAGGAGAACGAGCCCCCCGGCGGCAGCCCACACCCGAACCACAGCCCCTCCAAGAAATCCAATGCAATGCAAAATGCAATGCTGACTGGAGGGCAAAATATCAGCCGCATATCAGCCGCGAATCCGGACCAGAAACAACAAATAATCCGAATATCCCATATCCCATATCCAATATCCGAACGACGATTATCGGAAAATGACTGAACGGCGGCGGGTCCGGATCAAGGGGCGGCCGTGGCGCGAATCGCGGAGATGTCGAACTGCAGCCGAACCTTCTCGCTGACCATCGTGCCGCCCGCCGCCAGCCGCTGGTTGTAGACGAGCCCCCAGTCGGTGCGGTCGATGGTGGTGGTGCCGTCGAAGCCGACCCGCTCGAACCCGAAAGGGTCCACGACCGAGCCCAGGTAGTCGAGTTGCAGCTCGACGGGCCGGGTGACGTCGCGAATTGTCAGATCCCCGGCCATCCGGAAGCTCTCCCCGCCCTCATGGACGGTGGCGGTGCTGCGGAAGACCATCTCCGGGTAGCGGCGCGCGTCGAAGAAGTCGGTACCGATGAGATGCGCGTCGCGTTGTTCCACGCCGGTGTCGACGCTGGCGATCCGGATGACGATCTCGGCCCTCGACTCGGAGGGCCGGTCACCGTCGAAGTGGAGCGTGCTGTCGTAATCCGCGAAAGCGCCCCGGACGGTCGTGACCATCGCATGCCGCACGGAGAACCCTATGCGGCTGTGCGGCCGGTCGATCGTCCACTGCCCGTCCAGCGCCCGCAGCGCCGGATCAAGTGCGACAGCACCGGCCCCACCCTGCCGAACGAGCGTGCCGAGGCCACCGCCCTGCGACGGTTCGGCGGTGCCGGTCTGGCGGCGGCTGAAGATGCCCATGAGGCCGTACCTTCCCTCGGAAGCAATCACTCCGTGTCATCAATGTCATCACGACGGTCCCAGGCACCACGCATCGAGATGGGCACCCTCGTCCGGCTTCCATGACGCCGACGGCAAAGATGCACAGGATCGACATGATGTGAATGCACGGTGGGCGGCACGCCGATCACGGACGGTCACGCCGTCGCAGTCGGCCGGGCCGTTCTGTCGATTGCAGGGCCGCTGCCCAGTCCCGCACTACCGCCAGATGCTCGGGCAGCAGGCCGACGTACGGGTCGGGCTGAATCAGCAGGGTGGGGAACCCGCGAGCGGCGCGTGCGGTCGCCCAGGCGTGATCGAGATCGGGGAAGTCGTCGTCGATCCAGGCAGCCGGTGCGTCGGCGAGCCACGCGTCGACATGATCGCGCTTCAAGAGGTAGCTGTTGAACAAGGACGGCAAGGTCGTGGACCGTCAGGAAAGTGTGGCCGCCGCTGCCGCCCAGACGATCGCCGACGTGGTCCGCTACAACGAGTTGTTCACCACTGACCGGTTCGTCGGCGGGCTCCGGCCGTTCAACGGCCAGCCGGGATCACTCGTGGCAGGAAGGAAGCGGCCGGCCAACGGGGAGAACTCGACCCCTGTGGTTTCTCCGGAAGTCCTCCAGCCCTTGCTTCATCGTCGAGGATCACTGAGGCGGACCGCTGCCAGGGCGCTCGCCGACACTGCGACTACCGGTGACGGAGTGTTACCGGCGCACGGGGGCTCCCCGGCTTCACGGAAATCTTGCCAGGGCCACGTTCGGTTGTACGCCCCCTCCATGAGGAGGGGGGGCGGCTGCCATCTGGAGCCGGCCGCGGTGGGCGGCGAGTGCCCGGAGGCGGCCTGCCACGGCGTCCGGGCCCAGGGTGGCCAAGGCCCGCAGGGCACTGAGGCGGCGGCCGGAGGACCACATGCCGGTGGTGGGCGGCCGGAACGAGGCCACGGCGATGTTCTGAACCGTGAACGGGGCGGGGTCGAGATAGGTCGTGCCACCGGTCCCGCACAGATACGCGCGGGCGCCGGTCGCCGCGGAAAGGTCCGCGAGCCGGACGGAGCGGCCCGGCCGGGCCGACAGACGGCTGCTGGTGAGGACCTGGCCCTCCCAGCCCAACAGGTCCAGCAGGACGCGGGTGGAGGTCTCGGCAACCTTCGCGGTCTTGCCGGTGTCGAAGGCATCCAGCACCGGTTCCAGGGCCTCGGCGAGGGCGGGCCAGTGAGGGCTGGCCCCATAGTGCTGCCGCAGCATCCCCGCGGTCCTGCGGCGGGCCAGGTCCGGGTTGTCGATCACGGCGTCGCGGATGAGGGTGGGCCGTCCGCTCGGCAAGCGGGTGGGGGTGGTAAGCCACTGCTGACCGGCGGGGTCGTGGAGGTTCGCGAGGCGGGCTCGGTGCTGGTAGTCGCGGCGGGTGAACTGCGCGTCGTCCAGGACGATCCAGTAGTCCGCCGCGAACAGCTTGGCCAGCGTGGTCAGCCGGGGCAGGAAATTCGGCTGGTGGATGGCACACAACCCGCCTGGCTCGGGCAGGTCAGGGGTTGATGAGGCGGCTGGTGAAGCCGCCGCGGATGAGGGACTCGTACGCTGCATGCACGTCCTCAGGGACCTCCTGCTCGATGGCGAATCCGAGCTTTGGATACTCGATGACCCGCTGAAGGTCGCCGACGAGCATGTCCAAGACGAGTTTCTCGTCGCCGATGGACTTCAGATAGTCGTCGAACTCCAGCGGCTCCGACGCGCAGAGGATCTCGACGTCGGGCCACAGCTTGCGGGCGGTCGCGAACGACCGCCTTTCCATATAGGGCTTGGAGACCAGCAGCACCGACGCCGGGGTGATGCCTGCGGCGACGAGGACCTCACGCGAGAGGGTGATGTTCTGTCCGGTGTTGCCCGCGTTCGGTTCCAGCAGGATCGCCTCGACGGGGACGCCGAGGTCGATGGCGTGCTCGCGGAAGTGGACGGCCTCCCCGCGCGGGAAGACCTTGGCGGTGGTGGGACTGTTGCCGCCGGTGAACACCAGGGTCGGGAAGAGCCCGGAGCGGTACAGCTCGGCGGAGTGGGCCGCGACGCCGAGGTCGTGGCTGCCCAGCCCGATCGCCACGTCGACGGGCCGCAGCTCGTGCTGCATCTGGTGGTAGTTCCAGATCAGCTTGGCCTGGCGCCACTGGTCCTCGGTGATGCCCTGCTGGTCGTTGCTCACGCGTTTCTCCCTGGTCATCGTTGCCGAGGGCCGACCGGCCCCTCGCTCATGGCCTTGATGCCCTCGATACTGCGCAGTTGGTGCACAAGTCCGTACTGCGCGGCCACCTTGGCGGCCTGGTCGAGGACGAGGAGTCCATCATCCCGGGTCGCCGCATCGGAGAGCAGGATGTGGCCATGAGCGGTGTCCAGTCGCACGCGTTGCATCGGTGAGTCGGGCGTCCCGCTGCTGCGGGCGATGTCGATGAAGTGCAGGGCCCGGGTAAGGTCGCCGGCGCCGCGCCGGGCGAGGGCGAGTTTCTGGTGGGCCACCGACCAGTCGTCCGGTTCGGTGAGGTCCTCGAAGTCGCGGGTCGCCACCTGCATGACGCGGGTCGCATAGTCGTGCTGGCCGTCCTTGCTCAGCGCGGTCCCCACCCACAGCCTCGCGCGGGCCCGGTCGCGGCGGGAGAGCCGGTCATCGACGGCGAGCGTCTCGTAGTTGCGGGCGGCGATCTCCAGCTTCCCGGACATCTCGGTGACGACCGCGAGGGACAAGTCGAGCTGGGCGACGCGGCGGGGGATGTCGAGCTGGGTGAAGGCCGCGCGGGCGCCGGCATAGGAGTGCTGGGCGGACAGCGGGCCCAGGACAACGCCCTGGTCGCGCTTGAGGTCGCCGAGCAGGGCGGTGGAGCGGGCGAAGAGATACAGGCCCTTCTCGTCCAGCTCGGGGGCCTTGAACCGGCTCAGCCACCGGGTGAGGAGGCTGTCGGCGAAGGCGAAGTTCTGCCGGGACAGGGCGACCACGACGCGGTCGAGGTCGTCGGCCCAGGACTCGTACTCCCAGGCCCGCGGGCCGGAGGCGGTGACGCGGCGTCGGCCGGCGTTCTGCACCGGGCTGGTCATCTCGGACAGGAGCGTTTCGAACCGCAGGTGGACAGCGGCGTCCGCGCGGCCGAGGGCGGTGTCGAGGATGGCCTGGGTGTCGGGTCTGGGCTCGGTGTCAGCGAGCTTGCTCTCCCACTTGGAAACGGTCGCGGTGGCCAGGCCGAGCTGCTGGGCGAAGGCCCGCACGCTCAGTCGCAGGGCGAGCCGCAGGGTCCTGGCCTCCAGGCCGGTCCAGTGGTGCACGGTCGCCACGCGTCACTCCCTTCCACCGGTCATCGAAGCAGATCCGTGCAGTCGGCGGGACGGAAGTGGAACGGAAGTAGAACGGCCGGTGATTGGCCGCGAGTTGGGCGGACGCCACGATCAGAGCGTCATCACTTGTCGAGTCTTTTGGACGGTCCTGAGCATGGAACCCCTCACGGAGTATCGCCCGGTCAGCGGCCCGGTCGTTTACGGCTTCCTGCGGCTGGTGCGGGTCTCCCAAGCGCGGCAGGACGCCCTGGTCGCCTCGCTCGCCGAGTACTGCCGCAGCCACGAACTGCAATTGTCCGGCGTCTTCACCGACCGCGACGCGGTCGCCGGGCCCGCCTCAGCGGCGTTCGCCGGGCTACTGGACGTGCTCGCGCTGCCGGATGTCTACGGCGTCATCGCCCCGGCCATGTCGCACCTGGGGCCGAAGGCCATAGCCGCTGAACGCGGGCGGCGGATCGAGGCGGTCGGCTCGCGCCTGCTGCTGGTCCGCAAGCCCCGCACGGCCCACCACTCCATCTCCCGCAGCGGTTCCGTCCGCCGCCGTCACCCCGGCACCACCCGCGTCCTGGACGCCGAGTCATGAGGACCACCGTGATGACCAAGACGACCCAGCAGTTCTTCGACGCGCGGCCCGAGTCGGTCGGCCAGGCACGGTCCTTCACCTCTGAGGCCCTGGCTGACTGGGGTCTGCCGAACCGCGCCGAGGACATCAGGCTCTGCGTCTCCGAACTCGCCACCAACGCCCTGGTCCACGGCACTGCCCCCGGACACGGCTTCCTGGTCAAGCTCAACGCCGACGAGGATGTCGTACGCCTGGAAGTGCACGACAGCCGCCGCCAGCCCCCGGAAGCCCGACAGGCCGCTGGCACGGACACCTCCGGACGCGGGCTGATCCTGGTGAACGCGCTTGCCGACGGCTGGGGAGTCGAGGACCGCGCTCCGGTCGGGAAGATCGTCTGGTCCTGCTTCAAGGCCACGGGAGGCACGACAGCATGAGCGTCCTGCTCACGCCGCCCGGCCCTGAGCTGCGGCTGCTGGTGTCGCTCGCAGCCTGGACCTGGCCCGGCACCCGCCCGGACGGCCGCGAGATCGCGTACATCCTGATCACCCACACCCCGGCCCTGCCCGGCTCGGGCACCGCTGAGACGGCCGAGGCCCGGATGCGGCGGCTGTCCGCCGGCCTGGGCGGCCTGGCCGGCGCCCGGGAGGTCATCCCGGAACTGGAGCGCTGCCTGCAGATCGTCGACGACCAGGTGCTGGTGCACTTCCCCGGCGCCTCCCGGCGGCTGCGGCTGCCCACCCGTCGGTCCTGGACCGAACAGGTCGCCCGCAGCGGTGAGGCAATCCTCCTACTCGGGCTGGACCCCCTGCCGCAGTCCGCCGGCGCCGCCAAGGTCGACGCCTACCTGGATGCAGCGCTCGCAGCCGACCGGCTGCTGTTCGGACGCGCCCGCACTCGCTGAACCCGCATCTCCTCGCACGGCCCCCGGACGGAACGGATGAGAGGGAACTGCCATGGAAACCTTCGAACGCGCCCGGCTGGACGCCTACTTCGCCCGGATCGCCGCCCAGTTCGCCCCGGGTGAGCAGACGGCGTCGTTCCTCATCACGCACCTGCTGGCCGAGCGTCCCGCGTTCGTCCGCGCTGTCGCCACGATGACCCGGCTCACCGCGGTGCTGCCCAAGCCGAAGTCCGTCCACCCGGCCGCGAAGCGCGAGGTCGAGCAGACGCACATGGTCGACACCCTCACCCGCGAAATGTTCGCCCAGGCCGACTACGCTCTGGACTACTTCGAATCCCGTGCCGCCGACCAGACGGTCACCCTGCTGGACGTCGGCGGCTACTTCGCCCCCAGCCTCGCCGAGGTCCACAGCCGGTTTACCGGCCAGCTCGCCGGGGTGATCGAGGACACCGAGAACGGGCACCGCCGCTACGAGGACCTCGACAAACTGCCCTGCCCCGTCATCTCCGTCGCCCGCTCACCACTGAAGGACCCCGAAGACTTCCTCGTCGGCCAGTCCGTAGTCTTCTCCACCGAGGCCGTCATGCGCGATCGCGGTGACATCCTCCATGGCCGCCCCGCCCTGGTGATCGGCTTCGGCAAGCTCGGCAGCTCGATCGCCCGGCTCCTGCATGCCAAGGGCGTCCAGGTCACCGTCTTCGACATCGACCCCATCCGCCGTACCCAGGCCCTCTCCCAGGGCTTCGCCGTCGCACGCGACCGCGAAGCCGCCCTGACCGGCGCCGGCCTGGTCCTCTGCGCGACCGGCGCCGTCTCCCTGCATGGCGAGGACTTCTCCCACCTGCGCAACGGCGCCTACGTCGCCACCGTCACCAGCAGCGAGGACGAACTCGACCTCGCCGGACTCCCTGACGTCTACACCCGCACCCAGGTCGGCGACCACGTCACCCGCTACCAGACCACCGGCCACTACTTCTATCTGGCGAACGGCGGCAACGCCGTCAACTTCATCCACGGTGCCAGCGTTGGGCCGTTCATCTTCCTGGTCCAGGCCGAGATCCTCGCCGCGATCAGGATGCTCACCCGCGGCGACCTCGCCCCCGGCATCCATGAGGTCCCCGCACCCGACCGCGAAGCCATCGCGGCGACCTGGCTCTCCTACTTCAACAGGTGATCACCATGACCATCACGGCCCACCACATCCGCACCACCATCGCCGCCTACCTCGACGAACACCCCGAGGACAAGCGCGAACTCGGCGTCGTCCTCGGCCTCCTGGACGACGGCGACGACTTCACCAACCGTAAGACCCTGCCCGGCCACGTCACCGCAGGGGCCATCCTCGTTGGCCCCGACGGCCGCATCCTGCACATTCTCCACAATGTGACCCAGAAATGGCTTTTGCCCGGCGGTCATCTGGAGCCCTCGGACGAGACGCTCCTGCAGGCCGCCGGCCGCGAACTCGCCGAGGAGACCGGCATCCCGCCCCACGTCGTCACCCCGCACGGCGAGACTCCGCTCCACATCGACATCCACCCCATTGACGCCAACCCCGCCAAGGGCGAGCCCGCCCACCAGCACTTCGACTTCCGCTTCCTCTTCCGCACCACCGCCGACATCGGCGAACTCCAGGCCGAAGAAGTCTCCGACGCTGCCTGGCGAACGGTCGGCGCCCTCCACGACGAGAGGTTGAGGCAGCGCGTCGCTCAAGCACTGAGCTGACCCCAAGACCGGCCGCCCCTGCGCCCGCGACCCCCAACGCGCGCGGGGGCGGCCGCCTTAGCCCGCCCAGCAACAGATCATCAGGAGTGACCTTCGTCACCTGATACGGTAATTCCTGTCATGGAAAGGGACACGACGGACCGTCTCAATGAGACGCGGGCCGGAGTAACCGCCGCCTCCTAAAGCGACACGACCTGCATGGGACACAGTCTCTGCGGCGACAACAGGTTTTGGAAGCACCACGACCTCGGCCGGGAAGGCGCCGCCCAGCGCTACTACCAGGTCGGTTACCAACTCGCCTGCGAGGCGAACCCGAACGGTCACGCCGCCTGGATGATGCGCGCCCTGGCCCACCAGGCCCTCAGCCTCAAGCAGCCCCACTACTGCGTCGACCTTGCGGAAGCCGCGCTCACCGGCGGCCTCGGACACGTCGACGGCCAGACCGAGGCCCTGCTCCACATCACCCACGCTCGCGCTTACGCGGCCATCGGTGAGAGACCTTCCGCCGCCCGCGCCCTACTCGCCGCGGAAGACGCCCTGCTCCGTGAGGACGGGCCACAGCCCAGCTACTCCCACGTCAGCGGCCCGGCCGCCGGCACCGTCGCCAGCCACACCGCCCGCACTCTGACCGACCTCGCCGACCACATCGGGACCGAACAGCAGCACCGCGACGCACTCACCCGCTGGGACCCGGAGAAGTACAAGCGCGTCCACGCCCTCACGTACGCCGACCTCGGCGACAGCCTGGCCGCGCAAGCCCGTGCCGACGAGGCCGTTGCCGCCTGGAGCCAGGCCGTGACACTGATGGAGGGCATGACCTCGGACCGCACCCGCAAAGCGATCACCTCGCTCCGGTCCACCCTCGTGACCTACCAGCGGCGCAAGGTACCTGGAGCCGCCGAACTCGCCCGCCGCGCACGGGAAGCACTCGCCTAACATGCCCAACAACCCGGCCGACGAAGGGACCACCGTGGCTCAGCAGCAGACCGAGGACCAGCCCCAAGCCCTCAAGCCCGCCCTCGAATCCATGACCCTGCTGGTCGCCGCCGTCATCGTCCACGACAAGGTCACCAATCGTGTCGTCCTCCTCCAACGCAGCCAGAACGCCAAGTTCGCCCAGGGCATGTGGGACCTCCCCGTCGGCAAGAACGAACCCGGCGAGCCCATCACCGAGACGGCAGTGCGCGAGCTCCACGAAGAGACCGGCCTGACCGTGAAACCGGAAACCCTCAAGGTCGCCCACATCATCCACGGCGCCTGGGGAGTCGAGGCACCCAACGGCTTCCTCACCGTCGTCTTCGCAGCCAACGAATGGTCCGGCGAACCCGAAAACCGCGAACCGCGCAAGCACGCCCAGGTCCGCTGGGTGGACGCCAATGCCATCCCCGAGGAGTTTGTCGACACCACCGCCAGCGCCCTCCATCGGTACCTCACAAACGGCCCGGAGGTCTCACTCAACGGCTGGCGCCAGTGACCACGATGGATCACGAGCTCCTCGCCCGCTGCGAGACCTGCGATGCGCTCATCGCCGACGGCGATGGGTCACTCTGGGTGGACATGGCCGACGTCGACCGCACTGCCACCAACACGCAGGCGTGGGAGATGTTGGAGACTGAGCAAGAGGCTGGGGCTCTGAGCTTCTCCGCCGGCAGCCTCATGTCGTATCCCGACCCTGCCCGCTGGCAGGTCCACCACGACGCCTGCAATCCGTCTCCCAGAGCCAGGTCATACGGCGTCGAAGTCCACCGCTGCCGCAGTTGAGCCGACCTCGTGTGGCGGACAGCTCATCTCATGGGCAAGACCTGGATCCAAGACACGGACTGGGAGAACCTCCTCCAAGAGACCGCTGAGGTGACCGGGACGAGGATCGTCCCAGCCACACCACCGAAGTCCCATCGCTGACGCCCGCAACACCGTGTCTCACTGGAGAATGACTGTGACGCCGGAGGCTTTGAGGAGTTGCACGATCTCCTCGAAGTAGCTGAGGCCCTTCTCGGTGTCCCAGATGTCGTCTGCCAGTGCCTGGCGAGCGACATCGGCGTGGTGCCAGATCAAGGTGAAGGGTGCGGCCACGCCGAAGCCGCCGTGCAGGCAGTCCTTGAAGGCGTTCCATTCCCGGCCGTAATAGCCGCCGGGTCCCGCCAGCGCCTCGGCCATGGCGCAGTGCAGGCCAGGCGCGTCTGTGACGTACGTACCGTCGAGGTGGTGGACGCCGCCCGTACGGTTGATGCCCTGTTCGCTCATGCCGGTGGCGGTCAGGTCGAGCCACTGGTACCTGCCCTCGGCGGGAAGCGGCGCCCACTGATTGCGGGTGTCCGGGGCACCTCTGTACCAGGTCTCCCAAATAGGGCGGGCCAGCAGCGGTGGCCTGTCCTTGCCGCCGTCGGTGAGCTTGATGTCTAGGAGGCTGCCGCCCAGCACCGACGGCCGGGCCGTCTCGATGCGCAGGTACACGTTGTGGCGGTACATCACCCGGCCGGTGCGGTCCAGGGCCCACAGCCCCGCCCAGTCCCGGTCGAACTTGCGCGGCCTGCGCAGGACGGCGAGCAGGGGTTCGGCGGGCTCGCAGCCAACGAGTCTCAGCGGCGCGGGCGCCGGGGCGCCTCGCGTCACGAACAGCCCGTCCACGGCCAGGCAGTGGCCGGCCGAGCCGAGCGTCCTGGTGGGCCCCACGAACAGCTTGAACCGCGGTGGTGTCGGCAGGGTGTGCGACCAGGCGTGCTCTTCCTCGACGCCTGCTCCCACCACGATGTCCACCAGGGCGGGATCGTCACGGTTCGGCTGATGGGTGATGACGACGCAGTCGAGCAAGGACCACCACTGCAACGGCTGCTCTTCGTCCCAGACCTCGACGCATACCTCACCCAGCAGGGCGGTCGACTCCCCGCTCGGCATCAATGCATCGCGCAACAGCCCTTCGGGAGCGCACCCCCGCAGCGTCAGCACCTCGCGTGGTGGCGGCAGCTTGTCCACGAACATGCCCTCGACACCTGCGCACCGCCCCCAGAACTCTTCCTGGTCCTCCTCGTCCTGGTGGACCAGCAGGTACTTCACCGGGAAGTCCCGCTCCCAAGCGGCATGATCTTCGACCTGCACTCAACCCCCGAACACCCGGACCATCCTTCTCGCCCACGATATGGCGCCGATTGAGGGCGGCTCCAACTGATTTTGGCCGATGGACCTTGGCCGACGACAGACGAACATTGAGTAACTAGCGCAGCCCCGGTGAGAAGTACCGTTTCCGGGCGGCGCATGATGCCCGTCATGGAGAGCACGGTCGAGAAGATCAAGGTCTGGTTCCGGTTCGTTCCTCGCGAGGGTTGGTTCCCGCAGGACACAGAGGGCCTGTGGGCAACGAAGCTCGGCGATGACACGGCCATCGTGCAGAACATCCCCTTCCTTCAGGACGGGGTCGCTGAAGGCGACGTGGTTCGGTATCAGACCGATGCCGACGGCCTCCACTGGGCCGCTGGGCGAGTCAGCACCGCCGGCAACTGCACGATTCGCGTCGTGCCCATCCCTACCGGCCCCTTGGGACGCAGTCCCCAGGCGGTGCACCAGCGTCTTTCGGCGTTCGGGCTCGGAGGCGAGGTCTTCAGCGAGGACTTCCCCATGGTGGCCTTCACTGCACCGGCCAACGCGGACTTCACCGGGATCAAGGCGCTTCTGGATCAAGGGGAAGAGGAAGGGTGGTGGCACTACGAAGTTGGCTGTGGCACCGAGAAGTGGCGGAATGCATGACCGACTTCCCTCATGTACTTGCCGCCTGGTGCAGCGACCAAGGAGCCGGCCTCCGAGCAGCGGCAATCGACTGTGAGCTCGGTACCTCTCCGGCTGACGGCCGCAGCAAGGCGAGCGCCTGGGTGACCCTGAGTACCAATGCGCGACTCGCCACCATCACCATCTGGGACACCGGCGAAGCAGAACTCGACCACGCAGACGTCGAGAGCGGTCAGGTCCGCCCTGAGCACCGCCTTCTCCAGACAGAGGAGGATCTCGTCAACGCGCTGTCAGGACTCGTGCAGTGGATGCGGTCTCCAGCGCATTGAGCGGACCGCAGCGTGGTTCAAGGCCCCTGACCCTCGACCGATCTCCTGCGGGAGAGGCCGTCGCGAAACCCGGACGACAGGCCCCATCTCTGCCCGCCAGAATCCGAGCATGTCCACCGGCATGAGCGGAATGATCGAGTGCAGGCCAGGAGCCCGGATCTGGGGCGAAGACGACGAGGACGCCGTCTGGACGGCCGCCATCGACCTGTTCCTCCTCAACACCGGCAATGCCTACGACGCGCTCGCCTGCCTCTTCGGGGTGCGCAACTCCTACGGGTTCCAGCCTCTGGCCGAAGATCGCGGCCTACCTGAGGACACATCCGACGGGGTGCGCGCTGCCTTCACCGCCTACGGCGGCCCCGAGTACGCCCATGGTGCCACCTGGATCACCTGGGCCGAGCTGAGCGTTGCCGACTGGGGCGAGACCGACGGCTCTGGCGCACTCAGCCGACGTACGGTCGCGGGGGACGCCACCCACTGGGGACCGGTCTGGGAGACGATGCGCACACTGAGCGGGCTGCATGGCCCGGAGAACGTACGGCTCGTCGTCTGGTTCGACTGACCATCGAGCTACCGAAGGACGAGGGCGATGGGTCAGGATGAGTCGGTGACGCGATGGTTCCGCAGCTACTGGTACGAAGAAGACACTTGGTTCTACTTCGAGGTCGGCGATGACGCGTGGGTGCGCCGGCAGGTCGAACTCGAAGGGCCTGCGCTGCGCCCGATCGCAGCCGCGTCGGCCGAGGACGACGATGCCCGGTACGGGTTCATTGCCGAGCCGCCCGTCACCGATTGGGAGGGGCACGTCGAGGAGCCGCTGACTTTCGAGGACTTCGAAGACGTCTGGACCGCAGCCCGGCGACACCTCGGGGCCCCCGAAACCTGACATGTCAGCCGACGACCTTCAGGTCGGCGGAGTCGCAGCTTGTCGTTCCAGCAGGGTGCGGCGGCGATCATGCGCGTCACGCATCTCGGTCGGCGGTTCCCTCCATGGCCAGGCCGAGGCTGATGGGATACCGCCATGGCGACTGCCTCTCCGGCCGTGGCTGTCTCGCCGAGGATTTCGGCGTGAGGATGCCTTATCACGCGGTACGGACTGCCGTTCTGTGACGGGCGATGCCCACCTCGATACGGAACGGAAATCCGGTGCAGGAGCTGAAGCCAAGCGTCCAGTGGCAAAGCCGATCACATCAGGAGACCACGGGTCTTGATCGTGCTGGATCAGCCTTCGACTTCTGCGATCCACGGCAGGCAAGGTACGTGCCTGCGCAGGGTCCGATCGGCAGGCACGAAGCCGTGGGTGAGGTCCCTGGGGGCAGCGTTTTCCAGACGGTGGCACTCTCCGGCGAGAACTTCGGCAAAGGCCAGCAACTTGCGTCGGGCTTGATTCTCAAGAAGCTCGGCTGCGGCCTTGGCTCCGCTGCTGATCAGCCTAGTGGTGTTGATCAATTCCTTCTTGGCGGCTGGATCCCCGTGTGCAAGAGCACGCGACAAGCGGTCGCGCTCTCCAACTACATGGGCTGCAGCCAGAAAGAGAATCGATGAGGCTGCGATTTCCGCTGGTTCTCCTGCATTGGTCATGGCGTTTGCCAGCAGGGGGAGTTCGGCGAACGGGAGCGGATCGGCGTTATCCCATAGTGATTCCGAGAGCCGGAGCCCGACGCGTGTTCCCGTGATGTCCACGCACAGTGGCGGCAGGCCCCGTGAGGGTTGCCGCAACTCCCAACGCTCGACACCGGGGTCTGCTATGGAGCCCCTCAGAATTGCGCGGAATGCCTCTCTCAAGTCCTTGATGGAGAGATCGGGAACGTCCAAGCGTACGAGGCTGCCATGGCGTCGAATGTCCAGTACCGAGAATCTCACCTCTCCAGCAGCTTGAAGTATGGCGAGGTCTCGGCTGACGTAGGTCGTTTCCATCGCGCCCCAATTGATCAAGGACGCGTTCTGCCCGTAGGCCACGGCGACTCCGTGCTCGAACCCGTGGCAGATGGTACGGGCTCGGATGACAGCGTCCAGTACCGCCTGCAGGTCAGTCGGCTGGCCGCCCAAGAGGAGCGTGCCGTCGACGGGGTCCCAGCGGAAGTCCTCGTGTGCGTTCGCGTTGCGCCAATCAGATCGGATCGTGGAAGCGAGCATTCTGCACAGCGGCTGTGTCCCCTCAGCCACGAGCAGGTCTCGTATGGTCGAGAGAGAGGCTCCTTGCGGGATCATCCGGCCCAGCAGTTCCAAGAGCACAGTGGCGGTGCGCTTGACGTCGCCTTCCAGCGCGGCCCGATGCATGTCCAAGGCCGCACGCGCCTTCTCTTCCTGGTGTTCCGACCGGTTGTAGGCATCGTGGTAGGCGATCTGTCCGCGGTGGGAGGACAGCAACTCCCGTTCTTGACTGCTGTGCCGTGCAATCACCGCACACGTAAGTTCTGGTTCCAATTTCAGATGGGAAGTCACCAGATCACGCGACAGGAGTGTGGCGCGGTGTGCCTCCAAGGGACGGTCGGACAGTGCGAGAGCGGCTAGGTGATTGAGCAGTTTCACTGTCAACGGTATGGAGTCGTCGATCAGATGACTCATGCTCCGGCGTAGCCGACGATCGAGTTCCTTTGGATTCTTCGCCCAGGCAGCCAGCAAACGAGCTCGTACCGCTACACCCGAGCCGTGACCCACTTCCTCGGCCGACAGTCCGAGTGTTCGTCGGTATATGTCCTCGTCAGGAGCACTGGCCTGATGATGATTGCTGGTTGCAGTCTCCAGAGCCCGCGCAATTGCTTGGGCCGCTTGAGCATGCCTTTGTACCGGAGCCCAGGCGGCCTCTAGCCATCCCTGCTTGAGGCAGGCGAACAGCGCCTGGACCTCGCGTTGATTTGCTTGCGCCAGGTCAGCAGCCAACCGTCGCTCAGCCGCGCTGGTGCGGGAAGGGCTGAACCGGGATACCTCAGCTGCCACGGAGCTCAGGGCGACAACCGACGTGCCGAGACGCTGCAACAACTCTGGAAGTCGCTTCCCGACCGTCGCGCCGGAGGCGGTCCGCAGGAGCAGGATTTCCCTGGCCGTCTCATCGGTTTCCTGCTGAAGCCTGGGTAGATCGGCGTCCTTCAGCACGGACTTCCACTGCGCGCGGGTCACCGGTATGAAGGCAACGTCCTGTTGCTCCGGAGGCTGCGCACGAGGTGCGGTGAGCTTCAGACGTCCGATCAGTGCCTGCGCAGCGGCACTGGATCCTGGTTCGACCGTGCCCAGTTGGCCGGGGAAGACTATGCCCACCAACACAGAATCTCATTGGCGCCTGGGCTGAAGCTCGCCCTTTTCCTAGATGGTCCGCACATGGCGAGGATCGGTACGGGACGCACCCTACAGAGCAAGGCCGCCACCCCGATGGGAGTGGCGGCCTCACTGTTACTGACGCTACGTCAGGGAATCAGCCGGGCGGTGCACACGCGGTGCACAAGAGGGCGGAAACCAAGCGGCAACAGCGAGCACTGCTGTGCAGTGTTTTCGCAGGTCAACGCATGCCTTCAAGAATCCCGCCCGGTCGCCCGGAGCTGATCTTTAGATGTCGAAGTACAGCTCGAACTCGTGCGGGTGCGGGCGCAGTTGGATCGGGGCGATTTCGTTCGTGCGCTTGTAGTCGATCCACGTCTCGATCAGGTCGGACGTGAAGACGCCGCCCGCCTGCAGGTACTCGTTGTCCGCCTCGAGGGCGTCGAGGACTGCGGGGAGGGAGGTCGGGACCTGGGCGACGCCCGCGTGCTCCTCGGGGGCCAGCTCGTAGAGGTCCTTGTCGATCGGCTCCGGGGGCTCGATCTTGTTCTTGACACCGTCCAGGCCGGCCATCAGGAGCGCCGAGAACGCCAGGTACGGGTTCGAGGACGGGTCCGGCGCGCGGAACTCCACGCGCTTGGCCTTCGGGTTGGAGCCCGTGATCGGGATACGCATCGCGGCCGAGCGGTTGCGCTGCGAGTAGACCATGTTGACCGGGGCCTCGAAGCCGGGGACCAGGCGGTGGTACGAGTTCACCGTGGGGTTGGTGAAGGCGAGCAGCGACGGGGCGTGCTTGAGGATGCCGCCGATGTAGTAGCGGGCGGTGTCCGAGAGGCCCGCGTAGCCCTGCTCGTCGTAGAAGAGCGGCTGGCCGCCCGACCATAGCGACTGGTGGACGTGCATGCCCGAGCCGTTGTCGCCGAAGATCGGCTTCGGCATGAAGGTCGCGGTCTTCTCGTTGCGCCAGGCGACGTTCTTCACGATGTACTTGAAGAGCATCAGGTCGTCGGCCGCGGCCAGCAGCGTGTTGAACTTGTAGTTGATCTCCGCCTGGCCGGCCGTGCCGACCTCGTGGTGCTGGCGCTCGACCTGGAGGCCGTTCTTGTCCAGTTCGAGGGAGATCTCCGCGCGCAGGTCGGCGAAGTGGTCGACCGGCGGGGCCGGGAAGTAGCCGCCCTTGTAGCGGACCTTGTAGCCGCGGTTGTTCTCGACCGCACCGGTGTTCCAGGCGCCGGCCTCGGAGTCGATGTGGTAGAAGCTCTCGTTCGCCGACGTCTGGAAGCGGACGTTGTCGAAGACGTAGAACTCGGCCTCGGGACCGAAGTACGCGGTGTCCGCGATGCCGGTCGACGCGAGGTAGGCCTCGGCCTTCTTGGCGATGTTGCGCGGGTCACGGCTGTACTGCTCGCCCGTGATCGGGTCGTGGATGAAGAAGTTGATGTTGACGGTCTTGTCGCGGCGGAACGGGTCGACCCGGGCGGTCGACAGGTCCGCGCGCAGCGCCATGTCGGACTCGTGGATGGCCTGGAAGCCGCGGATCGACGAACCGTCGAAGGCAAGCTCCTCGTCCGGGTCGAACGCCGCCGCCGGGATCGTGAAGTGCTGCATGACACCGGGCAGGTCGCAGAATCGGACGTCGACGAACTTGACGTCCTCGTCCGCGATGTACTTCTTCGCGTCGTCGGCGTTCTGGAACAACATCCAACTCCTCCTACTCCCGCCCGGGGTCGGACGGGGTTGCAGCTCGTGGTGCAGCCAGTGCGGTGGCACACGCTGGGACCCGACCATAGGGACGGGGCATTTCTCAAGCGTGACCCATTTGTTTCACCGAAGTTAACCGACGCGGCCGGGTGACGGGCATCACGGGGGTGGTCCGGCACCCCGCCCGCCCGCGTGCGACAAGGGGCGCAGTACCTTTGACGGGTGGACAAGAGGCAAGCAATCGGATCGTGGCTGTCCGGCCCGCGCGCGGCTGCCGAGGACGCCGGCGTCGACTTCGGGTACCGGGGTCAGCAATTGGGCCTGCCGGAGGAGGGGCCGGGAGCGATCGCGCGCCCCGGCCGCCGCATCGGCGCACTCGCCGTCGACTGGGCCCTGTGCATGCTGATCGCATACGGTCTGTTCGCGGGCGGTGACCAGCAGGCGATGGGCAACTGGGCCCTCGGGATCTTCTTCGTCATGAGCGTGCTGACCGTCGGCACGGTCGGCTGCACGCCGGGCAAGGCCCTCCTGCGGCTGCGCGTCATCGCCGAGGGCGGCGGCCGGCTCGCCCCCGGGTGGGTCCTGGTCCGCAGCATCCTGCTCTGCCTCGTCATCCCCGCCCTGATCTGGGACCGCGACGGCCGCGGCCTGCACGACCGGCTGTCCCGGGCGGTGCAGGTCCGGATCTGAGACGCTGCCGCTTCTCGCCTCGCGTTACGACGATCTCGCCTCGCGTTACGACAATCTCGCCCCGCGCTACGACGATCTCGCCTCGCGTTACGACAATGAGGGCCCGGAACCACTCGGTTCCGGGCCCTCGTCGTCGCGCGGCGGCCGCAGTTCGGACCCGCGGCCCAGGAGCTGGGTGTGGCGGCGCTCTTCGTATGGCCGTGCGCATGGGGTCCCGGCGGAAAACAATTGTGGGCGCCCACCAAGGGCGCCCACAAAGCACGGCTTCGGCGGTCTCCACCGCATCCGCCGTATTACATCTTCGGGCCGCCGCGAGGCATGCGCATACCCTTCGGCATCGGCCCCTTCGGCAACGGCATGTTCGACATGAGGTCACCCATCGCCCGCAAACGGTCGTTGGTCGCGGTGACCTGCGGGCCCGTGAGTACGCGGGGGAGCTTCAGGAGCGTCGTGCGGAGCTTCTTCAGGGAGACCGTGTCGTCGGTCGTGCCGACGATGACGTCGTGCACCGGGACGTCCGCCACGATGCGCGCCATCTTCCGCTTCTCGGCGGCCAGCAGACCCTTCACGCGGTTCGGGTTGCCCTCGGCGACCAGGACGATGCCCGCCTTGCCGACGGTGCGGTGCACCACGTCCTGGCTGCGGTTCATCGCGACCGCGGGGGTCGTCGTCCAGCCGCGGCCGATCTTGTCGAGCACCGCGGCCGCCGCACCGGGCTGGCCCTCCATCTGCCCGAAGGCGGCGCGCTCGGCCCTGCGTCCGAAGACGATCGCCATCGCGAGGAAGGCGAGCAGGAAGCCAAGAATGCCCAGGTAGACCGGGTGGCCGATCAAGAAGCCGATCGCGAGGAAGACACCGAAGGTGACAATTCCCACCGCCGCGATGATCAGGCCGATCTTGGAGTCGGCCCGCCGGGTCATCTTGTAGGTCAGAGCGATCTGCTTGAGTCGCCCTGGCTCCGCGGCCGCATCCGCCGCGGTGGATTCCTTCCTCGCCATGCCGTGAAGTCTACGTGCCCCCGGAGCCGACTACGACGTGCGGGTGGTCACGGCCTCTTCGAGGACGCGCAGCGCCTCGACCCGGTCCTTGGCGCGGCGCCGGTCCTCGAGGACGGAAGTCCAGGCGTTGCGCCGTGCCGTGCGCTGGCCGCCGCTCATCAGCAGCGACTCGACGGCGCGCAGGGCGACGGTGACGGACGGGATGGCGGTGGCGCGAACGGGCGCGGCCTGCATGATGGTGCCCTCCTGGGGAGCGGCTCGGGGGAGCGGCTATGGGTAAGGCTGCACGTGCGGTGATACCAGGGTCACTGATTGGTGTTACCAGGGCGTGACCAGGCGGTCAAACCCCGATGAAACCCTGACGCCGGGCCCCGAAATGCTGACGCGGCCCGTACGCCCCCGTCACCTGCGGGATCGTGCGGACCGCGTCGTTGCGGCTTCTACCAGTGGGTAGTGTCTTGTGCGCCGATTCACACGGGGCGTGCGTGCCCGGCATGTGCCGCCGTCACGAAAGGAGCGGCGAAGGGAGCAGCGAAGGGAGCGGCAGCGCCCGTCACAGCGCCTGCGAAGCCACGTACGCGCCCCGCTTCTCGATCGCCATCTGGTACAGGCGGCCCGCGCGGTACGAGGAGCGGACCAGCGGGCCCGACATGACGCCCGAGAAGCCGATCTGCTCGGCCTCCTCCTTCAGCTCCACGAACTCCGCGGGCTTCACCCAGCGCTCGACGGGGTGGTGGCGCGGCGTGGGGCGCAGGTACTGGGTGATCGTGACCAGTTCCGTGCCCGCCTCGTGCAGCTGGCGCAGCGCCTCGCTGACCTCTTCGCGGGTCTCGCCCATGCCCAGGATCAGGTTGGACTTGGTGACCAGGCCGGCCTCGCGGGCCTTCGTGATGACCTCGAGGGAGCGCTCGTAACGGAAGCCGGGGCGGATCCGCTTGAAGATGCGCGGCACCGTCTCGACGTTGTGACCGAGGACCTCGGGGCGGGACGAGAAGACCTCGGCCAGCTGGTCGGGGTCGGCGTTGAAGTCGGGGATGAGCAGCTCGACCTTGGTGTAGCCCTCGGCACGCTCCGCCGTCATCGCGTGGATCTGGCGCACCGTCTCGGCGTACAGCCAGGCGCCGCCGTCGGCCAGGTCGTCGCGGGCGACGCCGGTGATCGTGGCGTAGTTCAGGTCCATCGTGACGACGGACTCGCCGACGCGGCGCGGCTCGTCGCGGTCGAGGGCCTGCGGCTTGCCGGTGTCGATCTGGCAGAAGTCACAGCGCCGCGTGCACTGGTCGCCGCCGATGAGGAACGTCGCCTCGCGGTCTTCCCAGCACTCGTAGATGTTCGGACAGCCCGCCTCCTGGCAGACCGTGTGCAGCCCCTCGCTCTTCACGAGTTTCTGCAGGGCGTTGTACTCGGGGCCCATCTTCGCCCGGGTCTTGATCCACTCGGGCTTGCGCTCGATGGGGGTCTGGGCGTTCCGGACCTCCAGGCGCAGCATCTTGCGTCCGTCGGGTGCGACTGCGGACACATCGGCTCCTGTAGCTTCGATTCTTCGGCGCACACCAGGGTACGCCCGTCATGTCGGTGGGCTTACTTCTGGCCAACCTCTGGCCAAGGGGGTCCATTCCCCCTCCAGCCCCGGTGTCGCTACGCGGAGGCCTTCTCGGGCGCGGGCGCCGCCTCGGGCGCTGCCTCAGGCTCCGCCCGCTTCTCGACCACCCGCGGCTTGAGCTCCGCGTTCTCCAGTACGTCGCGCAGGTGCCGCTCGGCGACGGGCAGCACGTCGGCGATGGTGATGTCGCGGCCGAGCTCGTACGCGAGCGACGTGACGCCCGCGTCGCGGATGCCGCACGGGATGATCCGGTCGAACCAGGTGTTGTCCGGGTTCACGTTCAGCGCGAAGCCGTGCATCGTCACGCCCTTGGCGACGCGGATGCCGATCGCGGCGATCTTCCGGTCCTCGCGGCGCTGGCCCGCGTTGGACGGCGCGTACTCCGGACCGTTGAACCGGGCGTCGAACTCGTCGTCCTGGAGCCGCGGGTCGAAGTCGAGGGAGAGGCCGCCGAGCGCCGGACGCTGCTCCACGGGGTCACCGAGGACCCAGACACCGCTGCGGCCCTCGACACGGGTGGTCTCCAGGCCGAACTCCGCACACGTACGGATAAGAGCCTCTTCCAGACGGCGTACGTGTGCTACGACATCGACCGGGCGGGGCAGCTTCTGGATCGGGTAGCCCACCAGCTGGCCGGGGCCGTGCCAGGTGATCTTGCCGCCGCGGTCCACGTCGACGACGGGGGTGCCGTCCAGCGGGCGCTCGCTGTCCGCGGTGCGGCGGCCCGCCGTGTAGACCGGCGGGTGCTCGAGCAGCAGACAGGTGTCCGGGACCTCGTCGGCGAAGCGGGCGGCGTGCACACGGCGCTGCTCGTCCCACGCCTCCCGGTACTCCACGGAGTCCGGGCCGAAGCCCAGCCGGACGAACCGAAACTCACTCACGGCAGGTGCCTCCCTGAACGTTCACCGTGCACATATCGCGCCCCTGCCACTGTACGGGCCCGCTCCTTCGGCAACCTCGGCCCGGGTTCCTCACACGATCGGATGAATGCCGGGGGAAGGTGCGTCCGAGCGCTGTGATGGCCGTTACATTCACGCCGTTCATGAGGCCATAAGGGCTGCTCAAGGCAGACCCGAAAGGCAGGAGACCGCACAGCCGATGACGGAACGACCCCCGCAGCGCACCCCAAACCGCCAGCTAGCCGCGCTCATCTCGGAAGCCGGGTTCTCCAATGCGGGCCTCGCGCGCCGCGTCGACCAGCTCGGTCTTGAGCACGGCCTCGACCTGCGGTACGACAAGACATCGGTGACCCGGTGGCTGCGCGGCCAGCAGCCCAGAGGCACCACACCCGCGCTGATCGCGGAGGTCTTCACCAGACGGCTCGGGCGGCGCCTGTCCGCCCAGGACCTCGGGCTCGACGCGTGCGCACCGGTCTACGCGGGCCTCGAGTTCGCGGCCAGCCCCGAGGAGGCCGTCGACATCGTCGGCGGCCTGTGGCGCAAGGACTCCGGCAGCCACGCCGAGCTGCGGAAGATCGCGTTCACCCCGGCCGGCCTCGTGGTGCCGAGCAGGGACTGGCTGATCGGCCGCGCCGACGAACGCGTGGGGCGCGGGGACATCGACCCGTCCCACGCGCGCGTGCCGCTCCAGGGGCGCCCCGCGGTGCCCCGGCAGCGGCAGGGCCCCGAACGCGGCCCCGGGCAGCGGGTCAGCAGCGGCGACATCGCGGCGCTGCGCTCCGTCGGTGAGCTGTTCCGCGCACTCGACCACGCGTACGGCGGCGGGCACGCGCGGCAGGCGCTGGTCCGCTATCTGGAGCACGAGGCCGAGCCGATGCTGCGCGGGGTCTACGGCGAGCAGGCCGGGCGGCGGCTCTTCGGCGCCGTCGCCGACCTGACCCGCCTCGCGGGCTGGACCTCGTACGACATCGCCGCACACGGCCTCGCCCAGCGGTACTACGTCCAGGCCCTGCGCCTCGCCCAGGCGGCGGGCGACCGGGCGTACGGCTCGTACGTCCTGGTCACGATGAGCCGCCAGGCCGTCTACCTCGGCCATGGACGCGAGGCCGTGCAGCTCGCGCGGGTCGCCCAGCAGGGCGTCGGCTCCGCGGCGCCGCACATCGTGCAGTCCCTGCTGTACGCGGCCGAGGCGCGCGGGCACGGGGTGCTGGGCGAGGTGCGGGCCTGCACGGCGGCCCTGGCGCGGGCCGAGCGCTCACTGGAGGCGGCGCGGCCCGGCGACGAAGTGCCGCACTGGGCGCGGTTCTTCGACGAGGCGCAGCTGGCCGACGAGTTCGGGCACAGCTACCGCGACCTGCAGCAGTACCGGGCCGCCGCCCAGTACGCCGAGCGGTCGCTCCAGCTGCGCGCCCCCGCCTTCGCGCGCTCCCGGCTCTTCTGCCGGGTGGTCCTCGCCACCGCGCGGCTCGGTCTCGGCGAGCTGGAACACGCGTGCCAGCTGGGTGCGGAGGCCGCGCAGGCGGCGGGGGAGATGCGGTCCGCGCGGGCCCACGAGTACGTACGCGACTTCGAGCGCCGCCTTGAGCCGTACCGGGACGCGGGGCCGGTGCGGGGGTACCGCGACAAGGTCGCGGCGCTCGGATGACGTGCCGTCGCGGCGGGAGGGGACCGGCCCCCCCGGGGGTCGGGGAGTGCGGTCGCGGGCGGCCTGGCAGGGGGAAGCCCCCGCGTGGGGGCACGGGGGCTTCCGGGGGAGTTGGTCGACAGGTCGCAGGGGTCGGGCCGGTCAAGCCGCCGTGGGCAGTGCTTCCTGGGCGTACGAGGGGGTGATGCCGAAGTCCGTGAGGGCGGCGTGGGCGGCGCGGCGCCCCGAGTGCAGGGCGCCCTGGACGGTGCTGGTGTCCCGGTGGTCGCCGCAGACGTAGAGCCCCGAGAGCAGGCGCACGGGGCGCCGCGCGTCGTGCGGGGGTGGCATCGCGGGGACGGCCTCGCGGGTGTGGTGGACGGCGAGCGGCTCCCAGCGGTGGGTCGGGGTGCCGTACAGCGCGGCGAGGTGCGTGCGGACGGCGCGCTCGTCCGGCGGCGGTCCGAGGACCGTCGAGGAGACCAGGACGCGGTCGGCGGGCGCACGCGAGGGGTCGACGTGGCTGACGACCGAGGTGTGGGCGACCGGACCCGCACGGTCGGCGTCCAGGAGCAGCGCGGGCCCGTCGAGCGGCGGCTCGGGCGCGGTGTGGTGGAAGACCGTCACCTCGTGGAACGGCGGCACGCGCAGGCCGGGCAGGAGCTCCGCCGCGGCGCGCGCGTCGGTGGCGAGGAGGACGGCGCGGCACGGGAACTCCCCGTGCTCGGCGGTCCCGACGCGGCTCGTCGAGACGGAGGTGACGCGGACACCGGTACGTACGGTGCCCGGCGGCAGGGCGGCGGCGAGGAGGTCGGGCAGGACGTCGGCGCCGCCCTCGGGCAGGCAGAGGCGGCCGCGCGCGAAGGCGTGCAGGGCGAGGTCCGCGCACCGGCTCGACGTGGTCAGGCCGGGGTCGCAGAGCAGCGCGGAGAGCAGCGGGCGCAGGAATCCGTCGATGGTGCGGGCGGGCAGTCCGCGGGCGAAGAGGGCGTCCCTGGCCGGGAGTTCGGGCCGGGTCAGGAGGCGCTCGACGGGTGTCGCGGCGATCCGGGCCAGGGCGGCGCCGAGCCGGGCCTGGTCGAGCGGGCCGCCGAGGGGGGCCGGGCGGGGCGTCGTGCCGGGGGTGGCCCTCGCGGGGGTCAGGGCGGCCCGCGCCGGTCCGAGGGGGGCGCTCGCGAGGGCGCGCGCCGTGGTGAGTGCGCCCCACGCGCTCCGTCCGGGCTTGGGCTCGGCGGCGCGGTGGTGGCGTCCTTCGCTGTGGACCAGGAGGCCGGGGGCGAACGGGCGCAGCACGAGGGAGTCGAGCCCCGGGGTGCGGCGCAGTTCCGGGTACGACGTGGTGAGGAGCTGGCCGATCCGGTCGAGCCGGAACCCGTCGACCTTCTCGGTCGACATCCGGCCGCCGACGTAAGGGGCGGCCTCCAGGACCACGGTCGTTACACCGGCACTGGTCAGCCGATGCGCTGCCGAGAGCCCCGCGGCCCCGGCTCCCACGATGACGACATCCGCATGGTGCGCAGGCTCTGGCACGTGCCCCTCCCGAGGTCGCGCGGCTTGTGAGGGGCTGATGCCCCCGACAGCGCTCTGGAATACCCGAGTTCGGCACGAGGGTAGGAGCGGTTCCGGTCCGCGGCAGTCGCGCACGCACCGGGCACGGTCGCACGCGGGTCGCACACGAGGCGGGCAGGGGGCGGGCAGGGGGGCGTGCGGCGCGGTACGGAGCCCTGCCCCGGTCACCTCACCCCCACCCCGGTCACCGCAGCGCCGCCCGGATCGCCTCCTCGATGCCGGGATACCGGAAGGCGAAGCCGGACTCCAGGAGACGGGTCGGGAGCACCCGCTGGCTGCCGAGGACGTCCCCGGCCATCTCCCCGAGCACCACGCGCAGCGCGGGCGCGGGCGCGGGGAAGAGCGTGGGCCTGCGCAGCACCCGCCCCATCGCGGCCGTCACCTCGCGGTTGGTGAGCGGATCGGGGGCCGTGAGGTTGACCGGGCCCGACAGCGTCCGGGTGTCGATGAGGTGTCGCAGCGCGGCCACCTCGTCGTGCAGGGCGATATAGCTCCAGAACTGCCGGCCGTTGCCCAGGCGGCCCCCGAGCCCCGCCTTGAACAGCGGGAAGAGGCGGCCCCAGGCCCCGCCCTCGCGGCCGATCACGAGGCCGTTGCGGGCGATGACCGTACGGATGCCCGCGTCCCGCGCGGGCGCCGTCGCCTCCTCCCACTCCACGCACAGCGACGGCAGGAACCCGGTCCCCGCGGGGGCGCTCTCGTCCACCGCGCGCCGGCCGGTGTCTCCGTAGTAGCCGATCGCGCTCGCGTTCACGAAGACTCGCGGCGGCTCGTCGAGGGAGGCCGCGGCGGTGGCGAGCGCGGCGGTGCCGAGGACCCTGCTGTCCCGCAGCTCCCGCTTGTACGCGGCCGTCCAGCGGTGGTCGCCGATGCCCGCGCCCGCGAGGTTGACGACGGCGGAGCAGCCGGCGAGCCCGGCCGTGTCCACGTACCCCTCCTTGGGACTCCAGCGCACCTCGTCCCGGCCGCGGGGCGCCCCGCGCACCAGGCGCACCACGGTGTGCCCGTCGGCGGCGAGGGAGCGGGTGAGCGCCGTCCCGATGAGCCCGGAGGAGCCGGCCACGGCGACGCGTGACTGTGTGGTTTCCATGAGTCCCATCCTGCCCCGGCGGGCCCGGACGGCGCCCGCCCCGTGCACCCGACGTGGCGCGTCCCCGCCGCCGTACAGTGGCGCCATGCCGGACATGCACATACGCATCGCACGCCCCGAGGACGACGACGAGCTCGCCCGTCTCGACCGCGCCACCTGGTCCACCCTGCACGCGGTCCAGCCCCGCCCCGAGCCGCCGTACGAGCCGTTCTTCAACGACCGCTTCGGACCCCGCGACCACCTGATCGCCGAGGTGGCGGGACGGATCGTCGGCTACGTGAAGATCGGCTTCCCCACGCCGCTGCTGGTCAACGCGCACGTGCGCCAGATCCAGGGCTTCGTCGTCGCCGAGGAGGTGCGCGGCCGCGGCATCGGAACGCGGCTGATCCGGGCGGCCATGGACGAGGCCCGCCGCCAGGGCGCACGCCGCATCACCCTGCGCGTCCTCGGGCACAACACCCCCGCCCGCAAGCTCTACGAGGCCGAGGGGTTCGTCATCGAGGGCGTGCTGCCCGGCGAGTTCCTGCTGGCAGGCGAGTATGTCGACGACATCCTCATGGGCCGCCCCCTCTGAGCGGGGTGTTCCGCACCCGACGGACCGGCCCGGCGTGCGGGCGCGCCGAGCGCGTAGGAGCGTGAAGAGATGATCAGGGCGGAGGCCAGACGGCGCGAGGCGGAGCAGCGCGACTGGTTGCTGCGCGGGACGCCGCCCCCTCCCTGGGTGCGCTGGCCCCCGCCGCTGCTGCTGCTCGCGATCCTGCTGGTCCAGCTGGTCACCCCCAAGACGATCGACCTGAGCTTCCTGGTCGCGGCCGTCCCGCCGCTGGCCGCCCTCTCGTACGGCCCCGCCGCCACCGCCCTGCTCGGCGGCGTCGTCATCCTGCTGCTCTCCCTCCCGGACCTGGGCCTTGGCCATCCCGGCAACAGTGACCAGCTCACGATCACCTTCATCGCCCTGCTCAGCGTGGCCTTCGCCTGGGTGCGCAGCCGCCGTGAGGCCCAGCTCGTGACGGTCCGCACGGTCGCGGAGGCGGCCCAGTTCGCCGTCCTTCCGCCGCTGCGGGAGTGGGTCGGCAGGGTCCGGTGCGCGGGCCTGTACGAGGCCGCGCAGCACGAGTCGCTGGTCGGCGGCGACTTCTTCGACGTACGCAGGGGACCCCACGGAGTGCGCGCCCTGATCGGCGACGTGCAGGGCCACGGGCTCGCCGCGGTCGGCACGGTCGCCGCGCTGCTCGGCGCGTTCCGCGAGGCGGTCCTCGACAAGCCGGACCTGGTGGGTGTCGCCACCCAGCTCGACCGCAGGCTCGTGGTGGACTCGGCCGGGCAGGAGCACGCGGAGCTGTTCGCGACGGCGGTGCTCCTGGAGTTCCCCGACGACGACTCCGTGGTGCGCGTGGTCTCGTGCGGGCATCCGCCGCCCCTGCTGCTGCGCGGCTCGGAGGTCACCGAGCTCGAGGTGCGTGCCGGCCCGCCGCTCGGCCTCGGCATCGCGGGCCTCGCCCCGCCCGCGGAGCTGACGGTGCCGCTGCTCGCCGGGGACCGGCTGCTCGGTCTGACCGACGGCGTGAGCGAGGCGCGGGACATGGGTGGCGTGTTCTACCCGCTGGTCGACAGGATCGCCGCGATGCTCAAGGCGGACGCGGCGCTCCTTAACGACCCGGGAGGGCTCGTGGAGCGGGTCTGGGCCGACGTGGTCGGCCACGCGGGGCGCGTACGGGACGATGTGACGCTGATGATCTTCGCGCCGGGACCGTGCGCGGGGGCGGAGGGGGAGCAGGAGGGGGAGGGGAAGCGGGAGTCGCGGGCGGGCCGGGAGTCGCGGGCGGAGGGCACCGGGGGCCCGGACGCCGCGTAAGCCTGCCACCGGCCCAGCCCGGTCCACCTCAGCCCGGCCCGACGCACGCGTGGGAGGCCACTCCTCACGCCCTCGCCCGCCTCAGCACTCCCCTCCCGCCCATCAGCTCATCCAGGCACCGTAGTAGGCGTGATTGGTCGATATGGCACAACGTGCCACACAGGCATAACGTGTAACGCGAAAGTGAAGCGCTCGCGCGCGACCGTTGTGAAAGTGGGAGAACACCATGCAGAGCCCCGGACAGCCCCCCATACAGAGCCCCGTGCAGACCCTGAACCGTTACGAGGGGCGCCACGCCCTGGTGACCGGTGGCGGCTCCGGCATCGGCCAGGCGACCGTGCTGCGCATGCTGGCCGAGGGCGGCGCGGTGGTCGCCGCCGACGTCAGCGAGGACGGCCTGAAGGACACCGTGGTGAAGGCGGGCGACGGCGCGGCACGTCTGACCACCCTCGTCGTGAACATCGCCGACGAGGCCTCGGTCCGCGCGGGCGTCGCGGCGGCCACCGCCGCGCTCGGCGGCCTTGACGTCCTGGTGAACGCGGCGGGCATCCTGCGCTCCTCGCACACCCACGAGACGACCCTTGACGCCTTCAACCAGGTCATCGCCGTCAACCTCACCGGCACGTTCCTGATGATCCGCGAGGCGATCCCGGCGCTCCTCGAAGGCGAAGGACCCGCCGTCGTCAACTTCAGCTCCACCTCGGCGATGTTCGCCCACCCGTACATGGCGGCGTACGCGGCCAGCAAGGGCGGCATCCAGTCCATGACGCACGCGCTGGCCGGCGAGTACGGCAAGCAGGGCATCCGTTTCACCGCCGTGCAGCCCGGCTCCATCTCGTCCGGCATGACCGACGGCTCCGGCGCCAGCAGGCAGAGCGTCGGCCCCGGCCTGCCCGAGGACGCCGACATGAGCCTCTTCGTGAAGCTCGCGCCCGCGCTCGGCCAGGGCTTCGCGGGTCCCGAGACCGTCGCCTCGGTCGTCGCGATGCTCGCCTCGCAGGACGGCCGCTTCATCACCGGCACGGAGGTACGCGTCGACGGCGGCACCCACTTCTGAGAGCCCGGCCGCCCCAAAGAATCAGTCCTGGAATCAGTCCGCCATGAAGCGGTCCCACAGCTTCGGGTAGCGCTGCGCGAGCGCCGCCTCGTCCTCGAAGTCGACCGGCGTGCCCTCCGGCTCCGGCGGGGCCGGCGCGATCCCGAGCTCGGGGGCGACGTCCCCGGTGAGCTGCTCGTACGCCTCGTCCGCCGCGTAGCCGAGCTCCTCGCCGTCCCCGTCGAACTCCTCGTCGAAGTCGTCGAGGAGTTCGGCGAGCGCGTCCGGATCGTGCACCGCGCCCTCGAAGACCTCCCGGCCCTGGCCGATCAGCCAGCAGCGGAAGTAGTCGAAGGCGTCGTCGCTCGCGCCGCCGAGCAGCACCGATGCCGCGCCCCAGAGGTCCCAGCGGTAGGCGCGGTTGTAGCGGGCCTCGAAGTGACGGGCGAAGTCGAGGACGGCGTCCGGGTCGGACCCCACCAGTCTTTCGACGAGCAGCTCGGCGTGGTCCTCGGGGTCGCCGTCGGCGGCCTCGCGGGTGCTGTCCACGATCTCCCAGAACTCCGTCTCGTCCATCACGGGTCCAGCATCGGTCCTGGAGAGTGGGGGCGCACGCGGAGTGCGCCGGAATGCGGCTGTCTCGTTATCCGCGCACATGCCCGTGGAAAAGGCGACAGGCGTTGTCGGGTTTTGGTGGAAGCCTCAAGGACATGGAGACCACGCAGAACCTGAACGGAAAGATCGCCCTCGTCGCGGGCGCCACCCGCGGCGCGGGCCGCGCCATGGCCGTGGAGCTCGGCCGCGCGGGAGCCACCGTGTACGTGACGGGCCGCACCACGCGCGAGCACATCAGCGAGACCGGCCGCGCCACCGAGACCATCGAGGAGACCGCCGAACTGGTCGACGCCGCCGGCGGCAAGGGCATCGCCGTGCCCACCGACCACCTGGAGCCCGAGCAGGTCCGGGCCCTCGTCGAGCGCATCGACCGCGAGCAGGGCCGCCTGGACATCCTCGTCAACGACATCTGGGGCGGCGACGCCCACGTCGAGTGGGACAAGAAGATGTGGGAGCACGACCTCGACAAGGGGCTGCGCATCCTGCGCCTCGGCATCGAGACCCACATCGTCACCAGCCACCACGCGCTGCCGCTGCTCACCAGGAACCCCGGCGGCCTCGTCGTCGAGGTCACCGACGGCACCGCCGAGTACAACGGCGCCAACTACCGCAAGCCCTTCTACTACGACCTCGCCAAGGCGGCCCCGTTGCGGATGGCGCGCGGCCTCGCCGAGGAGCTCGCGGAGTACGGCTGCACGGCGCTCTGCCTGACCCCCGGCTGGCTGCGCTCCGAGGCCATGCTCGACACCCACTTCAAGGTGACCGAGGAGAACTGGCTCGCGGGCACCGCGCAGAACCCGCACTTCGCGATCTCCGAGACGCCCGCGTTCGTGGGCCGCGCACTCGTCGCCCTCGCGAGCGACCCCGACGTGGCGCGCCACAACGGCGCCTCCCTCTCCAGCGGCGGACTCGCCAAGGAGTACGGCTTCACCGACGTCGACGGTTCGGCGCCGGACGCCTGGCGGTACCTGACGGAGGTCGACCAGGAGAGCGGGACCGCGGACGTCACCGGCTACCGGTAGAGCGCGGCCGCCCTGGCGGTGGCCTCCGCGAAGCGTGCGCGCAGACTCGGCGGCCCCAGGACCTCCGCCTCCGGGCCGAGGGCCAGGAGCTGCGCGTACGCCACGTCCTCGTTCTCGACGGGCAGCGTGACCGTCACCCGGCCCGCCGCGTCCGGCTCGCCCGCCGTCCCCATCGCCTCCCGTGCGACGGCGCGGTCGGTGGCGTACGGCAGCTGACGCACGCCCGCCTCCGAGAGCCGCACCACGGCCTCGGACCGCAGGATCGCCCGCGCGAACTGCTCGGCCCGCTCCTCCCAGAACCCCGGCAGGTCGAACTCCTCGTCCCGCGCGAACCGCTCGTCGCCCGCATCGACCGCGGTGAACCGGTCGACGCGGTACACGCGGAACACCCCCGATTCGGGCACCCGCGCGCACAGATACCAGACCCCGGCCTTCAGCACGAGCCCGTACGGTTCCAGCTCCCGCTCCACCTCGGCCTCCTGGCGGCGGTAGCGGGCGCTCAGCCGCCGGTCGTCCCAGACCGCGTCCGCCACGGCGGGCAGCAGCTCGGGGGCGGGCGTCTCCCTGAACCAGCCCGGCGCGTCCAGATGGAACCGTTGCGACGCGTTCTGCGAGGCGTCCCGCAGCGACGGCATGAGCGCCGCCGACACCTTCAGGCGGGCCGCCGACGCCGCGTCCGCGAGCCCCATCTCCCGCAGCGCGCCCGGCACCCCGGACAGGAACAGCGCCTCCGCCTCGCTGCGGCCGAGCCCCGTGAGGCGGGTGCGGTAACCGCCGACCAGCCGGTATCCGCCGGTGCGGCCCCGGTCGGCGTATACGGGAACGCCCGCCTCGGACAGCGCCTGCGCGTCGCGCGTGATCGTCCGCTCGGACACCTCAAGCTCCTCTGCCAGTTCGGCGGCGGTCATGGAGGGCCGGGCCTGGAGCAGCAGGACCATCTTGATGAGGCGGGCGGCGCGCATGGCTCCATGATGCCGCCGCCGACATACGGATGCGGCCCCCGCCGTCAGGCAGGGGCCGCACCCATACGTCGAGCCGAGGGGCTACAGGCCGTACTTGGCCCGCGCCTCCTTCACCGCGGAGGCCGGCACCTCGCCACGCCGGGCGAGCTGCGCAAGGGCCGCGACGAGGATCGACTCCGCGTCGATGCCGAAGTGGCGGCGCGCGGCGTCACGCGTGTCGGACAGACCGAAGCCGTCCGCGCCGAGCGAGGAGTAGTCCTGCTCGACCCACTGCGCGATCTGGTCGGGAACCTGGCGCATGTAGTCGGAGACCGCGAGCACCGGACCCTGCGCACCCTCAAGTGCCGTACGGATGAACGGAGTCCGCTCCTCGCCGCGCAGGATGGCCTCGTCCGCCTCCAGCGCGTCGCGGCGCAGCTCGGTCCAGGACGTCGCGGACCACACGTCGGCGGCCACGCCCCACTCCTCGGCGAGCAGCTGCTGCGCCCTGAGCGTCCAGTGGATGGCCGTGCCCGAGCCGAGCAGCTGGATGCGCGCGGCGTTGGCCGCCGGGGAGAGTCCCGCCGACTCGGCCGTGTTGAAGCGGTACAGGCCGCGCACGATGCCCTCGTCGACGCCCGCGGGCTTCGCGGGCTGCGGCATCGGCTCGTTGTAGACGGTGAGGTAGTAGAAGACGTTCTGGTCCTCACCGGGGGCCGCCTCGCCGTACATGCGGCGCAGACCGTCCTTGACGATCGCGGCGATCTCGTACGCGAACGCCGGGTCGTAGGAGAGCGCGGCCGGGTTCGTCGCGGCGATCACCGGCGAGTGACCGTCGGCGTGCTGGAGGCCCTCACCCGTCAGCGTCGTACGACCGGCGGTGGCGCCGACGAGGAAGCCGCGGCCGAGCTGGTCGCCGAGCTGCCACATCTGGTCGGCGGTGCGCTGCCAGCCGAACATCGAGTAGAAGATGTAGAAGGGGATCATCGCTTCGCCGTGCGTGGCGTACGCGGTGGACGCGGCGATGAAGTCCGCCATGGAGCCGGCCTCGGTGATCCCCTCGTTGAGGATCTGGCCGTCCTTGGCTTCCTTGTAGTACATCAGCTGGTCGCGGTCGACCGGCTCGTACGTCTGGCCCTTCGGCGAGTAGATGCCGAGGGAGGGGAAGAGCGACTCCATGCCGAAGGTGCGTGCCTCGTCGGGGACGATCGGCACCCAGCGCTTGCCGGTCTGCTTGTCGCGTACGAGGTCCTTGACCAGGCGTACGAACGCCATGGTCGTCGCCACCGACTGCGAGCCCGAGCCCTTGTCGAAGGAGGCGAAGGTTTTGTCCGCGGCGGCGGGCAGCGGCGCGAGCGGCTGCGTGCGGCGGGCCGGGGCCGGGCCGCCGAGGGCCGCGCGGCGCTCCTGGAGGTAGCGGACCTCGGGGGAGTCGGCGCCGGGGTGGCCGTAGGGCACCTGGCCGTCGACGAACGCGCTGTCAGGGATCGGCAGACCGAGCAGGTCGCGCATGTCCTTGAACTCGTCCACCGTCAGCTTCTTCATCTGGTGGTTGGCGTTCTTGGACTCGAAGCCCTTGCCGAGCGTGAAGCCCTTGACCGTCTGCGCGAGGATCACGGTCGGCGCGCCCTTGTGGGTGAGCGCCGCACGGTAGGCCGCGTAGACCTTGCGGGCCTCGTGGCCGCCGCGCGAGAGGTGGAAGCACTCGCTGATCTTGTCGTCGCTCAGCAGCTTGCCCAGCTCGACGAGGGCGGGCTCGGAGCCGAAGAAGTGCTCGCGGATGTAGGCGGCGTCGCGCGTCGCGTACGTCTGGAACTGCGCGTCCGGCACCTCGCGCAGGCGACGGACCAGGGCGCCGGTGGTGTCGAGCTGGAACAGCTCGTCCCAGGCGTTGCCCCACAGGACCTTGATGACGTTCCAGCCGGCGCCGCGGAACTGGGCCTCCAGCTCCTGCACCACGCGGAAGTTGGCGCGGACCGGGCCGTCGAGGCGCTGCAGGTTGCAGTTGATGACGTACGTGAGGTTGTCGAGCCCCTCACGCGCGGCCAGTGCGAGGGCCGCCGTCGACTCGGGCTCGTCCATCTCGCCGTCACCGAGGAACGCCCACACGTGCGAGGCGGAGACGTCCTTGATGCCGCGGTTGGTGAGGTACCGGTTGAAGCGCGCCTGGTAGATGGCGGAGAGCGGGCCCAGACCCATCGAGACGGTCGGGAACTCCCACAGCCAGGGCAGGCGGCGCGGGTGCGGGTAGGAGGGCAGGCCGTTGCCGCCCGCTTCCTGGCGGAAGTTGTCGAGCTGCGCCTCGTTCAGGCGGCCGTCGAGGAAGGCGCGGGCGTAGATGCCGGGGGAGGCGTGGCCCTGGATGTAGAGCTGGTCACCGGAGCCGGGAGCCTCCTGGGATTCCTTGCCCTTGAAGAAGTGGTTGAAGCCCGTCTCGTACAGCCAGGCCGCGGACGCGAAGGTCGCGATGTGGCCGCCGACGCCGTGCTTGGAACCCCGGGTGACCATCGCAGCCGCGTTCCAGCGGTTCCACGCGGTGATCTTCCGCTCCATCTCCTCGTCGCCGTCGATGGCCGGCTCGGCGGAGGTGGGGATCGTGTTGACGTAATCAGTCTCGAGCAGCTTGGGCAGCGCCAGGCCCGCGCCCTCGGCGCGCTCCAGCGTGCGGCGCATCAGGTATGCGGCACGGTGCGGCCCGGCCGCCTGAGTAACGGCGTCCAGGGAGGCCTGCCATTCGGCGGTCTCCTCGGGGTCGCGGTCCGGGAGCTGGTCGAGCTCGCTCGGCTGGATTGCGGAGGGGTCGGTCATGTCGCCGCCTTCCTGAGTCGGAGGGGGTCCCCTGTTCGGTAAGGGGTGGGGGTGCCCGGTGTCTTGGCAGGACAGGGCGTGCGGCTCTGGTGCGGAATCGTTTGTGTGACTGCGCCACAGGGCCGTCGACGACTGTAAGCCCGTGATCGATGATCGATCAAAGCGTTGAGGGAAAAACTTCTCCAGATCGCGCAAGTCGGCATCCGGTGCCATCAAAACGGGCACGCGGTGCCTTCGATTTGAAGGGTTTATGCAGGTGAGGGCAGGTCCGAGGGCACGTCTGCGGACCGTACGGCACGGATGAGCGCCCCTTCAGGCGCGCGGCGCGCAGCCGAGGACGTGCGCCTTGACCAGCTCCGCGATGGCGGGGTCGCGGCGGCGGAAGGCGGAGACGAGGGCCTCGTGCTCCTCCGCGTACGACTGCTGGACCGTGCCCAGCCAGCGGATGGAGAGCGCCGTGAAGACCTCGATGCCGAGCCCCTCCCAGGTGTGCAGGAGGACGGAATTGTCCGCGGCCCGCACCAGCTCCCGGTGGAAGGCGACGGTGTGCCGCACCTGCGCGGTGCCGTCCGCGGCCCGGTCCGCCTCGTAGAGGGCCGCCACATGGGGCTCAAGGGCCGTGCAGTCCTCGGCGAGACGCGCGGACGCCAGCTCGGCGGCGATCGCCTCGAGACCGGCCCGCACGGGGTAGCTCTCCTCCAGATCGGCGGCCGAGAGATTGCGAACGCGTACGCCCTTGTTGGGCGCCGACTCGATCAGCCGCAGCGTCTCGAGCTCCCGCAGCGCCTCCCGCACCGGGGTCTGCGAGACCTCCAGCTCCACGGCGATCCGGCGCTCCACGATGCGCTCGCCCGGCTTCCAGCGCCCGCTGACGATCCCCTCCACGATGTGCTCGCGGATCTGTTCGCGCAACGAGTGAACAACGGGCGCGGTCATGTGAGCTCCTCCGGCAGGGGCTGGCAGGTCCCCAGGGCGTAGTGACCCCTAGACAATACGGCGACGCCCCCGTCCGGAAACCTCCGGACGGGGGCGTACGCGCTGATGAGACGAGTGTTACAGACGCCAGGGGGCGGCCGTCACTACAGGCCGAGCTCGACCTCGAACTCGCCCGCCTCCAGGATCGCCTTGACCGCGGTCAGGTAACGGGCGGCGTCCGCGCCGTCCACCAGACGGTGGTCGTAGGAGAGCGACAGGTACGTCATGTCCCGCACCGCGATGGTCTCGCCGAGGTCGGGGTGGTTGATGACGACCGGGCGCTTGACCGTGGCACCGATGCCGAGGATCGCGGCCTGGTTCGGCGGCACGATGACCGTGTCGAACAGGGCGCCGCGCGAACCGGTGTTGGAGATCGTGAAGGTGGCGCCGGACATGTCGTCCGGGGTGAGGCCACCGCCACGGGCCTTGCCGGCCAGCTCGGCGGTCTTCTTCGAGATGCCCGCGATGTTCAGGTCGCCCGCGCCCTTGATGACCGGCGTCATCAGACCCTTCTCGGCGTCCACGGCGATGCCGATGTTCTCCGAGTCGAAGTACGTGATGGTGCCTTCGTCGTCGTTGATCCGGGCGTTGATGACCGGGTGGGCCTTCAGCGCCTGGGCGGCGGCCTTGACGAAGAACGGCATCGGCGAGAGCTTGACGCCCTCGCGGGCCGCGAAGGAGTCCTTCGCCTTGGCGCGCAGCTTCATCAGCTTGGTGATGTCGACCTCGACGACCGAGGTCAGCTGGGCCTGCGAGTGCAGGGCCTTCATCATGTTGTCGCCGATGACCTTGCGCATGCGGGTCATCTTGACCGTCTGGCCGCGCAGCGGGGAGGCCTCCAGGGCCGGAGCCTTGGACGCGGCGGCCGGAGCTGCGGCGGCCGGGGCCGGGGCGGACTTCTTGGCCTCGGCGGCGGCGATGACGTCCTGCTTGCGGATACGACCGCCGACGCCGGAACCCTTGACCTCGGAGAGGTTCACACCGTTCTCGGACGCGAGCTTACGGACCAGCGGGGTCACATAGGCGCCGTCGTCGGCCGGGGTGGCCTGCGCCGGGGCGGCCGGGGCGGCCGGGGCGGCGGGAGCCGGCTGGGCCGGGGCCGCGGGCTGCGCCGGAGCCGGGGCGGCAGCGGCGGGCTTGGCCGGGGCGGCGGGAGCGGCGGCCGGAGCGGCGGGCTGCGCGGGGGCCGGGGCGGCCTCCTGCTTCGGCGCCTCCTGCTTGGGGGCCTCCTGCGCGGGGGCGGCCGGGGCCTCCTCCTTGGCCGGGGCCGGAGCGGCACCGGGCGCACCGATGACGGCGAGCTTGGCGCCGACCTCGGCGGTCTCGTCCTCGCCCACGACGATCTCGAGCAGCACGCCCGCGGCCGGGGAGGGGATCTCGGTGTCGACCTTGTCCGTCGAGACCTCCAGGAGGGGCTCGTCGGCCGCGACCTCCTCGCCGACCTCCTTCAGCCAGCGGGTGACGGTGCCCTCGGTGACGGACTCACCGAGCGCGGGCAGGGTGACGTCGGTGCCCTCGGCGGAACCGCCGGAGGACGGGGCGGGGGCGGCGGGCGCCTCGGCCTGGGCGGGGGCCTCCTGCTGCGGGGCCTCCTCCTGGGCGGGGGCGGCCGGGGCCTCCTCCTGGGCCGGGGCGGCCGAGCCGCCCGCGTCGCCCGAGCCGTCGTCGATGACGGCGAGCTCGGCGCCGACCTCGACGGTCTCGTCCTCGGCGACCTTGATGGAGGCCAGGATGCCGGCGGCCGGGGAGGGGATCTCGGTGTCGACCTTGTCGGTCGAGACCTCGAGCAGCGGCTCGTCGGCCTCGACGCGCTCGCCCTCGGCCTTCAGCCAACGGGTGACAGTGCCCTCGGTGACGCTCTCGCCGAGCGCCGGAAGGGATACGGAAACCGCCATGGTTTCAGTTGCTCCTTACGAAAATGGGGTCTCCCCTGCTCGAGCGAAGCCGAGAGCTTGGGGAAGGAAGTCTGGGTCGCGACAGGGTCAGTCGTGGGAGTGCAGCGGCTTGCCCGCAAGGGCCAGGTGGGCCTCGCCGAGCGCTTCGTTCTGCGTCGGGTGGGCGTGGATGAGCTGGGCGACCTCGGCCGGCAGCGCTTCCCAGTTGTAGATCAGCTGGGCCTCGCCGACCTGCTCGCCCATGCGGTCGCCCACCATGTGGACGCCCACGACGGCGCCGTCCTTGACCTGGACGAGCTTGATCTCGCCCGCGGTCTTCAGGATCTTGCTCTTGCCGTTGCCCGCGAGGTTGTACTTCAGGGCGACGACCTTGTCCGCGCCGTAGATCTCCTTGGCCTTGGCCTCGGTGATGCCCACGGAGGCGACCTCGGGGTGGCAGTACGTCACCCGGGGCACGCCGTCGTAGTCGACCGGGACGGGCTTCTGACCGGCCAGGCGCTCCGCCACCAGCATGCCCTCGGCGAAGCCGACGTGCGCGAGCTGGAGGGTCGGCACCAGGTCGCCCACGGCCGAGATCGTCGGGACGTTGGTCTGCATGTACTCGTCGACGAGGACGTAGCCGCGGTCCATCGCGACGCCCTGCTCCTCGTAGCCGAGGCCCTGCGAGACCGGGCCGCGGCCGATGGCGACCAGGAGGACCTCGGCCTCGAAGGTCTTGCCGTCGGCGAGCGTCACGCGGACGCCGTCCTGCGTGTACTCGGCCTTGTCGAAGAACGTGCCGAGGTTGAACTTGATGCCGCGCTTGCGGAACGCGCGCTCAAGGAGCTTGGAGCTGTTCTCGTCCTCCACGGGCACGAGGTGCTTCAGGCCCTCGATGACCGTGACGTCGGCCCCGAAGGACTTCCACGCCGAGGCGAACTCGACGCCGATGACGCCGCCGCCCAGGATGATCGCGGACTTCGGTACGCGGTCCAGGGTCAGGCCGTGGTCCGAGGAGATGATGCGGTTGCCGTCGATCTCCAGGCCCGGCAGCGACTTCGGCACGGAGCCGGTCGCGAGGAGCACGTGGCGGCCCTGGACACGCTGACCGTTCACGTCCACCGAGGTCGGCGACGAGAGCTTGCCCTCACCCTCGATGTACGTCACCTTGCGGGAGGCCACGAGGCCCTGCAGGCCCTTGTAGAGGCCCGAGATCACGTCGTCCTTGTACTTGTGGACGGCCGCCATGTCGATGCCCTCGAAGGTGGCCTTCACGCCGAACTGGTCGGCCTCGCGCGCCTGGTCGGCGATCTCGCCGGCGTGCAGCAGCGCCTTCGTGGGGATGCAGCCGTTGTGCAGGCAGGTGCCGCCGAGCTTGTTCTTCTCGATCAGGGCGACGTCCAGGCCCAGCTGCGCTCCGCGCAGCGCCGCGGCGTAACCGCCGCTACCGCCGCCGAGGATCACTAGGTCGAAAACGGTGCTGGCGTCGTTCGCCACGTCACGTCCTCCATGCATGTGCGCCGTACGCCGGACCCCTTTTCGCGGGGGACGACCGGTCGGTCGGCTGGTATTCGGCCGCTCTTGTTTCGGCCCTGTGGTGGGGGCCCTGTCCTGCCGAGAACCCATCTTCGCACTTGTCGGCGGGAGACGGGACGCCGGGCCGGGCTGTGAGACGTCTGATACGCCGTCCCGACGGGTTACCGCCGCGTTCACGCGTACGGATTTCGTCGAGGGCGAAACCGGGCGGGGGGGGGGGGCGCCCGCCCCGCCCGCGGCCCCCCCGCCCCCCCGCCGGGAGCCCCAGCCGCCCCCCCCCGCGGGGGGGGGGGGGGGGGGCCCAGGGGGGGGGGCCGGGCCCGGGGGCGCCCCG
>NZ_JBHVYE010000007.1:288099-306505 GCF_042881135.1 Streptomyces sp. NPDC058284
CACCCCCGCTTACACCGTTCCGAATTCCTGCTCGGGCTACACCGGGGGCGCCCCGGCCCGCGACCGCGCCGGGGCCCCCGCCCCGACATGCTCGGATCAGCCCAGGTCGCCCGCGGCGGTGTGCTCGGCGAGACGGACCAGGGTGCGGACCGCGGTACCGGTGCCGCCCTTCGGGGTGTAGCCGAAGGGCGCGCCCTCGTGGAAGGCCGGGCCCGCGATGTCCAGGTGCGCCCAGGTGATGCCCTCGCCCACGAACTCCTGGAGGAAGAGACCGGCGACCAGGCCGCCGCCCATCCGCTCGCCCATGTTGGCGATGTCGGCGGTGGGGGAGTCCATGCCCTTGCGCAGGTCGGCGGGGAGCGGCATCGGCCACGACGGCTCACCGACCTCCTCGGCGATCTCGTGGACCGACGTACGGAAGGCGTCGTCGTTGGCCATGATGCCGAAGGTGCGGTTGCCGAGCGCCATCATCATGGCGCCGGTCAGCGTCGCCACGTCGACGATCGCGTCGGGAGCGTCCTCGGAGGCCCTGGCGATCGCGTCGGCCAGGACCAGACGGCCCTCGGCGTCGGTGTTGAGCACCTCGACGGTCTTGCCGCTGTACATCCGCAGGACGTCGCCGGGGCGGGTCGCGGAGCCGGAGGGCATGTTCTCGGCGAGCGCCAGCCAGCCGGTGACGTTCACCTCCAGGCCCAGGCGCGCGGCGGTGACCACGGCGGCGAAGACCGCGGCGGCACCGGCCATGTCGCACTTCATGGTCTCGTTGTGGCCCGCGGGCTTCAGCGAGATGCCGCCCGAGTCGTACGTGATGCCCTTGCCCACGAAGGCGAGGTGCTTCTTCGCCTTGGAGCTCGTGTACGAGAGCTTCACCAGCCGCGGCGGGGCGTCGGAGCCTGCGCCGACGCCGAGGATGCCGCCGTAGCCGCCCTTGGCGAGCGCCTTCTCGTCCAGGACCTGGACCTTGATGCCGTGCTCCTTGGCCGCGGTCTGGGCGACGGCGGCGAAGGCCTCGGGGTTGAGGTCGTTGGGCGGGGTGTTGACGAGGTCGCGGGCGCGGTTGAGCTCCTCGGCCAGGGCGGTGGCGCGCTCGACCGCGGCCTTGTGCGCCTTGTCGCGGGGCTTGGCGCCGAGCACGGTGACCTCGGCGAGCGGCGCCTTGGCGCCCCTGCCGTTCTTCTTCGCGGGCTTGGCGTCGCCCTGGTCCTTGTAGGCGTCGAAGGTGTACGCGCCGAGCAGGGCGCCCTCCGCGATGGCACCGAGGCCTTCGGCGTCCTCGACGGGCAGCGCGAACGCGGCCTTCTTCGAGCCGGACAGGGCGCGCGCGGCGACGCCCGCGGCGCGGCGCAGCGTCTCCGTGCCGTACGTCTCGTCCTTCTCAGCGACCTCGCCGAGACCGATCGCCACGACGACCGGCGCCTTGAACCCGGACGGCGCGGGAAGCTTCGTCACCTCGCCCTCACCGCCCGCGGCGCCGAGGGTCTCCAGGACGGACGCGAGCTTGCCGTCGTACGCCTTGTCCACGGCCTCGGCGCCGGGGGCGACGACCAGGCCTCCCTTGGATCCAGCGCCCTTGGCGACACCGACGACGATCGCGTCGGCACGCAGGCCGGTCGCGGCGGCGGTGCTGAGAGTCAGAGCAGTCACGGTGGTGAGGTCCTCTTTCAGTGAGTATCGGCGGGCTGTTGGGGTGGTGAGCCCGTCGCGAGCCTACGCCCGTGAGCGCTGCGGTGCGCCTCACTGTGTGTGTCCGGCGCGGTGGCGGTATGCCGGGGTTCCGCCGCAGCCGGGGCCGGGACCGGCCCGTCAGCCGAGCGCGAGCACCACGAGCGCGGCGGTCGCCGCCGTCTCCGCGAGGCCGCCGAACACGTCCCCGGTGACCCCGCCGAACCGCCGCACGCAGTGCCGCAGCAGCAACTCCGCGGTGCCCACGGCGAGGACGACGGCCGCCGCGCCGCGCACGGCCCAGGCCGCCCCCAGCAGTGCGCCCGCCGCCGCGGCCCCGCACACCACGAGCGCCGCGACGCCCAGCGCGCGGCCTCGCGGGACCACTCCGGCGACGGCGGCGCCGAGCCCCTCAGGGCGGGCCGACGGCACCCCGGTGCGGGCGGCCAGGGTGAGGGCGAGGCGCGCCGCGGTCGCCGAGACGACGGCGGCGAGTGCGCCGCGCGGCAAGGACGCCTCGTACAGCTGGCAGAAGACAGCCACTTGGGCGACGAGTACGAAGAGCAGGGTGATGACGCCGAAGGGGCCGATGTCGGACTGCTTCATGATGCGCAGCGCGTCCTCGGCGGGCCTGGCGCTGCCGAGACCGTCGGCGGTGTCGGCGAGGCCGTCCAGGTGCAGGCCCCTGGTGAGGGCGGCGGGGACGGCGGCGGTCGCGACGGCGGCGAGGAACGGGCCCGCGCCGAGCGCCGTGAGGAGGGCGCCCGCGCCGGCCGCGCAGAGACCGATCACCAGGCCGGCGAGCGGGGCGCACTGCATGCCGCCGCGTGCGGCCCCCCGGTCCCAGCGGGTGACTTCGACGGGGAGCGCGGTGAGGGTGCCGAAGGCGAAACGTATGCCGTCGGCGGGGGAGGTTCTGGACACCGCGGCAGGCTACCCCGGGGGAACGCCCCGCCCTGCGGACCACTCTTCACGGACGGAGGATGGCCGCATGGACGACTGGTGGGCCGCATGAACGACTGGTGGTACCGGAACATCGTGGAGCCGGGGAAGCTGCCCCTGCTGCTCGCGCTGCTCTCCTTCGTCGGGTCGTTCGTGGTCACCCGGACCATCACGCGGCTGATCCGGGCGGGGCGGGGGCCGTTCAGGAACATCAGGACGGGTGAGGTGCACATCCACCACGTCGTGCCGGGGGTCTTCCTGATGCTGGTCGGCGGGTTCTGGGCGGTGGCGGCGGGGCGGCACGGCGCGGGCCCCCTGTACGCCGCCGTCATCTTCGGGATCGGCGCGGGTCTCGTGCTCGACGAGTTCGCGCTGATCCTCCACCTCGACGACGTCTACTGGAGCGAGCAGGGGCGCAAGAGCGTCGAGGTCGTGATGCTCACGGCCGCCCTGGTGGTGCTCGTGCTCACCGGCTTCACACCGCTCGGCGTGAACGACCTGACCCCGATGGAGCGCCAGAACCGGGCCGCGTTCGCGCTGAACATCGGCGTCAACTGCGGCTTCGCGGTGATCGCGCTGGTCAAGGGCAAGCTGCGGACGGCCCTGATCGGCATGGTGATCCCGTTCGTGGCGCTGGTCGGCGCGGTCCGGCTCGCCCGGCCGGGGTCGGCGTGGGCGCGGCGGTTCTACCGCGGCCGGCCGCGGGCCCGCGCGCGTGCGGGGCTGCGGGCGTTCCGGCACGACCGCCGCTGGTCGGGCCCGCGCCGCAGGCTTCAGGACTGGATCGGCGGCTTCGTACCGGACCCGAAACCGGCGCCCGGTCCCGGCCCGTCGGAGCCGGATCCGTCGGACCCGTCGGACGCCGGGTCCGAGCGGGTGCCGCCGCGCCGGTGACGCGGCGCCGTGAGCGCGTACAGCACCAGCACCACGACGATGGCGGCCAGGTGCTCCCAGCCCGCGAGGTTGTCCTTGACGAGCACCTCGAGGGCCATCAGGGCGGAGACCAGGGCGGCGGTGAAGTACGCCCGGTGGCGCAGGCACACGAACACGGCGAGGCCGACGACGGCGGCCGAAGGGCCGGTGTCGACGACCTGCGCGTCGGACCCGGGGAGCCCGAGGGGGCTCCCGGGCCCCAGCGCGATGCCCACGCGCGCGTACAGCGTGCCGGCGAGGGTGGCGGCGTACCCGATGAGGAGCGTGCGCCACCACCCCAGGCAGATCTCCGCGATCCCGAAGACGAGCAGGATCTGCACGAGCGCGCCCCACACCGGCAGGTCGAGGGCGGGCACGAAGAGGGAGAGCGGCGTGCGCAGCAGCGAGAGCCAGAGCGGGTCCTCGGCGCGCACGCAGCCGATGTTCTGGACGAACTGATAGCCCCAGGACTGGTTCTGCGCGTACTGGCAGAGCGCGGTGAGACAGACCGCGGTCAGTGTCATGGGGACGGCCCGCCACCGTCGGGCGACGAGTGCGCGCCGCACCGTGGAGAAGAGGGCTCCCCACTCGGCGCGTGCGTAGCGGGCCGGCGGTCTCATCGTCTGGACTCCAGGTGTTTGCGGTGCAGCCACTTCGGCAGTCCCGGCGCTTCGAGGAAGCCCTCCGCGCGGGCGGACGCGATGCCGATGCGCGGCAGATCGACGCTCTTCTCGAAGAGAAGGAAGCGCGGTTCCCAGATCGGCCGGTACTTGGCGTTGGCCCGGTAGAGGGACTCGATCTGCCACCACCGCGAGAAGAAGCTGAGCAGCGACCGCCACAGGCGCAGGACCGGGCCCGCGCCGAGCCGTGAGCCACGTTCGAAGACCGACCTGAACATCGCGAAGTTGAGCGAGACCTGCGTGATCTCGATCTCGGGGGCGCGCTGCAGGAGTTCGATGACCATGAACTCCATCAGGCCGTTCTCGGAGTCGCGGTCACGCCGCATCAGGTCGAGGGAGAGCCCGTGCGGCCCCCACGGCACGAAGGAGAGCACCGCCCGCAACGCGCCCTCGCCGTCCGTGCATTCGAGCATCACGCACCGGCCGTCCGCCGGGTCCCCGAGCCGTCCGAGGGCCATCGAGAAGCCGCGCTCGGTCGCTCCGTCGCGCCAGTCGTCGGCGCGCCGCAGCAACTCGGCCATCTCCTCGTGCGGGATCTCCTCGTGCCGGCGGATGCGGACCGTGTACCCGGCGCGCTTGACCCGGTTGTAGGCCTGGCGGACGGTGCGCATGGCCCGCCCCTCCAGCGTGAAGTCGGCGATCTCCACGATGGCCTCGTCACCCAGCTCCAGGGCGTCGAGGCCGTGCCTGGCGTAGATCGTGCCCGCCTCCTCGCTTGCGCCCATCACCGCCGGGATCCAGCCGTGCTCACGGGCCTCGGCGAGCCAGGGCTCGATCGCGCCGGGCCACGCCTCCGGGTCCCCGATGGGGTCGCCGGAGGCCAGCGAGACCCCGCCGACGACGCGGTAGGCGACGGCCGCCTTGCCGGTGGGCGACCAGACGACGCTCTTCTCGCGGCGCAGCGAGAAGTAGCCGAGCGAGTCGCGGTCGCCGTGCCGGTCGAGCAGCACGCGCAGCCGTTCCTCGTCCCCCTCGGTGAGCGGGTCGACGGCGCGGCGGGAGCGGAAGGCGGCGTACAGGACGGCGCAGAGCAGCAGCGCGCTCAGGACGTTGATGGTGACGTTGACCCAGCCGGGCGTCGCGATGCCCTCGAAGCGCTTGTCGTCGGCGGCCAGCGAGACCAGCCGCATGACGCCGTAGCGCCAGCGGTCCAGGAAGGTCGAGCGGTAGTCGTCGTGGGCGTGGTTGGTGACGGTGACGAGCAGCGTGGCGAGCAGCGAGGTCACCAGGAGCCCGCCGACCGCGACGGCCGACGCCAGCTTGGGGTTGGCGCGGTCGCCCTTGGCGTAGAACTCCCTGCGCCCGGCGATCAGCGCCGCGACGAACGCGGCGGTCAGCCCGAGCGAGATCCAGTTCTGCGCGTACGCACGGATCTCCGGGAAGATCATCGCGAAGGCGAAGAGCAGCAGGAAGAGCCCGCCGAGCACGAGGTTGAGGATCCATGCGGCACGCTTGCGGCGCCGCATGGTGATCGCCAGGAAGAGCGTGAACGCCCCCGAGGCGAAGCCCGCGGTCAGCAGGTACGGCGTGAAGAGGTTCTCCGTGTTGTGCTGGCGCAGATCCTGCCCGAGGGAGACCCAGACCGCGCTCAGGAAGTTGATGAACGTGACGGCCCGGAGGTACCAGACGGCGAATCCGGCGGCACGGCGCTGTATGACGGTGTGTTCTCTCGGTCGCCCGGCGACGAGCTGCTCATCTCCCATGAAAAGGGATCATATGGGCAACGGGAGGTACCCCTGTCGCGGGCGGGTGTCCCGTCGGCGGAACGAACGGGCAGTGCCTACTCGGCGGGCGGTACCGAAGCCTCCGTTTCCGGCGCCGCAGGCTCCAGCTCCAGCTCCCGCTCAGGCAACTCCGCCGACAACGCCGCCGCGGCCCGCACCAACGGCAGCGCCAGCAACGCGCCCGCCCCCTCGCCGATCTTCACGCCGTGCGCGAGCAGCGGGTCGAGCGCCATCCGGTCGAGCGCCTTGGCCTGCGCGGGCTCCCCGCTGTCGTGGCCCGCAAGCCACCAGTCCGGCGCCCGGAAGGCGACCCGCTGGGCCACCAGCGCGGCCGCCGACGCCACGACGCCGTCGAGGATCACCGGCGTACGCCGTACCGCGCACTGCAGCAGGAACCCGGTCATCGCGGCCAGATCGGCGCCGCCCACCGCCGCGAGCAGCTCCAGCTGATCGCCCAGCACGGGCCGGGCCCGCCGCAGCGCGTCCCGCACGGCCGCGCACTTGCGCATCCAGGCCAGGTCGTCGATGGGCTCACCGCCCCGCCCGGTCACCACGGACGCGTCGGTCCCGCACAACGCGGCGACCAGCGTCGCGGCGGCCGTCGTGCCGCCCACGCTGATGTCGCCGAGCACGACCAGATCGGTGCCGGAGTCCGCCTCCTCGTCGGCGACGGCCATGCCCGCGCGGACCGCCCGCTCCGCCTCCTCCGAGGTCAGCGCGTCCTCGATGTCGATACGCCCGGAGCCGCGCCGCACCCGGTGCCCCGCCACCTCGGCGGGCAGCTCGGCCGGATCGCAGTCCAGAGCCATGTCGACGACCCGTACGGGGACGTCGAGGCGGCGCGCGAGGACGGCCGCGGGGCTCTCACCGGCGAGTACGGAACGCACGAGAGTGGCGGCGCTTCCCGCGGGCCGCGCCGAGACGCCGAGCTCGCAGACGCCGTGGTCGCCCGCGAACAGCACCGCGCGCGGTCGCTCCACCGGCCGCACCGGCACGGCCGACTGGGCCGCCGAGAGCCATTCGCCGAGTTCGTCGAGGCGGCCGAGCGAACCGGGCGGCACGCTCTGCCGCGCCCTGCGTTCCTCGGCGTCGCGGCGCACCCCGCCGTCGGGCCGCTCGATCAGGTCGGTGAAGTCGTCGAGATTCAGCGAGCTCATTCGGCGAACAGTACCGAAAGCGGTGGCGATGCCGCTCGAACGGTGCATGGCGGCCCCATCTGGGCGGGAATGCTCCCTTGGGTCGCCTTAGATCCCCTTAGGTCCTTTGTTGTAGAGGATTGTCGTACTAGACAACGTTTCACATGATTCCCAGGCTCCTACGCTCCAGGAGTACGACCATGACCACGGACGCCGCCCGACAGGTCGCCGCCCGGCGCCCCGCCTACCTCGCCGAACTCGCCCGGGGAACCGAGCGCTTCCACGAACCCCGCCGCACCGACTGCCCCTGGTGCGGCTCCGAGCGGCTGCGGGTGCGGCTGCGCACCACCGACCTGATCCAGCACAAGCCGGGCAGCTTCACCCTCGTCCGGTGCGGCGACTGCGCCCACACCTTCCAGAACCCGCGCCTGACCCCGGCGGGCCTGGACTTCTACCACCGGGACCCCCGGGACGGGATCGGCGGCAGGGAACCGGTGCGGCCGTTCGGCGCCGGGTCCGGCACGAAGCGCCGCCTCGCCGCCGCCCGCGCCCTCGCCGCGTTCGACGAACCCGAGTGCTGGCTGGACGTCGACACCGGCGCAGGGCACTTCCCCGCAGTGGCCGCGCAGGTCCTGCCGTACACCTCGTTCGACGGCCTCGACCGCGGCGTGGGCATCGAGAAGGCGGTGCGGGCCGGCCGCGTAGAGGAGGGGCACCAGGGGTCCCTGACGGACCTCGCGGGGCTGCTCGCGGGCCGCTACGACGCGTTGAGCATGTTCCACAGCCTGCAGCGCAGCCCGGACCCACGCGCGGAACTCAAGGCCGCGAGAACCGTGCTGCGCCCCGGCGGCCACCTCTTGATCGAGGCCCCCGACCCCGAGTGCCGCTTCGCCGGGCTGCTCGGCAAGTGGTGGGCGTCGTACCACCAGCCGCGCCACCTGCACCTCGTGCCGCTCGCCAACCTCCGCGCGGAGCTCACGGAGCTGGGCTTCACGGTCGTCGCCGTCGAACGCCGCACGCCGCACGCCCCCGCCGACCTGAGCGCGGCGGTGGCGCTCTTCCTCAACTGCCGCATGCCGAAGCCCGACGTCCCGTGGCGGGCCAGGCCCGCGCCCCCGCTCCAGCTGAGGCTGCGCCGGGCCGCGCGGTGGGCCGCCGTGCCGGTGGTGGCGCTGGCCCGCGCCCTGGACACGGTCCTCTCACCGCTGCTCACCCGCGTGGGCTTCGCCAACACCTACCGGGTCATCGCGCGCAGGGGCGACGAGTCGACGTATGCCCAATAGCCCCCGGCCACCAGCCCCCGGCCCCCACGTATCAGCCGCGCAACAGCACGGCCTGCCCCGCCACGAGGAGCAGCACATGCTCGCACTCGGCGGCGAACGTGGCGTTCAGGCGGCCCAGTTCGTCGCGGTAGCGGCGGCCCGACGCGGTCGCGGGGACGATTCCTGAGCCGACCTCGTTCGAGACGGCGACGACCGTGCGCCGGGTGGCACGCACCGCGTCCGCGAGCTCGGCGACCCGCCCCCGCAGCGCCCGCTCGCCGCCGCCCGCCCACTCGGCGTCGTCCCACGCCTTCACCTCGTCCATGACGTGGGTCAGCCACAGCGACAGGCAGTCGATGAGCAGCGGCGGCCCGTCCTGCGCGAGCAGCGGCACCAGGTCGCAGGTCTCGGCGGTCCGCCAGGAGCCGGGGCGCCGCTCGCGGTGCACGCTCACCCGCCGGGCCCACTCCGTGTCACCGCTCCTGGTCCCGCCGGTCGCCACGTACAGGACGTCGGGAAAGGCCTCCAGGCGCCGCTCGGCCTCCACCGACTTGCCCGAACGGGCGCCGCCGAGGACGAGGGTGCGGCGCGGTACGTCCGGTACGTCCTCGTAGGCCCCGACCACGAGCGTCGACCCGTCCGGCACGGCCCGCGCCCCCGCCGCGGCCAGCCGGCGCGTCAGCTCCGCGCCGGGTGGCGCCTCGTGGCCGATGTGCACCGCGATCACGTCGGTGGTGGCGCCGATGGCCCCGGCCGTGCGCAGCCGGGCGAGCCCGTCGGGGCGCCCGACGACATCGGCGAGCACCATCTCGTACGGTGTCTGCCCGCCGTTGCCCGGGGCGGCGCCGTTCCCCTCGGTGATCCCCGCGGCGGCGCCGCCGGGCGGCAGGTACAGCAGCCGTTCGCCGTCGGGCCCCGTCACCTCGTACCCGGAGCCGGGCGCGTCGAGGGCCACCGCGCGCACCCGGTGGCCGGTGAGCAGTGCCAGCTCACGCCCGTCGGCGACCCGGCCCGGCTGCGGGAGGCCCGCGGGGACCTCGACGGCGGGTCCGTCGTGCGGATGGGAGAGCAGGACCTGGCGCACTCCGCCGAGCGAGTGCCCGGCGCGGGCCGCCGCGAGGGCCGCGCCGGGGGTGAGGTCGAGCAGCAGGACGCCGTCCACCAGGAGGGCGGTCGCGGCCCGCGCCGCACCGCCCAGCGCGGTCGCGCAGGCCGCGCAGGGGCAGTCGGGCAGGGGCAGACCACCGGGGGCGCCGGTGCCGAGCAGAGTCAGTTCCACACGAAGATCCTCCCGCGTCGGGTCCAGCGCCGCGCGCCCGGCTACGCTTCAAGCGCATGCAGGCGGTTCTCATACCGCACACGGGACCTTCGGGAGGCTGACATGGCGGCATGGACGTGGCGGTTCGAGAAGGCGGACGGGACGGAGGTCCAGCCCGCGGTGCAGCCCGAGGAGTTCACCACGCAGGGGGACGCCGAGTCCTGGGTCGGTGAGTACTGGAAGGAACTGTCCGAGGGCGGCGCCGACCAGGTGTCCCTCTTCGAGGACGCGAACAAGATCTACGGGCCGATGAGCCTGCAGGCGGACGACGCACAGGACACGGAGGACGCTTCGGCGTAAGCGGTCACGCGGCGCTCCACGCAGCACACGGAGGACGCTTCGGCGTAAGCCGTCAGGCGGCGCTCCACGCAGCACACGCCCCGAGGGAGGCGGCAGCCGAATCCGGCCGCCGCCTCTCGCGCGTCGCGTGCCCTGGCCCTCGCCCCGGCCCTCACATCTCCCCGAGCGTGACATCGGCCGTCTTCTCGGAGCCGTCACGCACGTACGTGACCTTCGTCTTCTGGCCGGGCTCGGCCGCGGCGAGTGCCTCGGAGAGGGAGTTGATCGTGGTGATGTCCGTGCCGCCGAGCCCCGTGATGATGTCCCCGGCCCGCAGGCCCGCCTCGGCCGCGGCGCCGCCCTGCCGCGTCTCGGCCACGGCGACCCCGGCGGGCCGGTAGTCGTCGTCGAGGACGGTGCGGCCGGTGATGCCGAGCGCGGCCCGCCCCGAGTCGGTGACCTTGCCGTCCTTGACGATCTGGTCGGCGACGGTGCGCACCATCGAGGACGGGATGGCGAAGCCGATGCCGGGCGCCGCGCCGTTCCCCATCTCGGGATCGCTCGCGGCGAGCGTGGGGATGCCGATGACCTTCCCGTCGAGACCGACGAGCGCGCCGCCGCTGTTGCCCGGGTTGATCGCGGCCGACGTCTGCACCATGTTGGCGATGGTGGCCCCTGTGCCGCCGCCGGTGCGGCCCTCGCTGACGGTGCGTCCGGTGGCCGAGACGATGCCCTGGGTCACGCTGGAGGAGAGGCCGAGCGGGGAGCCCATGGCGAGGACGATCTGCCCGACCTCGGCCTTGGCCGAGTCACCGAACTCCGCGGCCTTCAACCCCTTCGGCACGTCGCCCACCTTGATGACGGCGAGGTCCTGCTCGGGGTAGCTCGCGACGAGCGTGGCGCTCAGGGCCTGCTCGCCGGTGGCCGTGGTCACCTTGAAGCGCTTCTCCTTGCCCACCACATGGGCGTTGGTGACGATGTGCCCCTTGCCGTCGTAGACGACCCCGGAGCCGAGGCTGTCACCGGCGTCCACCTGGACGACCGACGGCAGGACGTCCTTGATCACCTTCTGGTAGTCGTCCTGAAGATCGCTCGCGGCGGCCGGCGCGGCCTGCGTGGTGGACCTGCCGGAGCCGCCGGAATCGGAGGAGGAGCAGCCGCCCACGAGGGCGAGAGCGGCGACGCACGCCAAGGTGGCAGCGGGGTTACGTGAGGCAGCGGGGATACGTGAGGCAGTCATGCCCCGAGTGTCGGATTCGTCGTCCCGAGGCGCCCAGACTTAGGGGGCCGAACAGGCGTCACCGGCCCGGTCGCCCCCCCCAGGACCCGCTAGTCCCGCACTCCGCACAGGTGCAGCAGCGCGGCCACCCGCCGGTAGGGATCGGTCCGCCCCGCCCGCTCCTCCGCGGCGAGCAGCGCCTCGAGCTCCCACTCCGGGGGCAGCGGCGTCCCGTCGGCCACGGTGTCCGTGAAGACCCGCACGCCGTACCAGACCTGCAGCGGCGCCGCGATCCCCGCCAGCGTGGAGGTCAGCGCGTCGAGCCGGTCCGCGCGGGCGTCGATCCCCAGCCGGTTGCGGTACGTGGTGGAGTCGAAGGCGGCGAGCGCCCCCGCCCAGTCCCCGGCGATGCCGGGCCGCATGGCCAGCGCCTCCGCGTTGCGCACGAGCAGCGAGAGCAGCCCGCCGGGCGCCAGCATCCGGGCGAGTCCGGCGAGGAGCGCGTCGGGCTCCTCGACGTACATCAGTACGCCGTGGCAGAGCACCACGTCGAAGCTGCCGGGCAGGAAGTGCACCCCGGTCTGGTGTCCGTCGCCCTCGACGATCCGCACCCGCCCCCGGATGCCCTCGGGCTCCGCGGCGAGCGCCGTACGCGCACTGGCGATCATGGCCGGGTCCTGCTCGACGCCCGTGACCTTGTGACCGGCGCGGGCGAGCCGCAGCGCCTGCGTGCCCTGGCCCATGCCGACGTCGAGTATCCGCAGCCGCTGCCCCACGGGGAAGCGCGCGACTATCTGCTCGTCGAGCTGGCGGGCCACCAGCTCCTGCCGGACGGCATTGCGCAGGCCGCCCAGCTTCTCCAGCCAGGCGCCGGCCCCGCCGGTGAATCCGCTCAGGGCCGCTCTCCGCGCTTGACCTGCGGCTTGGGCAGCCGCAGCCGACGCATCTGGAGCGTGCGCATGAGGGCGTACGCGACGGCGCCCTTCCGGTTCTCGTCCGGGAAGCGCTCGGCGAGACGCTTCTTCAGGCGGAACGCGGTGACGACCGAGTCGACGATGATCAGGACGATCACGAAGAGCCAGAGCAGCAGCGCGATGTTCTGCAGCTGGGGCACGCGGACGATGCTCAGGACGAGGATGATCACCGCGAGCGGCAGGAAGTACTCGGCGATGCAGAAGCGCGAGTCCACGAAGTCGCGCGCGAACTTGCGCACGGGACCCTTGTCACGGGCGGGCAGGAACCGCTCGTCACCGCTGGCAAGCGCCTCGCGCTGCTTCGCCATCTGGGTGCGGCGCTCGTCGCGCTGCCGCTTGGCGGCCTCCTTGCGCGACGACGGCGTGTTCGTCACGCTGCGGCGCTGCGACTGGGCCATGGCGCGCTTGGGGGTGGGGCGGCCCTTGGGGGCCTGCGGGTCACGGGGCTGCTTGGAGTCGGTCACCGGCGCGGCCGGGGCCTTCTCTTCCTTGGATCGGCTACGGAACACAAAAGCCAAGGGTACGGGGTGCCCAGGCATGGACGTCGGCCAGGCGGGGAACGATCCGGCAACGCCGGGCGTCTTGATTTATGTGCCTAAGGGGACGTAGCAGGCGGTATGCGGCAGGAGCCGAGGTGTGCCGTGCGGGATGTTCCGAGGCGCGTGGGGCCGGTTCGCAGGGGCGCACCTACTCCTTACGCCGGAGCGGCGCCGTCGGCAGTCGTCCTTGGGGATGAGCGCATCGGCCCGCGAACAGTGCGGTAATGGATGCAGGGCCCGTACTGTGGGTTCTGAGCAGTACCTGGAGCTGGAAGTCCGTCAGAAGGGGGCGCGCGAAGCCCATGAGCGGTGTCATGAAGCGTATGGGGATGATCTTCCGCGCGAAGGCGAACAAGGCCCTTGACCGGGCCGAGGACCCGCGCGAAACCCTCGATTACTCGTATCAGAAACAGCTGGAGCTGCTGCAGAAGGTCCGCCGTGGAGTCGCCGACGTGGCGACCTCCCGCAAGCGCCTCGAACTGCAGCTGACCCAGCTCCAGAAGCAGTCGTCGACCCTGGAGGACCAGGGCCGCAAGGCGCTCGCCCTCGGCCGCGAGGACCTGGCCCGCGAGGCCCTGTCCCGCCGTGCCGCGCTCCAGCAGCAGGTGACGGACCTGGAGACGCAGCACCAGACGCTCCAGGGCGAGGAGGAGAAGCTCACTCTGGCGGCGCAGCGGCTCCAGGCCAAGGTCGACGCCTTCCGCACGAAGAAGGAGACGATCAAGGCGACGTACACCGCCGCCCAGGCCCAGACCCGGATCGGCGAGGCCTTCTCCGGCATCTCCGAGGAGATGGGCGACGTCGGCATGGCGATCCAGCGCGCCGAGGACAAGACCGCGCAGCTCCAGGCGCGGGCCGGCGCGATCGACGAACTGCTCGCCTCCGGTGCCCTCGACGACTCCTCCGGACTGGCCAAGGACGACATCCAGTCCGAGCTGGACCGCCTCTCGGGTGGTACTGATGTAGAGCTGGAACTGCAGCGCATGAAGGCGGAGCTCGCCGGAGGTTCCAGCAGCGGGCAGCAGGCGATCGAGGGCGGCCAGGGTCGTCCCCAGTCGCAGCAGCCGCAGGACACCCCGCGCTTCGACAAGCAGTAGCCCTACGCACGTCCGAGGAGGACGACATGATCGTACGGATCATGGGGGAGGGGCAGGTGGAGCTGGCCGACAGCCACTTCGCCGAACTGAATGTGCTGGACGACGAGCTGCTCGACGAGATGGAGCGCGGCGACGGCCCCGGCTTCCGCCGCACGCTGCACGCCCTCCTGGACAAGGTCCAGGAACTCGGCACCCCCCTCCCGGACGACGCCCTCGAACCCTCAGAACTGATCCTCCCCGCCCCGGACGCGACCCTGGACGAGGTAAGAACCATGCTGAGCGACGACGGCTTGATCCCCGGCTGACCCCGAGCCCACCAACTGGCAGCGCCCCGCAAGGGGCGCACCCCCAGGGGCGCGGGGAACTGCGCGCTCAACCCCCACAAGACCCGCAGCAAAAAGCAGCCCAAGCCACCCCCCAGGGGCGCGGGGAACTGCGCGCTCAACCCCCCAAGACCCGCAGCGAAAACCAGCCCAAGCCACCCCCTAGGGGCGCGGGGAACTGCGCACCCAGCCCCATACAACCCGCACCCGCAAAGCCAGCCCCCTCCAGCCCCCTCCAGCACCCTTAAGCCCCACCCCCCAAACCCCCGCCCGGCGGGCCAGTACCCAAGACCCGCTCCAGCCGGCCGCCAGGCCCCCGTACGGTTGAGCGGTGACCACACTCGTCCGAGGCCGCGGCTGGGCCAAATCGCACCCGCTGGCCGTGGACGCCGTCCTCGCCACCGCCGTCCTCGTCTGCATGGTCGTCGGCTCCTTCGCCGAGCCCTACGGGGAACACGGCCCCACCTGGGGCACCCGTACCCCCGACGCCCCCAGCCTGCTCCTGATGGCGCTCGGCGCCCTCGCCCTGGTCCTGCGTCGCCGCGCCCCGTGGTCCGTCCTCGCCGCGACCTGCGCCGCCTCCATCGTCGAGCTGCTCACCGGCGAACCCCGCGCCCCCGTCGTGATGTGCGCCGTCATCGCGCTGTTCACCGTCGCGTCCACCACGGACCGCTCCACGACCTGGCGGATCGGCCTGGTCACGATGGCCGGGCTGACCGGCGTCGCGATGCTCTCGGGGCCGCTGCCCTGGTACGCGCAGGAAAACCTCGGCATCTTCGCCTGGACCGGCATGGCCGCCGCCGCGGGCGACGCGGTGCGCAGCCGCCGCGCCTTCGTGGACGCCATAAGGGAGCGCGCCGAGCGGGCGGAACGCACGCGGGAGGAGGAGGCCAGGCGCCGTGTCGCCGAGGAGCGCCTGCGGATCGCCCGCGACCTGCACGACGTGGTCGCCCACCACATTGCCCTGGTCAACGTGCAGGCGGGCGTCGCCGCGCACGTCATGGACAAGCGGCCCGACCAGGCCAAGGAGGCCCTCTCGCACGTACGGGACGCCAGCCGCTCCGCGCTCAACGAACTCCGCGCCACCGTCGGCCTGTTGCGGCAGAGCGGCGACCCCGAGGCGCCCACCGAACCGGCCCCCGGCCTGCACCGCCTCGACGAGCTCGTGGAGTCGTTCCGCAACGCGGGGCTGCCCGTGGAGGTGGCCCTCGGCCAGGTCGGTCTCGATCTGGCCGCGGCCGTCGACCTCGCCGCGTTCCGGATCATCCAGGAGGCGCTGACCAATGTGCAGAAGCACGCGGGGCAGGAGGCCAAGGCCGAGGTGAGCGTCGTCCGGGTGGGGCCGAACGTGGAGGTCACCGTCATCGACGACGGCCCCGGCCACGACGGGACGGACGAGCGGAACACCGACGGCGGCGGCCACGGCCTCATCGGCATGCGCGAACGCGTCACGGCGCTCGGCGGCAGCTGCACGGCGGGCCCCCGCTACGGCGGAGGGTTCCGCGTCCATGCGATCCTGCCCGTCACCACGGCAAAGGGAGGGACCGCGTGACGATCCGCGTACTGCTCGCCGACGACCAGGCGTTGCTGCGCAGCGCGTTCAAGGTGCTCGTCGACTCCGAGGCCGACATGGAGGTGGTCGGCGAGGCGTCCGACGGTGCCCAGGCGGTGCAGCTCGCCAGGTCGGAGCGGGCCGATGTGGTCCTGATGGACATCCGGATGCCCGGCACGGACGGCCTCGCCGCCACCCGCATGATCAGCGCCGACCCGGCGCTGGCCCATGTGCGCGTGGTGATGCTGACGACGTTCGAGGTCGACGAGTACGTGGTGCAGTCGCTGCGCGCGGGCGCCTCCGGGTTCCTCGGCAAGGGCGCGGAACCGGACGAACTGCTCGGCGCCATCCGGATCGCGGCGGCCGGCGAGGCGCTGCTCTCCCCGGTGGCCACCAAGGGCCTGATTGCCAAGTTCCTCGCGCAGGGCGACGGCCTGGACGGCGACATGCCGGTGCGCGGCGAGCGGCTCGACGCGCTGACCGGCCGCGAGCGCGAGGTCCTCGTCCAGGTCGCGGGCGGCCACTCGAACGACGAGATCGCCGAGCGCCTCGAAGTCAGCCCGCTCACCGTGAAGACCCACGTGAACCGCGCGATGGCGAAGCTCGGCGCCCGCGACCGGGCGCAACTCGTCGTGATCGCGTACGAATCGGGCCTGGTCCGTCCGCGGGTGGAGTGACACGAGAGGCGGCGTACGACGCCCTCGGAAGCAGACTTGTCGCGCGGCGCGCAGAGCCACGGAGCGCAGAGCCACGGAGCGCAGAGCCACAGAGCGCAGAGCCACAGAGCGCAGAGCGCTGGGAACGAGTAAGGGGCACCCGCAATAGCGGGCGCCCCTTACGAGAAGAGCGACAGACCAAGAGCGACAGACCTACGGCAGCGCCAGCATCCGCTCCAGCGCCAGCTTCGCGAACTGCTCCGTTTCCCGGTCGACCTCGATCCGGTTGACCAGCTTGCCCTCGGCCAGCGACTCCAGTGTCCAGACCAGGTGCGGCAGGTCGATCCGGTTCATGGTCGAGCAGAAGCAGACCGTCTTGTCGAGGAAGACGATTTCCTTGTCCTCGGCGGCGAAACGGTTCGCCAGGCGGCGTACGAGATTCAGCTCGGTCCCGATGGCCCACTTGGAACCGGCGGGGGCCGCCTCAAGGGTCTGGATGATGTGCTCCGTGGAGCCCACGTAGTCCGCCGCGGCCACGACCTCGTGCTTGCACTCGGGGTGCACCAGGACGTTCACGCCGGGAATCCGCGCGCGTACATCCTCCACGGACTCCAGCGAGAAGCGCCCGTGCACCGAGCAGTGCCCGCGCCACAGGATCATCTTCGCGTCGCGCAGCTGCTCGGGCGTCAGGCCGCCGTTCGGCTTGTGCGGGTTGTAGACCACGCAGTCGTCGAGCGAGAAGCCCATGTCGCGGACCGCCGTGTTGCGCCCGAGGTGCTGGTCGGGCAGGAACAGCACCTTCGTCGCACCGGGCTCCCCCTGCCCGAAGGCCCACTCCAGGGCGCGCTTGGCGTTGGAGGACGTGCAGATCGTGCCGCCGTGCTTGCCGGTGAAGGCCTTGATGTCGGCGGAGGAGTTCATGTACGAGACGGGCACGACCTGCTCGGCTATCCCGGCCTCGGTCAGCACGTCCCAGCACTCGGCGACCTGGTCGGCGGTGGCCATGTCGGCCATCGAGCAGCCGGCGGCCAGGTCCGGCAGGACGACCTTCTGGTCGTCCGTCGTCAGGATGTCCGCGGACTCGGCCATGAAGTGCACGCCGCAGAAGACGATGTACTCGGCGTCGGGCCGGGCGGCCGCGTCACGCGCCAGCTTGAAGGAGTCGCCGGTGACGTCCGCGAACTGGATGACCTCGTCGCGCTGGTAGTGGTGGCCCAGCACGAAGACCTTGCTCCCGAGCCTCTCCTTGGCGGCGCGGGCGCGCTCCACCAGGTCCGGGTCGGAGGGGGACGGCAGATCGCCGGGGCACTCCACGCCGCGCTCGCTCCTTGGGTCGGCCTCGCGGCCGAGCAGCAGCAGAGCGAGCGGCGTGGGCTGGACATCGAGGTCCACGGGGGACTGGGCGGTGGTCACGACACGCACCCTTTCTGATCTGTGTATGCGCGGCGGAGCCGCTCCGGTGGAGCCGGGGGCTGGCACCGGGGATCCTTTTCGTCGATTTGACGTTATCTATCATATCCGCTTCACGTCAGTTTGACGATGGCCATAGTGTCGATGTGACGCATTCGCCGTCGCCCAGTCCGGTGTCCCGCTCGACGCCATGTGCGAGCATGAAGGGGCAAGGACGTAAGCGCTCGGCCCGGAATGAATCCGCGGCCCCGCCGGTTGCAACCGTCGGCAAGCAGTCTCCGTACAACCCGGGAGAGAAGCAGATGTCCGTATCGGACGAGACCACCACCGTGAGCGACGGCATCCTCCTGTCGGACGCCGCCGCGGCCAAGGTCAAGGGCCTCCTCGAGCAGGAGGGCCGGGACGACCTGGCGCTGCGCGTCGCCGTTCAGCCCGGCGGTTGCTCGGGCCTGCGCTACCAGCTGTTCTTCGACGAGCGCTCGCTCGACGGCGACGTCGTCAAGGACTTCGACGGCGTGAAGGTCGTCACCGACCGGATGAGCGCTCCCTACCTGGGCGGCGCCTCCATCGACTTCGTGGACACCATCGAGAAGCAGGGCTTCACGATCGACAACCCGAACGCCACGGGCTCCTGCGCCTGCGGCGACTCCTTCAGCTAGACCTGTAGGCGCGCGGACGTCGTAGACGTACGTACGAAGGCGGCGGCCCCCCGGTCTTCCGG